>JBPOFE010000135.1:0-9740 GCA_051252035.1 Sulfitobacter sp.
TCCGCACCAAAATCGACCCAAAGTTTGATCGCAGGCTTGCGGGCTTCGGGAAAGGCCTCGGCGCGGGTCACAGTTCCGACCCGAATATCGACCTTAAGAAAGTCATCAAAACTCAAGTCAACCATCGGCAAGCTCTCTTGATCTATCGCTCGCAGCTTTGACAGCACGTTTCAACAACGCAGGAAATCCGTTTTTCTCGTCCATCAACACTTCTAACGCCGCTTGGGTCGTGCCATTCGGGCTGGTCACATTGATACGTAATTGAGAAGGTGTATCGTTCGATTCCATCGCCAATGCGCCTGCCCCGGCAACGGTGGCCTTGGCCAACTGCATCGACAAGGCCGCGGGCAACCCCTGTGCTTCGCCTGCCGCTGCCATGGTCTCAATCATATGAAAAACATACGCCGGACCTGAACCGCTGACACCCGTGACCGCATCAATCTGCGCCTCGTGCTCCAGTCGCACAACGGCGCCCACTGCGCTCAGCAATGTCTCAGCCTCATCCAGCGCCGATGAGCCAGCTGCCGCGTTTGCGACGATTGCCGTGATACCTTGGGATATCGCTGCCGGGGTGTTGGGCATCGCTCGTACGATGGGGGTCTGCGCGCCCAAAATTTGTTCAAAATAAGAAATCGTGGTTCCTGCCGCAACGCTGACGAATAACGTCGCGCCATTGCCCATCATTTTCAGCGCTGGCAGGGCATCCGCCATCATCTGCGGCTTGACGGCAACCAACACAATTGCCGGGGTTGCGGGCAATTCTGTGTTCAGATGCACACCCTGCCCTTGCAGCCATTCAGACGGATGCGGGTCAATGACCCAGACGGATGATGCAGGCAATCCGCGTGCTAACCATCCGGCCAACATTGCCGATCCCATTTTGCCACAGCCCAACAGGACCAGACCACCTTCAGCTATGCGGCTGTCTTTCATCACATTCCCCCTGAAACATCTCATTCAGGGCAAAGTGTTACGCGTGGCCGTAGGCCTCTGCAATGGCGACCTGAAGCGCTTGGGTTGGGGTTCGATCGCCCCAGACCACCAATTGCACCGCGGGATAATAGCGCTCCGCGCTCATCACTGCGGCGCCAATCATCGTATCGATTTGTTCTGCCGTGGCATCTTGGCCGCCCGCCAACACCAACCCATAGCGATAAACCATCATCTGCTGTTCGGCCCAGTAAGTAAACGCCCCGGCCCAGCATTGATCATTCACGGCATTAAGCAATTCATAGAGCTTGGGTAGTTTCTCGGACGGTGGCTCCATCTCGAACGTGCAAATCAGGCGCAGCGTTTCATCATAGGCCGACCACGCAAGCGTGATCGAATAGGTCCGCCACTGGCCTTCGACAGCCATGGCAATCTGTTCGTCAGATATGCGGTCAAAATCCCATTCGTGATGTGCGGCAAGATGCTCAACAATATCAATGGGATGAATGTCGTCTTCAAGGTACTGCTCGGTCAGGGCCATTTTGCCACCTCTTTTATCTATCCCCTGTTCTGGCCGCTAAGTGCTACCAGACATGGGTGTGATTACTATAGAACGTGGAAAAATCCGCATCCCATACAATATATGGTGCGTGCAAGATGGGTTTGTGGCAACCCTTTTCTTGGGGATAACCAAGATAAGGCGGGGATAACTACAATATGCTGTGGATGAATTGTCTCAGCGCCCAAGATTCAGCGCATACACTTAATTCTCGTCTGGCCAAATAAACTCAAGACCCACGCACCAAAAAGGCGCATCAGCAACAGCATTTCGCACTGCCGCAAAATGCATTGAACCTCTGGGCTTTAGCTTTTTTTGCTTTCCAAAGCATCCAACCGCGCCTTGAGGGCTTCGTTTTCTTCGCGGGCCTTTTGCGCCATCGCGCGCACGGCGTCGAATTCTTCGCGGGTGACAAAATCGCGGTCTGACAGCCAGCGGTCCATCATGCCTTTGAATGCGGTTTCCGCCTCATCCTTGGCCCCTTGGGCCACGCCCATGGCATTTGTCATCATCTGTGACACATCGTCAAAGAACTTGTTACGGGTCTGCATGTCTGGCCTCCGGAATATTGTGTTAATCACTATATGGTGTCTCTTGAGCGTTCTCGCAAGGTTGACTTCCCCGCGATGTCGGGGTCAATCAACCACATGATTGCAATGCTCCCCTTTCCCGACATCTCGCCTGAGATTTTTGAAATTACGCTGTTTGGTTCCACCTTTGCGCTGCGGTGGTATGCGCTGGCCTATATTGTCGGTATCCTGCTCGGCTGGCGGTTGGTGGTGCGTGCCGTGCGCACGACACGGCTTTGGAAAAACGATACACCCGTGATGCGTGCTACTCAGGTCGAAGATCTGCTGTTTTGGGTGATCCTTGGCGTGATCCTTGGTGGGCGCCTAGGGTATGTGCTGTTTTATCAACCCGGCGTTTATCTGGCGAACCCCCTGCAAATCCTGAAACTTTGGCAAGGCGGCATGTCCTTTCATGGTGGAGTGATCGGTGTGATCGCGGCGGCGCTTTACTACACCACGCGCCATAAAATCCCGAAATTATCAACCGGGGATATGATTTGCCTTGGTCTCGCACCGGGCTTGTTTTTGGGCCGCATCGCCAATTTTATCAATGCTGAGCTTTGGGGTCGCGCCACTGATCTGCCTTGGGGTGTCGCATTCCCGACGGAGGCCGCACAATTTTGCGCCGAAGTTGCTGGCATCTGCGCGCGCCACCCTTCGCAGCTTTATGAGGCGGCGCTTGAGGGGCTCGTGCTTGGGGCGCTTTTGGTTTGGATGGCGTGGCGTCGTGGAGCGCTGAAAAAAGAAGGTTTGATCTGTGGTACATTTTTAGCGGGCTATGGCATTGCCAGATTTGTCGTTGAATTTGTACGCCAGCCTGATGCGCAGTTTATCACAGAGGGCAACCCGCTGGGTCTGGCGTGGCAGATCGGCGGCTATGGGCTGACCATGGGGCAAGTCCTGTGTCTGCCTATGATGGTTATCGGGCTGTTTTTGATCCTGCGTGCCCGGCGGGATCAACTGCGCCAAACGGCATGACCCTGCGCGATCACATCCTCGCCCGCATCACCACCGAAGGGCCGATGCGGCTAGACGAATATATGACCACCTGCCTGCTGCATCCGACGTTAGGATATTACACGACAGGGCAGCCTTTTGGGGCAGCTGGTGATTTCACCACCGCGCCCGAGATCAGCCAGATGTTTGGTGAACTCATCGGCCTTTGTCTGGCGCAGGCATGGTTGGGCAATGGCGCACCGGACCGTTTTGCCCTTGCGGAACTGGGCCCAGGACGCGGGACATTGATGGCTGATGCGCTGCGCGCCTGTCGCGGCGTGCCGGGTTTTCTGGATGCCGCTGAGATTGTGCTGGTTGAGGCGTCGCCCGCATTACAGGACGTACAACGCAAGACTCTGAGCGGCCATTCCGTTACTTGGGTGAACAGTACCGCGAAATTGCCCGATGCGCCGCTTTACCTGATCGCGAATGAATTCTTTGACGCGCTCCCCATTCGGCAGTTTGTCCGCGCCGGGCCGCACTGGCGCGAACGGCAGGTCGGGGTTCAGGACGGCGCCCTGCGTTTGGGTCTTGGTCCTGCCCTGCCCCAACCGTCGCTGTCGCATCGGATAGAGGATACCCGTGAAGGTGATCTGGTTGAAACCTGCACCGCCGCCGCCACAATGGTGTCCGATGTTGGCAACCGTATCAACAACTATGGTGGGGCTGCGTTGATCATCGACTATGGCGATTGGCGGTCGTTGGGAGATACTTTTCAAGCATTGCGAGATCACACGCCCGTTAACCCCCTGACGGATCCGGGTCATGCGGATCTGACGGCGCACGTCGATTTTGAGGCATTGGCGCAGGCAGGCACGCCCGTGGCTCATACC
Source organism: Sulfitobacter sp. (assembly GCA_051252035.1). Taxonomy (GTDB): domain Bacteria; phylum Pseudomonadota; class Alphaproteobacteria; order Rhodobacterales; family Rhodobacteraceae; genus Sulfitobacter. The sequence continues at coordinate 3,888 of JBPOFE010000135.1, forward strand.
AAACTGACCCCTCAAGGCGTGTTTCTGGAACGTCTTGGCATCACTGAGCGCGCACATAAACTTGCCGCGGCTTTGAACGGCCCTGCGCTTGAAACCCATATTGCCGCACATCGGCGGTTGACGCATCCATCAGAAATGGGAAACCTATTCAAAGTGCTGGGACTTTACCAAAACGCCAAAACGCCCCCACCGGGATTGGAGCCATGACGCTTGAAATTCTTACATCTGATGCGTTGTCGCCGTTACGGCACGGGTTTTTTACCCGCCGGGGTGGCGCGTCTTCGGGAGTATTTGCCGGGTTAAACTGTGGCTTGGGGAGCAGCGATCAGCGTGAGGTCGTGACAATTAACCGGTCCCGTGTCGCCGATGCGATGGGTGTGACACCTGATAATCTGCTAGGGGTTCATCAGGTGCATTCGGCGGACGTGGTAACCGTGACCGAACCGATGTCAGAGAAACCGCGTGCGGATGCTTTGGTCACGCGAACACCCGGGCTGGCGTTGACCGTGCTGACCGCTGATTGCCAACCTGTGCTTTTTGCAGACGTTGAGGCGGGTGTTATCGGCGCTGCACATGCCGGGTGGCGTGGTGCACTAGATGGTGTGTTAACGGCGACTGTGGATGCAATGGTGGCGCTTGGTGCTACACCCGCAGGCATCAGCGCAGTCATTGGTCCGGCAATCAGCCAAAGCGCATATGAGGTCGGCCCAGAATTCATCGACACCTTTTTGGCCGAAGACCCTGAATTTTCCCGCTACTTTGCCCAAGGTAAAGGTGATCGGATGCAGTTTGACTTGCCAGGGTTTGGTTTGAACCGCTTGCGGGCCGCTGGTGTCGGCCATGCGGAATGGACGCGGCACTGTACATACAGCGATCCCGACCGATTCTATTCCTATCGCCGGACCACACATGCCAAAGAGGCAGACTATGGTCGGTTGATTGCGGCCATCACGCTTTGATTTAGGCGACAATGCGGCGTGTTTTGCCGCGCTCTTGCCCAAAATCGATAGATGACATGTGGAAACAATCGGCTGTTTCAGACCAGATTGAATATCATCACACCGAATATCTCATAAAAATAAGGTCGATGGGCAATTGAGGCAGGACCATCACAAATGGGCCAAATCTTTCATTCATTTTTCTAAAATTTTTTCATGTCCGCCAAAAACCGGCCCGATTGCTCCGTCATATTCAGTCTTAAGCAAGGGAAAACGCCCACAACAAATAAACTGAGGATCAGAGACATGAAAACCAATACACGCTTCATCAAAGGTGTTGTCGCAGCTGCTGCAAAGAATGATACAGTCATGCCTTGGGCACGTGGTGCACGTCGCGCCGCCTTTATCGCCAAGCGCAACGCAGCAGAGCAGACCCGCAAGTCCGCCTGAGCGACAAACCACCTAATTTGAGCCTTAGTCTAGGCTCCGGCCCTCCTTGCGTTGATTCGCGAGGAGGGCCTTTTTCGTTTTATGAAATGTGGCAAGAAATCTCTGGATTAAGGAAACAGAGCGGCGAACTTAGGCCAAATTAGCGCCATATCCCGCTCTAATGTTGTGTATTTTTTGACAATAGCGGTTGGTCATGGCGATTTTGTCTGCACAAGAGACAAGAAATGACGCCATCCGTTATTTCCGCGATGTTGGTGGGGGCCAACGCGGATTTGACGATCCGAACAAAGGTTTTCGCATGACACTGACTGCTGCCCCGACGCCCCATCGCCAAAGTCCCTCCAATCCAGCAAGCAGATTTGGCGTTGGTGCCACACGGTCATTCCGTACGGGGCCACGCCAGGACTCACAACAGCAGTCCCGCAGTTTTGAAACCGCTGCTTTGCGTGCCGATGGCTCGCTTTACATCGGCCAGGATAAAGCCCCTGCGCTGCCTCTGTTCGAATCTGCCTTTTCGGCGTTTGCACGCGGTACATTGATCCAAACGGTACAGGGTGATGTCGCGATCGAAGACCTACAACCGGGCGATATGATCAACACAACATCCGGAGAACCCTCCAAACTCGTCTGGATCGGGTCGACCAGTTTTTCACCGATTGATGCTGGTCGGCGCATTCCGTTGATCAGCATCATGCCCGACAGCTTTGGGCAATCTCGTCCCTCCACGGTATTAACCGTTGGCCCCGGTGCGCGGGTGCTGCACACCCCGCATCACCTGCGATCAGAGGCGGGATCGGTGCGCATGCTGACCCCGGTTCGTGAACTTTTGGACGGGGTCAACGTGATTGAGGTGGTGCCGCCGACCCCTGTGCGCCTGTTCCACATTTGTTTGGAACGCCATGCTGCCATACATGCGGGCGGCATCGAAATGGAAACATTTCACCCCGGTTCAAATGCCATGCGCACCTTGCCCCACAGCTTGCAGGAACGGTTTTTATCGATGTTCCCTCGCATCAGCCATGTGGCAGATTTTGGGCCTTTGGCGCATCCGCGTGCGCCCGCCCCAAACCATGAAACGCGCACTGCATAAGCGCTGATTTCTGCGTACCCCCGGTCCCTAGTACTGTGCGTTCAGGGGGACGCAGCGAGGCGTTGCTCCAACACATCAAACGATACGCCCGGATCATCCTTGGCACCGCGGATCACCAGCGAAGTTTTCACGCTGGCCACATTGGGTGTGGTCAAGAGTTGTCCGGTCAAGAAACTTTGAAAACTGCTGAGATCAGGGGCGACGCATTTTAAAATAAAATCAACCTCGCCGTTGAGCATGTGGCATTCGCGCACCAGCGGCCAATCAAGGCATTTCTGTTCAAACGCGCTGAGGTCAACTTCGGCTTGGCTGGTCAGGCCGACCATCGCAAACACTTGTACTTCAAAACCAAGTTCGCGGGCGTCGACCTTCGCAAAGTAACCTTTGATATAGCCTTGTTCCTCAAGCGTGCGGACACGGCGCAGGCAAGGCGGGGCCGAAATGCCCACGCGCTTGGCCAGTTCAACATTGGTCATCCGACCATCCGCCTGTAGTTCGGCGAGAATTTTACGGTCTATTGAATCTAGCCGCGTACCAGCCATGATGATGCTCTCCTCAGAATTGCGATTGTTATAGCAGTGCCGCTCACGTGCGCAATAATGTTTCGCAGTTGCGCAAGATTCTTTCTATGGTTTTACTTTGCCAGCGCCGTTGGGGGCCAGACCCCAAAGTCGCAAGCGGCGATCCCCCGGAGTTTTTTTGGCCAGATGTATGTGGGCGCGACGCAATTCGGCTAACGGCAAACGTAATCGAGGGGTTTAAGCGCGCTCCATGCGCGTCTATATCACGAGGGCTGCAATTCATGTTCGGGGGTGCCAGATGGCCGAGACGCGTAAAACCAAGGTTCTGATCATCGGCTCTGGCCCGGCGGGATATACCGCCGGGGTTTATGCCAGCCGCGCAATGCTTGAACCGATCCTTGTGCAAGGCATAGAGCCGGGCGGTCAATTGACCACCACCACAGAAGTCGAAAACTGGCCCGGCGATACCGAGGTCCAAGGCCCTGATTTAATGGTCCGTATGGAAGCGCATGCATCGGCCATGGGCACCGAAATTATTGGCGATATTATCACCGATCTGGACCTGTCCAGCCGTCCGTTTCACGCACGTGGTGACAGCGGCACCACCTATGTGGCCGACGCCGTTATCCTTGCCACAGGCGCGCGGGCAAAGTGGCTGGGACTGGACACGGAAGAAAAGTTTAAAGGCTTTGGCGTATCTGCCTGCGCCACGTGTGACGGCTTCTTTTATCGCGGCCAAGAGATTGTAGTGATTGGCGGCGGCAACACGGCCGTCGAAGAAGCACTGTTTTTGACCAACTTCGCCTCCAAAGTGACGCTGATCCACCGTCGTGATGAGTTGCGTGCCGAGAAAATCCTGATCAACCGTTTGATGAAAAACCCCAAGATTGAACCATTGTGGTTTCATGAGTTGGTTGAGGTCTATGGTACTGACGCGCCGCTTGGTGTCGAAGGTGTTAAGGTAAAACATACCAAAACCGGCGAAATCACCGATATCCCTGCCAAGGGCGTATTTGTCGCCATTGGCCATGCGCCCGCCAATGAGTTGGTCAAAGATACGCTAGAAACCCATATGGGCGGCTATGTTGTGACCAAACCAGACAGTACCGAAACCTCCATCCCCGGTGTGTTTGCCGCAGGTGATCTGACCGATCATAAATACCGTCAAGCGGTCACAAGTGCTGGTATGGGATGTATGGCGGCATTGGAGGCAGAGCGTTTCCTGGCTGAAGTCGAGGATGATGGCGGCAAAGATGCGTCGCTGCCTTTGGGACATGGGGCGGAAGTGAAAGAGGGGGTTTGACCTCTTTCAGCGGTCGTTTCTGGCGTATCGTATTGGCAGACCGCGCATCAACTGTTTTGCACGGCGTGCAGTCGCCAGAAGGGCGTTTGCATCACTCAGGGCAGTCCGCGCTTTATGTATCGCCAAGTCCCGAATGGGCCGCAATTGCGATCGACGCATATGTTTCGAAAGACGATCCACCACGGGTTTTGATTGAGCTTGACGTATCAGGCGCTCATGTTACCGATTTACGTGATTCCAGCGTCTGTGCAGAACTTGGTATTACTGTCGAGACAGCAAGTGTCCCTTGGCAGCCGGAGCGAAAAGCAGGACGCCCTGCTACAAGCTGGCAGGCAAGCGATGCCGTAAGAGCGACGGGGTCAGATGGCTTGATTTACCCGGCGCGATCCGACCCTAGCAGATGGCACATGGTTTTACATCGCTGGAATGGACCAGTCGGACCAACCATTCGACAGGTTGGTGCCTCAATCCCATGGCTTAATCCGCGTTAAGCCCTGCAAAAACCGCACATCTGCTCTGCAAACCTCTGAATTGCTGCCAGCGTGCTTGATTTCAGCCCCAGATCGGGTCTAGGACGCCCATAACGCGGGGTGCAGGCCCCAAATTTTATGTGAGATTGATGATGCAAACGCCGAACCTTGCCCCCATTCCAGAACTTTATGTTTCTTACGATTCAGCGCAAAAGCTCAAGACAGAAGCTGGTGATCTGATCAGCCATGACCTGACCCCGCGCCAGATTTGTGATTTGGAATTGTTGATGAATGGCGGGTTTAACCCGCTCAAAGGGTTTCTTGGTGAAGAAGATTACAATGGCGTTGTTGAAAACATGCGCCTTGCCGATGGCAACCTGTGGCCGATCCCGATCAATCTGGATGTATCTGAGGAATTTGCGGCCAAACTTGAGTTGGGTCAGGATATCGCCCTGCGTGATCAGGAAGGTGTGATCCTTGCCACCATGACCGTGACTGACCGTTGGGAACCAAACAAGGCCCGCGAGGCGAAAATGGTTTTCGGCGCGGATGACGAGGCGCATCCGGCAGTTAACTATCTGCATAATCAGGCGGGAAAAATTTATCTGGGCGGACCGGTGACAGGCATTCAGCAGCCCGTACATTATGATTTCCGTGGCCGCCGCGACACGCCGAACGAATTGCGCGCCTATTTTCGCAAGCTGGGCTGGCGCAAAGTTGTGGCCTTTCAGACCCGCAACCCGTTGCACCGCGCGCATCAGGAACTGACGTTCCGCGCCGCGCGTGAGGCACAGGCGAACCTGCTGATCCATCCGGTTGTCGGCCTGACGAAACCGGGCGACGTCGACCACTTTACCCGTGTGCGCTGTTATGAGGCGGTATTGGACCAGTATCCTGCGTCGACCACGTCGATGTCTTTGCTGAACCTTGCAATGCGGATGGCTGGCCCACGCGAGGCGGTTTGGCATGGGTTGATCCGCAAGAACCACGGCTGCACGCATTTCATCGTTGGCCGCGATCACGCTGGCCCCGGCAAAAATTCGGCAGGTGAAGATTTCTATGGCCCCTATGATGCGCAGGA
>JBPOFE010000136.1:0-9577 GCA_051252035.1 Sulfitobacter sp.
TGCCTCGTCCATCAGCTTTTTCACCGGCACAACGCGCGATACCAGCCCTGAACGCTCAGCCTCGGCCGCGTCCATGAAGCGGCCCGTCAGGTTCATGTCCATCGCTTTGGACTTACCGACCAGCCGCGTCAGGCGTTGCGTGCCACCGATGCCTGCAACCACGCCCAAATTAATCTCGGGTTGGCCAAATTTTGCGGTCTCGGAGCAGATGATAAAGTCGCACATCATGGCGAGTTCGCATCCACCGCCCAGCGCATAGCCGGACACGGCAGCGATGATCGGTTTGCGGACGCGCATGATCTGATCGGTTTCGGGCGTGAACAGGTCACCTGTGAACGCCTCGACAAAGGTCTTGTCGCGCATCATCGCGATGTCGGCCCCGGCGGCAAATGCCTTTTCCGACCCGGTTATGACGATGCAGCGGACTTTTTCGTTTTCCTGCGCAGCTTTCAACGCGGCGGCCAATTCTGTCATCAACTGGTCGTTCAGCGCATTGAGCGCATCGGGCCTGTTCAGCGTGATCAGGGCCACATGATTGTCGACGTCGACGATGATCGTTTCGTAAGCCATCAAGAATGCTCTCGTTTGCTGCGTTCAGACTGCCTTGCTTATCACGGGCGGGGCGCGTTTCAAGTCATCTTTGACATGTTGGGCAATAGAAGGATGATCGCCCTGTTTGCACCATACGTGTTATGACATTGCCACATTCGGGGGTTCGGCAGGGTTCGCCCTCGCGGCCATAGACGTCAAAACTGTGCTGGAAATAACCCAGTTCTCCATCGGCTTGGCGGAAATCCTTTAGCGATGATCCGCCGGCATCTATCGCCTCCAATAGCACCTGCCGGATGATTGGCACTAATGCCGCGACCCGAGTTTTGGATAGCTGCCCGGCCTTGCGAGCCGGGTTGATCCCTGCGCGGTAAAGCGTTTCACAGACATAAATATTTCCCAATCCGGCGACGATACGCTGATCCAACAGCGCGGATTTGATCGGGGTGTTTCGGCCCTTGAGGGCGGCCACCAAATGCGCCTCGTGAAAATCATTGCCAAGCGGTTCAGGGCCGATGGCAGACAGCAGTTTGTGTTGATCTGCGGTGGCGGTCGTCATCAGGTCCATCGCGCCGAAACGCCGGGGATCGTTAAAGGTGATGCGCGCGCCGTTCGACATGTGAAATACCACATGGTCGTGTTTTTCGACCGCCGGGTGATCATGCACAAATTTTCCCAACGGATCGCCGGAAATCAGCATGCGACCTGACATGCCGAGATGGATAAGCAGTGATTCTCCCGATGCGAGGTCGGCCAGAATGTACTTGGACCGCCTGCGCAGCCGCTCAACCTTTTGCCCGCTCAATCGCGCGGCCATGTGGTCGGGGAACGGCCAGCGCAGGTCGGGGCGGTTTACGTCGGCTCGCGTGATCACGGCCCCTTCCATCACGGGGGCCAGCCCACGACGGACGGTTTCAACTTCTGGGAGTTCTGGCATCAGGCCCTTTGGTTCATATCACGGATATCAGCGACAAATGTAAGCAAGGTTGGCATGCCGACAAGGAATTTCTTGATTTTGAGTGTGCCGCCTTCAAAAACCAGTTTGTAATGGACGTTATCGGCTTTCTCGACCGAGATGAATTCAGACCAAGGATGATACTTTGGACGAAAAAACATACCCGGTGCTGTAATCCCGTCCGAATCGTAACGCACCTCATAGATAGACAGAAATGCACCGAGGTAGATCAGAATACTCCCGACAACGGCCCAGCTCAGTAAATCCTCACGGAATGGCGCACCGCTTGGCCCTGACATCGCCATGATCACCAATACCGCCATTACCCAGCCAAACAATTTGATCCCCCATGTCGGGCGCAAGATCATGGTATCAAGGCTGCGCTGCGCAGATTGCTTACTGCCCAACTTCGACATCATCAGGCCAGGATTGATTTCTGGTGTTGAAATATAGTCGTTTGCAATTCTGATGTCGGTGGCGCGCCGTCCGCGTTGCACGATCTTGTCAACAATGATGAACGCCGCAATTACCAGTGCAGAGGCAGTCATGCCAATGCCGAGGATCAGATATAACACGTTCATTCAGGCCGCCCTGCGTCATAATGAGGATTTGTTTCTTGTCGCCGGGCAATATAACCCCAAATGGACCACAGTGAGGCAGGAAGGTGTCATGGACACGGATAAGACAACGCATTTTGGCGCGCAGACCGTTTTGGAAAGCGAAAAGGCTGGCAAAGTAAAATCGCTGTTTGGCGATGTGGCCAGCAAGTATGACATCATGAACGATGTGATGAGCGTCGGTATCCATCGCATCTGGAAAGAGGCGATGATGGATTGGCTTGCGCCGCGTTCCGGTCAAAAGCTGCTGGATGTGGCGGGTGGTACCGGGGATGTGTCGTTCAAGTTTCTCAAGCGTGCGGGCAGTGGTCATGCGACGGTGCTGGACCTGACCGAAAACATGTTGGTCGAGGGACGCCAACGCGCCGAAGCTGATAGTCTGGCCGACAGCCTTGATTGGGTGGTCGGTGATGCGATGGCGCTGCCGTTCGCGGATAATACATTCGATGTCTACACAATCAGCTTTGGCATCCGTAACGTGACCCGCCCCCAAGAGGCACTGAATGAGGCGTACCGTGTCTTGCGTCCCGGCGGCCGTTTGATGGTTCTGGAGTTCAGCCAACTGCCCAATCCGATGATGCAAAAGGCCTATGATCTGTACAGCTTCAACGTGATCCCGCGCATGGGGCAGGTGATCGCCAATGACCGCGATAGCTATCAGTATCTTGTTGAGTCTATTCGTAACTTCCCGGACCAAGAAACATTCCTTGGTATGGTCCGCGATGCGGGGTTCGAACAGGCGAAGTACCGCAATATGACCATGGGCATCGCGGCCCTGCATTCCGGTTGGAAGCTTTAAGATGCGCGGTCCGCACAATATTTGGCGGTTGATCCGCACGGGTGCGACTCTGGAACGCACGGGCGCGATGAATGTCGTGCTGGATGCGTTTGAGGCGACACCAGCCTTGCGGTTTGTGGCGCGCGCGCTGGGCCTGCCGTTCAAATGGTTGGGCTATAAAGGCGATCCAACCATGCCGCCCGCGACACGCGCGCTGACCGCGCTTGGTCCGGCTTATATCAAATTTGGCCAAGTCTTATCTACTCGTCCCGATGTGGTGGGTGATGAACTGGCGGTGCAGTTGCGGGTGCTTCAGGACAAGCTTCCGCCGTTTCCTCTTGAAGAAGCCAAGGCAGAGGTCGAGCGAGAATTGGGTGAGCCTGTCGCGGCAATATTTTCGGATTTCAGCGCACCCGTTGCGGCGGCGTCGATTGCGCAGGTGCACCGCGCCACGCTGTTGGATAGCGGAGAGGATGTCGCCGTAAAGGTCCTGCGCCCCGGTATCGAAAAGGCCTTTCGCAAAGATATCGACGCCTTCTATTTGGCGGCTCGCATGGTTGAGGTTTTCTCGCCCGGTTCACGCCGCCTGCGCCCGATGGAAGTGATTGAACATTTCGATGGCGTGGTGCGTGGTGAGCTGGACTTGCGACTGGAAAGCGCTGCCGCCTCAGAATTTGCAGCGAACACCAAAGATGACGAAGGCTTTCAACTGCCCGAAATCAAATGGAACCATTCCGCGCGGCGTGTCATGACCTTGGGCTGGGCGGATGGGGCCGCGATGGGTGACAATGCAGCGATTGATGCGGCGGGTCATGATCGCATTGAGTTGTCCAACCGGGTGCTGCAACTGTTCCTGAACCACGCACTGCGCGATGGGTACTTTCATGCGGATATGCATCAGGGGAACCTGAAGGTCGCGCCGAACGGTGACATCATCGCCTATGACTTTGGTATCATGGGCCATATCGATGAATACACGCGACGAGTTTACGCCGAGATTCTCTATGGCTTTGTCAGCCGCGATTATTTGCGTGTGGCCAAGGTGCATTTTGAAGCGGGATATGTGCCCGCTGACAAAGATGTTGATGAATTTGCCCGTGCCCTGCGTGCCGTGGGTGAGCCGATTTTTGGCATGGATGCGACGCGCATTTCGATGGCGCGGTTGCTAAGCTACTTGTTTGAAGTGACCGAACGCTTCGGCATGGAAACCCGGACTGAGCTGATCTTGCTGCAACGCACCATGGTTGTGGTTGAAGGGGTCGCGCGGTCGCTGAATCCGAATATCAACATTTGGGAAGTCGCCAGCCCGATTGTCACTGATTACATCGCTAAATCTATCGGCCCTCGTGCCGCTCTGAAGGACTTGAAGAACACAGCGATGGTGTTGGCGCGGTTCGGTCCACGCCTGCCTGCGTTGGTCGAGGGCGCGCTGCTGCGTCAAAGCAACGAAACCCTGCCCAAGCACCGCCCGTTTTGGCGTTGGGTTTTGCTGTCGCTAATGATCGGCGCAACTTTTGGGGCGGTGGTGGTCCTCGCGTTAGATAAGATCAACTAGATCCGTTCGATTGCCAGCGCGATGCCTTGGCCGCCACCGATGCACATGGTGATCAACGCGCGTGTGCCGCCCGTGCGTTCCAATTCATAGAGTGCCTTGACCGTGATGATTGCGCCGGTTGCGCCCACCGGATGGCCCAACGCAATTGCCCCGCCATTGGGGTTTACTCGCGATGGATCAAAGCCAAGGTTTTTGGTGACAGCACAGGCTTGTGATGCGAATGCCTCGTTGCTTTCAATGACATCGAATTGGTCCACCGAAAGCCCGGTGCGGGCCAAGAGGTTTTGTACCGCTGGAACAGGGCCGATGCCCATCACCTCGGGCCGCACGCCCGCATGAGCATAGCCGATGATCCTTGCACGGGGCTTGAGGCCAGCCTTTTCCGCCGCATCCGCTGTGGCCAAGACCAGCGCCGCCGCACCGTCGTTGATGCCGCTTGCGTTGCCTGCCGTCACAGTGCCGTCCTTTTGGAATACGGTGCGGAGCCCTGCCAAAGCGTCCGCCGTGGTCGCCTTGGGATGTTCATCGGTGTCAAATGGCACCATGTCGCGTTTGACGCGCACCTCAACGGGAACGATCTGGTCTTTGAAATACCCTGCCTCAATCGCCGCCGCGGCACGGCGTTGGCTTTCCAAAGCAAAGGCATCCTGATCCGCGCGGCTGATCCCGTGTTCCGCAGCGACGTTTTCTGCGGTTACGCCCATATGACCCGTGCCAAACGGACAGTTTAGCGTGCCGAGCATCATATCGAGCGTACGTACATCGCCCATCTTTTGACCCCAGCGGGCATCGGGCATGATGTAGGGGGACCGTGACATGTTTTCCGCACCACCCGCCAAAGCAAAGTCCGCATCGCCCAGCATCAGGTTTTGCGCGGCGGATACAATGGCCTGCACGCCGGACCCACACAGACGGTTCACGTTCATCGCTGGCACTTCGTCCGGCACGTCTGCCTGACGCGAGGCAACACGGGACAGATACATATCGCGCGGTTCGGTGTTGATCACATTGCCAAAGACCACATGGCCGATCTGTGCCGGGTCAACGCCCGCCCGCGTCATCGCCTCGCGGGCAACCACCGTGCCAAGATCCGTCGGTGGTGTCCCGGCAAGTGCGCCGCCAAATGTGCCGATGGCCGTGCGTGCGCCGCCCAGAATAACGATGTCTTTGGTCATGATGTTCTCCCGATGCTTTTGACAAACTATGCGGTGTCTTGCGAAAGAAGTCAGCCGAAACGTACCGTCATGCTATATGTGGGCAAATGAGATCGTTTTGAAAAATCCGTGATACAAGATGATTTCCTCTATTTCGGATATTTATCCAATATGCTAGACGCCCGGCATTCAAGGAGTGCGATACATGACCCAAGCCTATCTTAGCCACATCAGTAAAACCCTTGCCGGGATTGATACCGAAGGAATGATGAAGCGCGAGCGTATGATCACCTCGCCGCAAGGCGGGCAGATCACGGTTGGCAAGCGCGAGGTGATCAACCTTTGTGCCAACAATTACCTTGGCTTGGCAGATCATCCAGAGCTGATCAAAGCCGCCAAAGACGCAATGGACCCACGCGGGTTTGGTATGGCTTCGGTGCGGTTTATCTGCGGAACGCAGGACATTCACCGCGAGTTGGAAAAGAAATTGGCAGCGTTTTTGGGCAAGGACGATTCGATCCTGTTCGCCGCCTGTTTTGACGCCAATGGCGGGTTGTTTGAGCCGCTGCTGGGGCCAGAGGATGCCGTGATCTCGGACGCGTTGAACCATGCGTCGATCATTGACGGTATTCGACTGTGTAAGGCGAAACGCTATCGCTATGCCAACAGCGATATGAGTGATCTGGAAGGTCAGCTGAAGCAGGCAAAGGCGGATGGCGCGCGGTTCATCATGATCGCCACGGACGGTGTGTTCAGCATGGATGGCTATCTGGCGAAGCTGCCAGAGATTGTTGCATTGGCTGAAAAGTATGGCGCATTGGTGATGGTCGATGATTGTCATTCAACCGGATTCATGGGGCCAAAGGGCGAAGGCACACCTGCGCATCACGGCGTTGATGTTGATATCTTGACGGGAACATTGGGCAAGGCGCTGGGCGGCGCCATTGGTGGTTATATCGCTGGACCACAGCCCGTGATTGACCTGTTGCGCCAACGTGCGCGGCCCTACTTGTTTTCCAATTCGCTACCTCCGTCGATTGTGATGGCCGGGATCAAGGCGCTGGAACTGGTTGAGGCGGGCGATGACCTGCGCGCCAAGCTGTTCGAGAACACGAAATATTGGCGGCACGGCCTGGAAAAACTGGGTTTTGACCTGCTGCCCGGCGAACATCCGATTGTGCCTGTGATGTTAGGTGAGGCGCAGTTGGCGCAGGATATGGCGGCGCGGCTGTTCGAAGAAGGTGTCTATGTCAGTGGCTTCTTTTTTCCGGTGGTGCCACGCGGGCAGGCGCGGATCAGAACCCAGATGAACGCTGCCTTGAGCCGGGATGATCTTGACCGCGCATTAAAGGCATTTGAGGTCGCAGGCAAAGTATGTGGCGTGCTGAAATGAACAACAGTATTTTACCATCCGTGGTCGAAGCAATTGGCGACACGCCGTTGGTTGATCTGTCGAGGCTCACCGCTCACCTTGGGCTTGAGGGGCGAATTCTTGCCAAACTTGATAATTTGCTTCCAGGGTATTCAAAAAAAGATCGTGCAGCGCGTTCTATTCTTGAATCAGCGCGGAGTGATGGCAGGCTTAGGCCTAAACAGACTGTGGTGGAATTGACTTCTGGTAATATGGGCACTGGTTTGGCGATTGTCTGTGCGGTGTTTGGTCATCCTTTTGTGGCAGTGATGAGTGCTGGAAATTCGATTGAGCGCGCCCGCATGATGCGCAGCCTGGGCGCAGAGGTCATCATCGTTCCACAAGCCCTGGGCGGCATACAGGGGAATGTGACCAAAGCTGATCTGGAGCAAGTCGATGTCGTGGTGCGGCAGATCGTTCAGGAACGAGGTGCCTTTCGCGCGGACCAATTCGAAGAGGTGGGCAACCCACAAGCGCATGAAAATGGCACCGGGCCTGAGCTTTGGCGACAATCTGGAGAGGCCATAACGGCCTTTGCCGATTTTGTTGGGTCTAGTGGCACGCTGGCCGGGGTCGCCTCATGTTTGTCACCAAAGGGTGTTCGTTGTTATGCGGTTGAACCTGCGGGGGCGGCGGTCATTGGTGGGGAAGTTGTCACAGCATCTGACCATCCCATTCAGGGCGGTGGATATGCGATGGATGAGCTGACCCACCTAAGCAACACTTTGATTTCGGGTACATGTGTGGTGACTGGCACGGAAGCGCGTGACCATGCGCAGTTGTTGGCACGCGTCGAAGGGATATTTGGCGGTTATTCGGCTGGCGCGAACTTAGCCGCCTGTGTGCAACTACTAATGGGCGAGGAACGCGGCGGAACGGTTGCAATGATCGTTTGCGACAGTGGGCTGAAATATCTTTCAACTGATTTATGGCCAGCAGAGTTAAAGGATGATGCGTCATGACCACCAATGAAATGAAAGCACTGTCGAAATTACACGCCCGCGAAGGGTTGTGGATGACCCATGCGCCGGTGCCTGAGATTGGCCCGGATGATGTGCTGATCAAGATCAACAAGACCGGAATCTGTGGCACCGATATTCATATCTGGAATTGGGATGAATGGGCCGAAAAAACCGTGCCAGTGCCGATGATCACCGGGCATGAATTTGCGGGCCAGATTGTTGAAATGGGCCGCAATGTCGAGGGGTTGGAAATAGGCCAGAGGTGTTCAGGTGAGGGCCATTTGATTGGCAAAAACTCACGCCAAAGCCGCGCGGGTAAATTCCACCTTGATCCCGCGACGCGGGGCATTGGCGTGAACGAACAAGGCGCGTTCGCGCAGTATCTCAAACTGCCTGCATTCAATGTTGTGCCGCTGCCAGATGAAATTCCCGATGACATTGGCGCAATCCTTGATCCGCTGGGCAATGCCGTGCACACCGCGCTCAGTTTTGATCTGGTTGGTGAAGATGTGCTGATCACGGGGGCGGGGCCGATTGGCATTATGGCTGCTGCCGTTGCGCGGCATGTGGGTGCGCGGCATGTGGTGATCACGGATGTGAATCCAGACCGTTTGGCATTGGCCGAAAAAGTGTCAGATGTGATCCCTGTGAATGTAATGTCCGAAGAACTGAAGGATGTATTCCCCAAGCTGAAAATGAAACAGGGCTTTGATGTCGGACTTGAGATGTCCGGTAATCAACGCGCGCTGGACCAGATGGTGGACGCCATGACCATGGGCGGGCGCATTGCAATGCTGGGTATTCCGCCCGGCAAATCCCCAGTGGATTGGAGCGCGATTGTCTTTAAGGCGATCACGATCAAAGGTGTTTATGGCCGCGAGATTTTTGAAACATGGTACAAAATGATCGCGATGCTGGAAAATGGATTGGATGTGTCCAAGATCATCACTCACCGTTTTAGCGTGGATGAATTTGAGGCTGGTTTTGCCGCGATGAAGTCTGGGCAATCGGGCAAGGTTGTGTTGGACTGGACTTCATAATCTAGAGCACCATCTGTTGTTGCGAAGTACGGTATTTATAAAGGGTGAAATTCATAAACTTTTGCCTGACCAGCGGTGATAAGTATTATGATAAAACGCATTATACATTCGATTTCGTGGCGCGCCGAATATGCGTTGGATCGTTTGCGAGGTCAGCGCGACAATCGCCGTATCATTGAACCTTATATCGGCTACGCGACCCCCGATAACTTGGTCGTAAGGGGTCGGGTTTTGGCCGCTCTCAGGCGAAACAAGCCGTTGCCCACGCAATCGCTTTGGATGAATTTTCGTCAAATGCTGTCGCTGTTTCTTACCGATGAGGTGAGAGGGGTTGAGGTTGTCGCCCAAAATGTGACGGCGATGACAGATGAGGAGGGGTACTTTACGCTGTTGCTGCCGCGCTGGGCCGTCGAAGGGTGGGTCGATATCGAAGTGTCGATTACAGGTCGCGCCGGCGTCACCCTCTGCCCCGTTCTGGTCGCACAACAAGACGCAGAATTTGCGGTGATCTCTGACATTGATGACACGATGCTGAAAACGGGAGCGTATTCACTGG
>JBPOFE010000137.1:0-9571 GCA_051252035.1 Sulfitobacter sp.
CTATCTGTTAGGCTTTTCGAGAACCTTCACCTCAACTGATAACAAGCGCTGAGTGTTTGACGTCCGCTGAGCGGAAGCTGTGAGTTTCTGTGTTGTGAGTCGACGTTGGTTCAGCCCAGTCTCCATAAGAGTGAATTTCTTCGCTGATGAGATTTCTAAAGCAATGAATAATGAGGAGAACGGCATTAAGATGTTGAAAAATATAATAACTCTCCCGAACGTGACCCATACGCTGAAATGTGCTGCCCTCTTTGGTGGCATGGTATTGGCCATATGCGCCAACAGCAGTTTCGCAGCACCAGATTCAACGATCGAGGTCTACGGTGGTTGGAACCTCCAGTGCAAAAATGATACCAGTTCGGGTGTAGACACCCCTACTGAATGCAACCTCACTCAGGGCCTGAGCGATTCATCGTCCGGCCAAAGGGTGCTTTCATTTTCGTTTGTTGTAGATGCAAGCGAAACCGCCGCGAAGCCGAACCAGAAATCCCAGCTTACGTTGATGACACCGCTGGCAATAGATTTAGGTGCCGGAATTGACATTCAATTGGGCGCTGAATCTGTCGAGAACTTCGGGTTTGAAACCTGTCTGCCTGCTGGCTGCTTTGTAAAGATGGAGATCAGTAGAGCGGATTTTGAGCAACTCGCTTTGGTTGATGCAATGACCGTATCTTTCACACCCGCAGGGTCGAATGACGCGATCAACTTGTCGATCCCGACCAACCGACTGGTGGAGGCCGGAAACCGCTTGCTGGACTTAGCTTACAAATGAATGGCTGTGGGCCTATCAAGCAGCTCGCGCGACGTGATTTTTTACGAGCATCTCTTGCTAGCGCGGGGGCGCTGCTTCTTTCAAGTTGTGGGAAGGACACGCGTTCGAGAAAATCTGCGTATGACATTAATCGAGATTATGCCAACGAGCCATTTCCAGTCCTTCGTGTCAAAAGAAGTAAGTTCTCTGAAGAAATGCTTCCGACGCTTGTCAGGTCACCATTCAATCTTTCGCCCGGAACAATTATCGTAAAAACTCAGCAAAATCATATATATTTGGTTGAGCAAGGCGGCATAGCCCGCCGCTATGGTGTTGCTGTTGGGGCTGCCGGATATGCATGGTCTGGCGCGGCAAATGTTGGACGAAAGTCCAAATGGCCTGCTTGGCACCCCACTGCAAACATGCACGCCAAGGCCAGTTTACCAGCGCGAATTGCTCCCGGCCCCCATAATCCGTTGGGAGCGAGGGCATTATACCTTTTCCAAAATGGCCGGGATACTCTTTACCGTATTCACGGCACTTCGGAGCCGTGGACAATTGGCACATCAGCTTCATCTGGATGCGTTCGGATGTTCAATGAAGACATTATTGATTTGTACGACAGAGTTAAGATTGGCGCGAAAGTGATTGTCTCATGAAGAAGACAACACAACAAAAAATGGATGAGGCAGATCATGAAAATTCTAAAGAAAAAGATGGGCATTAGAAGTGCCCTGCTAAGCTCAATAATAACTTGTTTTTCAGCTCACCCTTCTGTGGCATCCGTTTCGTTTTCAGAGATCGAAGTCCGCGGTCTCGAGAGGGTAAGTGAAGAAAAAATTCGCTCCGCATGCGAAATGACCAAAGCGCGACAGTACGATTCCGTTTCGCTCGAAAGATTGGTCACCTGCCTAGGTAACACCGGCAACTTTGAAACGGTCGAGTTGGAAACCGAAGGTGACAAATTGTTGGTTTTGGTAAAAGAGAAAAAACACTACCGCGGTCTTTTAGACATCAGCATGTCCGTTGATTCCGAACGTGGCTTAAGCGCCGCGATGATTTTGGAACAAGAACAACTTTGGGGTACCGAATTATTTGGAGGCTTGCAGCTTGATGCTTCCAAATATGATGCCAGCGCCAGCGCAACCATTGCGCGACAGGGCCTCTTCTCAAATAACTCGGTAAGCGCATTGCTACTTCAATATGAAGCGCAGAAATATCCGAACCAAAACCACCGCAGCAGTGATCTGTCTCTTTCGGCGCTTACCAATTGGTCGTTGGAGAACTCGCAAGAACTGCAACTCAAATTTGGCGTGAAGCAAGAGAGAATAAGCGATTTTGATACATCTGCCGGACCAATATTGCGGCGTGATGAAGGCAAAAGGGACAGTGTTTTTGTGGGGCTTTCCTATAGTAAATCAGGAAATCTTGCCGGCCTCACCTCCACAGCAAAGTTCCGTTACTCGGCCGCTTCCGAATTCTTGTTCGCTTCCGGCGGCGGGATTGCTTCGGTCAGAGTGAATGGTGAGATACAAAAACCAATCTTTGAGGAACGCGCGACTATTGGTGTTGCATTCAGCGCCGGTTCTGTCGGCGGTTTTGGTTCAGGTCTCACACGGGCCAGCGATCGTTTCCATCTGGGAGGCGATACCTTACGCGGCTTTTCGTATCGTGGTGTTGGCCCGATGGAAAACGGAAGCGCACTCGGTGGTGTGAATTTTGCAAACCTGCAATTCGACTCTGATTTTGCCCTCGGGCAATTGGCAGGTGTCGGTTTCAATGCAGGTGCGTTTCTTGATATGGGAAGCAGTTGGGGATTGGATGGAAATAATTCCAATATCGACACTTCCGCCAAAATAAGAGCAGCTGTTGGTTTGAGCCTAACAATTGAAGCAAAAGGAATTCCAGTTAGCGTCTACTACGCACAACCAGTTGCCAAAGAAACAGGTGACAAAGTAGAGAAATTTGGATTCTACGTTGGCCACAGTTTTTGAATTAGGAACAGCCACCCGCTATTAGGAGTATATAAATGCGCGCATACCCCCCATCCACGATCATGCTAATTGCTTCGTTGCTAATGACCGTCGTAACTATCATGAAATATTTCGATTTTCCAGTACCTTGGGTTGACTTACCAATGTTCTACTGTCTCGCAATTGCTCATCTGATTCTATTAATAACTGTATTCAGCCGGGGTATTTAGAATATCATTCAATTCATAGTTGAATCATTTAGAAATTGTGTCACAATGTAAATGTATTCAAATAGAATCATTGATTTTTAGTAATACGAAATTTAAATTCAACAGGGTTGGCATTTTTTTAAAAAGGGCAGCTGATTCTGATGGATTTTTTGAACTTTCGTATATCGCTCTATTCTACGAAAACGCAAGTACTTGTATTGCATAGTTGGTGGCCTTTTCGGCTTCGCAAAAAGGCTGGACTATTACTATCAACTGCTCTTGTCGCTGGTTTTTTCGGCTCTCCACTACTCGCTCTTAATGAATGTGGGCCCGATGCCGTCGGTCAGGGTGTAAATACCTGTGGGAATGCAACATATGTGGGCGTACCCAATAACTCTGCGATTCAGTACCTGAATTCAGACGGATTGACCCTCAACTTCACAAGTCCGACTACCGTTATTTCAGGTGCTCATCGCTTCTCTGGAATACAACTCATTGGCGAAAATAATCTCACAATCAACGCGAATAATACGGATATTACAGGATTTGGACGTGGGATTAGCATACGCCACAATGGGACAACTGGCGCTGCAAATTTGAACATTGTCGATGCGAATATACTGGCTGTAGGGACGCCGTCATCATCTTCTTATGGTGCCTTTATATACATTGATCCGACCTCTGGCGCGGATGCAACTTTGACAGTTACAAACAGCAGCATTATTTCGCAGGGCCCGCGGAGCAGCGCTGGTCTGTCTGTAAACAATGCAGGAGTAGGTGGTGATGCTTCTGTCGTCTTGAACAACACCTCTGTCGAAATCCGCGCTCTTTCCAGTCCCGGCGTAATAAGCATCATTAATAATGCGAATGGGACGGGAAATGCGTCGATCATTATGAACGGGGGAAGCGTTTTAACAGCACAAGGCGCTGCTGGCCTTTCTTCTGGTGGGATAAATGCACAAAATTTGGGTTCCGGAGATTCTCACGTAGAAATTAATGGTGGGACAATAGATGTTAGGGGTACAGGTAATACCGTTCCGCCTGGTAGTTCCTCAATTTCTTCTTTGAAAGGGGGCGCGGCCGCTGTCGTTGGAAATGCTTTTCCTCTGCAGTCGCAAAATTTTTCGAGCACGGGAACAGCAACGGCGCTCATGACCGGGGGTAGTATCACAACGGGCAACATGATTTATGCGAACGGTTTGTCTGCTGCAAATTGGGCAATGGGCGGCGCCCACACGGTAATGACGGGCGGAACAATTGTCACCAACGGATTGAATTCCGGCGGCGTTACGGCCAGTACACAACGCAACACCAGCAATACATCAGACGTATCGGTCACAATCTCAGGTGGGACCGTCACGACGAATAATACGAACTCCGCAGGAGTTGTTGCATTTAATATTGGGTCGGGTGATGCGCGTATCAACATCAGCAATGGCGTATCCATTACATCAAACGGAAACAGTGGTTCTGCCGTAACTGCACGATCCAGAGGCGATACCATTGTAGGTATCACGGGAACGGGAACGACACTTACTGCCAATGGTACGAATTCCTCTGGAATTAAGATGCGTCAGGGCATTGCCGGAGCAACATCAACTTTCGATGTGTTTGTTGGCGACGGCGTTGTCGTCACAGGTGGTACGGGTGTCGGTTCAGCCGGTATCGAGGTTGATAGCCAGACGGGAAACACTGGCATTATCCAAGTCGCCAACGGCGCAGTGGTTGATGGCACGGCGGGGCGGGCCGGGATCTGGGACAAGGCGGGTGATGCAACCGTTACAAGTGCGGGGAACGTACGTGGCGGCATCACGACCGAAGCTGGTATGGACACCGTAAACCTGATCGCGGGCAGCTTGACGGATGGTGGGGTGGATACAGGCTCTGACAATGACACCGTAAATATCGGCAGTGCAACCGTCGGCCTCTTTGCGACGCTCACAGGTGGCATTGTTACAGGGTCAGGCAGTGACACGGTATTCCTGACCGGGGGAAGCGTGGTATCTGGCGGGCTGAACACCGGTAGCGATGATGACGTTTTCGAGATTTTCAGTACAGGCGGATCTGTGGCCAACCTGACCGGAGGCATTAACGCCGGCACAGGAAACGACACTGGCGGACTACGCGCGGGCAGCATCGTCTCGGGTGATATCTTGATGAATGATGGCTCTGACGAGCTCACGATTGATGGTGCCGCAGACATTACCGGCGTCACGACCATCGACGGTGGCGATGATGTATCTCCCTCAGACGGCGAGATTGACATCGTACACTTGAACGGCGGGGTACGCAGTTTTGCAGGTGGTGACTTGGTCAACTGGGAAACTGTCGATCTAACGGGCGGTGCCGATATAACCTTTAGTGGGAGTGCGCTGGTTACTGGTTCTGCGGCGGGGATTGGCAGCTTTGGACAGCCTTACGGCTTGATGGTGCAAAATGGAGCATTCGCGCGGTTTAATGGCAACTTTGTCGTTGACGGGAACCTAAATAACGCCGGGACAGTCGACCTAAGCCTGGACGCGACAATTGGGACTGTTTTGGACGTTAGGTCAGATTATGTCGGTACTGCTGGATCGTCACTGTTGATCGATGTCTTCTTAGAGGATGGCGGAACCGATAACGTTCCCGCAAACGATCAAGCGATCAGCGACCAAATACTTGTCACCGGCAATGGTTCCGGCACGACAAGTGTATTCGTGACAAATTTGGGTGGACCAGGAAACTACACCGATCTGAACAGCAACAACACGGTCGACAACAACGAAGGTATCCTTTTTGCTCAAGTGCAAGGAACCTCAACAGCAGGCCTGTTCACGCTGGGCGCGCCGGTAACCGTTGGTGCGTTTACCTATGACCTCGTCGCATTTGACCCCGGATCATCACAAAGCGGCTTCTGGGACTATGTCCTCGCAAACCGCTTCTCAAATCCAAGCCAAAGCTATGAGACCTACCCACGAGCTGTCATGTTCTCTATGCCGACCCTGCATCAGCGCGTCGGAAACAGACACTGGACAGGCAACCATCAGCCCGAAGTCGCAGCGATGGAGATTTTCTGCAAGGACCCTGCGCAAAATTACCGCTGCACAATTACAGAGGAACAAGCCGCCTACTATGATGATGAGAAATTCATCGAAGAAGACGGTTCTTGGGTTCGTGTTGTCGCGAGCAAGGCGAATGTCATACCAACTTTCTCTACAACCGGCGCGATCTACGATGTGGACACGATGGAGGTGCAGGTCGGGATTGACCGCCTGCTCAGGGAAAATGACAACGGTAGTAAGTGGATTGGGGGTCTCAATGCCCAGATCAGCCGGTCCAGCCTCGCCGGGAATGACCCCAATGGTGTTGCTACAATTGACGCCACAGGTGTCGGCCTAGGCGGGACGCTGACATACTACCGTCCGAACGGATTTTACACAGACCTGCAGGCACGCATAATGGGTGTGAGTACCGATTTCGCGTCAGCGGCGTCAGGAAGCTATGATGGTGCGAAATCCATGGTTGTCTCGGCCTCCGTCGAAGTGGGTAGAAAGTTTGAGTTTGAAAACGGCTGGCGCGTGGTTCCACAGGCACAAGTGACTTACAGTCAAGCACGCTTCCGGGACTTCGTAGACAGCGCAGGAACGTCGGTTAGCCCCGACAATGCAGAATCCCTTAAAGTACGTGTTGGCGTCTCAGCAGGCCGTGAGCGCACCTGGGAGGCCGATGATGGCACCACACGGCGTCTTGAGACCGAGGTCGGTGTTCACCTGCATAAAGAACTGGCAGGGCGCACGCAGGTAAATGTCTCCGGAACACCACTTTATAACAACGAAGGCGCCACCACCGTAGAAGTTACGCTTGGTGCCACCTACAACTGGAAAGACGATAAAAACTCGGTTTATGGTGAAATTGGCGTTCAGACCGGGTTGCGTAACTTTGGAAAAGCCCGCCGGATTGCAGGAACAATAGGTTTTCGCAAGAGGTGGGATTGAACGTGCAATTGAGCTGTCAAACAGCCTTGAGCGGCTTGTGACAACGGGTGTTCCGGCTGTGTCGGAACACCCCTCGCAATTACAACTATGATGATAGTAGGTCAGCGGCATGTCCGCTGACTTAAAACGCACTAGCTGAAGCGGGCCATTCACTGGACAAAGTGCACGCCCCATTTCAAGGATTGGATCACAGCGGCCATTGCGCAGCTGAACCGTTCCACCGCTAGGCCCATGACCCTAGATGCTTTGAGCAGTCTAAGGCACCCCATGTGCCAGTCGGGCATGTTTTGGGTGGTAAGGCTTCGCACTGCTCGAGATCGAATAGATCAAGTGCAACATGTTATCCTGTCTTCCGAGAAACCCATTTGAGTACAACCGCCGCATCCCTGCATGAAATTGCTTTGCCCGAGGACGAGGGTTGTGGATCTGATCGGCGCCCTGCCCCGGCATCGCGAAGGATGGTGATAGCGCCAGAGAAGTTGGGCTTGTCCTGAAATATTTTCCCCGCCGCTATCTTTGGCTAAATGGCAAAACGCTTGAAAACCTGCGGCTGGATCATGCGCAATTAACATCATACTTCGCACGAACCCGCATCAAGATCAGACAATTACTTGAGCCATGCAAAAAGGCCCCGCGTGCGCAGGGCCTTTCTCAAAATCCAGATAGATTTAGATTAGAATGTCACGCCGTAACTAATGCCCATGCCATAGCTTCTATAATCACTTGCTCCAAGGCCATCATAAAATGCATCAGCCCTCAGCAAGCCACCATTGTCGAATTCATAGTCGAAACCCAAATTCGCTTTCGCGCGACCACCCTCGAACGAGGACTGCACCGGACTGGCAATTGTACGATTGGTTTCCGCCCATATACCGGACAAACCACCCTTAATCTTCAGTGTGCCATAGCTCACATTAACCGGCATCTCAAAGTCCGCACCAATTGCAACGTGCCCTAATCGCACACTTTCTTCTGCCAGAGCCAAACCAGAACTATGCGAATATGCTTTGCGTTTGTCCGTTGTGTAGGTCGCATCCAACAGAGGTTTCAAAGTTACCGCCCCAAGATCATATGCCCCCTGCACCTTAGCCTGCAACAACATCCGCTTTGTCTTGATGCCATCAAGTGTGACACCACCGCCACCCGGAACCAACTTGTTGTTCGATTCACCGAAAAGCGCCCGGCCTTCAAAATAGAGCGGTTGGTTTGGCAATTTGGCCACGACATAAGGACCCGCCAACCAGCCCGTGCCAGACATTTCGCCACCACCCAGTTTGTAGGATGTGCTATCAAACTCGAATAAACCACCAACAGAGACATTCTGGTTCAAACTGACATGGGCACCCACCGCGCCAAAGGCATAATGCGTTTTACCAAAACGATCTTTGGCATAGCTGCCTCTGGCCTGCGTCCAAAAACCTGTTTTAGATGACACATTCAATTCAAATGACCCCAGGCCGTCCGATGCGTCTATGTTAAACACATTGCTGGCGTTTCCATTCACAACACCAATCAGGTCAGGCTGGTTGTTGATTAATTGATTTGCTCGCGCTTCTTGGAATGGGGCTGTGGACAAGCCACCATTCGTAACCGTTCCCACAGGCGTAATACGTGCAGTAACTGTTGTACCTGTGGCTCCGTTTAATTCGAAAACATGGTCGGAAAGTACAGCACCAGCTGTTTGGCTGCTTAACCCCCTGAACGAAAAGCCCATAAATGAATCGCTGGCCCAGGTGCCGCTTGCACCAGTTTGAGTGAGATTTGAAATATTAGTATATCCACAATTCGCAAGAATTGCGGCAGTTACGGGGCCTCCCAAAGCAGGGTTGGTGTTAGGGGAACCACCTACATGCTCAGACCCTCCAGCTCTTGCCGCAATAGTACCAGCATTCATTATTAGCCGTACAGTTGCAAATCCAGTGGTATCGGATGCAATTTCCACACGACAGCTACTTCTGCCCCCAAATGCAGTACGAGATGTTGTTACAGCCGTAAAGGCATGTGCTGTGGTCGCAGCAGCAGCCCCCCAAACGAAGGCGAGGGCCGTGGCCCTGAGTGTTTTGATTAGTCTCACGATACGCTCCTAAAATCCCTTTATGCCGCGGTACACTGGAGCGGAAATTGATTGAAGCGATTGGCCCACCCATCCCGGTGAGCGGATACAAAGGCACATTTCCGTCTGATAACGAGGCCTGTTTTCCGTTCACTGCAAACGATGTGGTCCTGTACGGCTGACTTTGCGGTGGGCCGCCACCTTTGGAGGGTCACGACAACCATCAGCGCTGTCACCAGAGTCTGAAAAATATCAGGCGAACTGTGTGCAGCCGATTTAGGTCTGAGCTCGACTTATATGGATAACAAGCGCCATCCCGCATACCAGAGAAAATGCGACTGTGGCATCGATCTATCTGCTCTCTTGGCTTCGGTGGGGTTTTCGCGTCAGTTCATGGATGCATGTTGCAGAAATCAATATTAACACAGAAATTGGCGAAGATATCACGGAAACAGGTTCCATCGGCTAAGGCGATATCAGAGACCGAGTTAGGCATTTTGTGATATCGATTATCCTCGGAATCCTATCAGTGAGTGACGTGACAAGCGCGATCCACCTTTTGATGAGCGAAAGGTGGGATGGGCAGGCAATACTAAGAAACACACTCGCCA
>JBPOFE010000138.1:0-9286 GCA_051252035.1 Sulfitobacter sp.
CCATCAAACGCACAAAGCGCATGCACTTCCATGCCCATCGCTTCGAGCTTTTTGCGCCCGCCCAACTCCGGCAAATCAATGATAAACGCACAAGACACAATCTCGCCTCCCAAGCGCTCAATCAGCTTGATCCCGGCCTCTGCCGTGCCGCCCGTGGCCAGCAAATCATCAACCACCAGCACCTTTTCCCCGGCCTGAATTGCGTCATCGTGGATTTCCACAATCGCCTCGCCGTATTCCAGTGTGTAGTCTTGGCTGATCGTGCGCCCCGGCAATTTGCCTTTCTTGCGGATTGGCACAAATCCCACCGACAGTTGGTGGGCGATAGCACCGCCAAGGATAAACCCGCGCGCCTCAAGTCCAACGACCTTGTCGATGTCGATCCCCGCATAGGGGTGCAGCATCTGGTCAATGGCCATGCGAAACCCGCGCGGGTCTGCAAACAATGTCGTCACATCGCGAAACATGATCCCCTCGTGGGGGAAATCGACGATTGTGCGGATGTAATCTTGAACTTGTTTCACGCGTTTGCCCTTCTAAGTGTGGCGGTTAAGACGCCCATAGTGATCAATGCCACACCGCCCATGCGGGTGATCCAGGTGATGACCGTTGGCCGACCAATCACGCGGCGCAAGCGGTCTGCCAGCAGGGCGTAGGTCAAGGCGTTAAGCCCGCCAAGGGTCACGAAAGTTGTAATCAGAATCGCGAATTGCGGTGCAAGCGGCGCGTCCGCGCGGATGAACTGCGGTACAAAGGCGATGAAAAACGCGATGGATTTGGGGTTGAGCGCCGTGACGGTCGCGGCATGGCCAAGGACGTGTTTGGCGCTGACGTCCGCACGCGGCATTTTCATACCTTCGGACGGGGCCGAGCGGATCAATTTGATCCCCAGCCAGATCAGGTAGGCCGCGCCAATCCACTTCAAAGCTGTGAACAAGGTGGCTGAGGTCAGCACCAACGCGCCCAAACCCGCCAACGACGCGCTCATCGCGATCAGATCGCCCAAAGCAACACCAACCGCCGAGGCCACAGCGACAGAGCGACCTTTGCTCAAAGCATAGCTGAGAACCAGCATCACAGTGGGTCCGGGGATCAGCATCATTGCAGAGGTTGCCGCAACAAAGGTCAGCCAAAGTTCAAGGGACATCGAGGTGCTCCAAATGTTTGAACTCTCATCAAAGACACCATCACAACGTCAGTGCAACCGTGAAACTTAGATCATCCGTCCTGCTACCGCATCCAGTTTGCCCATCAGTTCAGGGTCGCGTGCATCAGGTTGCGTCAGGATTGCGTATTCCAGCGCCCGGTCACAGCCATGCGGGCAGAGTGCGCGGTCAGCGCCAAGTAGAGTAGGTAAGCGGGCAACAAGGTCACGGCCCTTATCCGCGTTGCCCATCAAGGTCGCGATGATCTGTGTCACGTCAACCTCGCCATGGTCCGGGTGCCAGCTGTCGTAATCGGTGATCATCGCGACGGAAGCGTAACAAAGCTCGGCTTCACGAGCCAATTTCGCCTCGGGCATATTGGTCATGCCAATCACATCCGCGCCCCAGCTTTCTCGGTACATTTTTGATTCCGCCAAGGTGCTGAACTGCGGGCCTTCCATGGCCAGATAGGTGCCGCCGCGATGCACGGTGATGCCTGCGTCTTTGGCCGCTGTTTCACAGGCATCGCCGAGGCGCGGGCAGGTTGGATGCGCAACACTGACATGGGCGACGCAACCGCTGCCAAAAAATGATTTATCGCGCGCGAATGTCCGGTCGATGAACTGATCCACGATCACAAAATGCCCCGGTGCCATTTCGTCGCGAAACGATCCGCAGGCCGACACCGATATTACATCTGTACAGCCCAGCCGCTTGAGCGCATCAATATTGGCGCGGTATGGCACTGTTGATGGTGAATGCACATGGCCGCGCCCGTGCCGTGGCAGGAACACCATCTCAATGTCATTCAATGTACCGCATAAAATCGCATCCGAAGGTGCGCCCCATGGGGTTTCAACCGTAACCCAATCGGCACCCTGTAACCCGTCAATGTCATAAATGCCGGACCCGCCGATCACGGCGATCTTTGTCTGTGTCATCGGATACCCCCTGATTTCGAATGATGTGCAGGCACACCCTGTTCATAGGTAACAAGTCAGAGCATCCGCATGATTTCAAGCCCTTGATGGTCACGACTTGGGTAGGTGGCTCTCTGAGTTGAAATCATCACCATCCTGTCAATGCACCAAAGGGTTTCAATCCTTATGGTTCTGGTCTAGTCACCGCGCTAAATGCCCCCAAAGGCACCGCTGGCCTATGGCCAACCACATTCCGACAAAGGATATCCCTTATGCCGCGCGCCACGCTGCACAATTTTGCTAAGAACCTTGATGTGACCGACCTGCGCTGGATGCCAGAGGACGGCTTTAGTGTCGGACGCCTGCGTATCGAACTGCTGTCGGGTCTCACCGTGGCGCTGGCTCTGGTGCCGGAAGCGGTGGCGTTTGCATTTGTTGCAGGTGTGCATCCGCTGGTCGGGCTTTATGCCGCATTTATCGTGGGACTGATCACGGCGCTGATCGGCGGGCGGCCCGGTATGATTTCGGGTGCGACGGGCGCGCTCGCGGTTGTGATGGTAGCCTTGGTCGCACAACACGGTGTTGAGTATCTGTTTGCCACGGTCGTCTTAATGGGGCTGATCCAGGTCTTTGCGGGCGTTATGCAGTGGGGTAAATTTATCCGACTGGTCCCGCACCCGGTGATGTTGGGTTTTGTAAACGGGCTCGCCATCGTTATTTTTCTGGCGCAGATGAGCCAGTTCAAGGTGCCGGGCACGATGGTGGATACCGGCCATGGCATGTCCGGGGGCGAATGGTTGTCTGGTACACCACTGTATTTGATGCTGGCACTGGTCGCTGCGACGATGGCGATCATCTGGGTAATGCCGCGCATCACGCGATTTATCCCGGCACCGCTTGCGGGCATTGGTATTGTTGCGGCGGTGGTTATTTTCACCGGTATGGATGTGCCCCGCGTCGGCGATCTGGCCTCAATCAGTGGTGGCCTGCCAGCGCTGCACAATCCTTTTGGCGACGGGGTCGGCCTCTATGGCACCGCCCTTGCGCCTCTTAATCTCGAGACACTTTGGATCATCCTGCCTTATGCGGTGATCTTGGCCGCAATTGGCTTGATTGAATCGCTGCTAACGCTGAACCTTGTTGGTGACATGACCAACAGCCGGGGCGGCGCATCGCAGGAGTGTATCGCCCAAGGGGTCGCCAACACGGTCACCGGTTTCTTTGGCGGTATGGGCGGTTGTGCGATGATTGGTCAGTCTATGATCAACGTCAAATCCGGCGGCCGTACCCGCGTTGCTGGTATCGCAGCTGCGATATTTTTGCTGCTGTTTATCCTCGTCGGATCATCGGTGATTGAACTGATCCCGCTGGCCGCTCTGGTCGGCGTGATGTTCATGGTTGTCATCGGGACGTTTGCATGGAACAGCCTGACCATCCTACGCAAAGTTCCCCTGACGGACGCGTTTGTGATCCTGTTGGTCACGGTTGTGACGGTTTACAAAGACCTCGCCATGGCGGTTGTCGTTGGTGTGATCGTGTCGGCGCTGGCCTATGCATGGAACAACGCGCGCCGTATCCACGCCACGACGCGCGAGTCCAGCACTGAAAAAGGCGCTAAGGTCTATGAGATCCACGGGCCGCTTTTCTTTGGCTCTTCCGATGGCTTTTCGGAACTGTTCACCGTCGACGCGGACCCAGATGTGGTGATTATCGATTTTGCCGACAGCCGCGTTGTGGATCAATCCGCGTTGCAAGCGATTGAGGCAATCGCGGGCAAATATGAGGGCGCTGGCAAACGCATTCAACTGCGCCACCTCAGCCGTGATTGCCATCGGTTGTTGAACAAAGCCGGGCATTTGATGGTCGATAGTGACGATGATCCAGATTACGAATTGGCGGTGGATTATGATGTGCGAACCGGGGTTTTGGGCGGTCACTAGTGGAGGCAAGATATGCCTCGCGGACGTAGTTACCTTTCGCCACAGCGCCAAGCTTCGTCTACTTTCAATCGACCAACCCGGCTGTGTGCAGAGCGGCGCGAGCGCGAAATCGTATTCGCCCACATTGCTCTTTATCACCAATAGAAGCGTTATCGTCACAACCACATCGCTGGGACAACCACAACAGGTCGTTAGGCTTTAACCATAAGGCCAAACGACCTTTTGCGCGTTCCTTGTCTTCGTCGGTGGGAGCTGCATTCGACGTCATCACCCTATCAGAATTGCTTCACACATAGAGTATCCCAGGGGCTTTTGTTGATGGCCGCTATGGTCAAACCTGACATTCAGCCAACGCCATTTGAAATCCGAATAGCCTATATTCAGCTATACTTCTCACCTCAGATCTCCCGCTAACCCACATCCTTCTTCGCCCAATTCTCCCCCAGATACGGCATCCGCGCTTCACCACCCTCTTGTGGCAAACCATAGCTCAGTCCGCGCCCGATCCGGTGGGCTAGGGCGGACCATGCCTGTGCTAATGGCTGCGGTAATTCCTGATCCAGAACAGCATCGAACAGCGACAGCCAGACCGGGAAATGCTGGGCTTTGACATTGCCTGCGGCCATATGAACCTGCATCGGATTGCCATCATAACACCGTTGAAACAACAGCGCATTGCGCCAGAACCGACCGATCTTTTCCTCGTGCGGCGGCCAATCGTCGATATGTGCTGCAAAGATTGGACCAAGTGCCGGATGCGCACGCACGCGGGCATAAAACGCCGCCACGACACGGTCAATCTGCGCCTCCGTCACAGGAATGCGCGGCGGCAGTGTCATAACACGACGAGCCAGACCGCGATCAGGCTAAGCACCAGATAAACCATTGTATTGATCAGCCATCGTATCAGTCCCGCGTCGGACTTGGGATCGATGCCCAAGTGTTCACATACTTTGGTTCCGGGCCAAAGAATTGCATCTGACAGGCTCATGTTCACATTCCTTAATAGGTATTTGAGTTGCGGATTATATAAGGCTTTTAAATGCGCATTACAAATGCTAATTTTAACACATGCAGTTGGATAAATTCACAGATTACGCCTTGCGTGTGCTTATGATGTTGGCGGTACGTACGCCCGCCCGTGTGCCGACATCACAGATCGCGGCAACTTACAAATTATCGGAAAACCATCTGTCCAAAGTCGCTACCCATCTTGTCCGAGAAGGATTTGTGATTTCAGAACGCGGCCGTGGCGGGGGGCTTACTCTGGCGCGTCCCGCGGATCAGATCAATGTGGGTGGCGTTGTTCGCGCGATGAAACGCGATACCCCAGTGGTCGAATGTTTTGGCACCGATCAATCTTGTTTGATCCTGCCTGCTTGCGGCCTGCGTGCGCCCTTGGCACAGGCGCAAGAAGCGTTCTTTGCCGCGTTGGACAGTTATACGCTTGCAGATGTCACCCGCGCCCGGCAAGGTCTGGGTGACTTGCTGAAAACATGATGTTAATCATCGGGCCTGACCATCTCAAATACCTCGCGCACGGCGGTATAATCGCGATAACCCATCCGTGACAGTGGTGTGAAACGTGTCACGTCAAAGCGGCCATCCACAACACAATCATCGCGCAAATGAACGCCGATCACTTCCCCAAATACCACAAAGTTATTGGCACCTTCAATTTTGACGATCTGAGTCATCCGGCACTCCAATGATGCGGGCGCATCAGCGATCCGGGCGCAGTCAATCTGCCCACAGGCAGCCTTTTCGATGCCCGCCGCGACAAACTCGTCTTCCCCGCGCGGCAATCCTGCCGAGGTCACATTCATCGCCTCACGCGCCGCGTATTCCACCACATTCACGCAAAACACCCGGGTTTCGCGGATGTTGGCGACATTGTCTTTTGTATCCCCCGCATCCGGCTTGGCCCCGGTTGAGGCGAACATAACTTGTGGCGGCGTATAAGCGACGCCGTTAAAGAATGAATAAGGCGCGAGGTTATCGCGCCCCTGTGCATCACGGGTGGAAATCCAGCCAATCGGGCGCGGCGTGATGAGTGCGTTGAACGGATTATGCGGCAGGCCGTGGCCCTCTTCAGGACGATAAAACAATGCGGTGAACTCCTTACTCAATTGCCCCATGGCTAACGGCATGTTAATCCGATTTCTACCGCAAACCGGGGCCGGAGACGCCGCCTTGTACCAATTGACCCCGCAAATTCCCGATGATCATTGGGAAGTTGAGATGCTATATGACACCTGTTTTGCGCCGGGTCGCGAGGCGTTGTCGTCGTATCGATTGCGTGACGGAGTGCCACCCGTCGAGGGGCTAAGCCATGTTGCGCGCGATGATGCGGGGATACTTGCGGGCGCCATCATGTATTGGCCTGTGCGGATTGGTGCGGCGGAAGCGTTACTGCTGGGTCCTGTTGCAGTGCACCCGACCCGGCAAGGCGAAGGGCTGGGGCGCGCTCTGATTGAACAAAGTCTTGAGCATGCACCGTCGAAGGGCTGGACCCGGGTGATGCTTGTTGGTGATCTGCCGTACTACAGCCGCTTTGGGTTTTCACCGCTGACTGAGGTGGTCATGCCGCCACCCACCAACCCTGACCGGGTGCTGGGACGGGCGCTGGCCCAAGGCGCTTGGGACGGCATAGCGGGCGACGTGCGGCGCTGGGTCGATTGATTTTTTGCAATTACCTCCCACATTAGGACAAAGAGGGGCCAATATGCAGATCGAAAGCAATCTTCCTGCCACCGTCGACGTTGAATCGCGTCTGGACGAAATCGCCAAACGCTATAAGCAAGCGGGCGGTGTCGGCATCAACGTGCTGAACCTGATTGGCGGGCAAGCCGACAATCTGATCGAAAAGCTACCCAGCGGCGTGCGGCGCAATCTAGAGGCTGCGACAGTCAATGCATTGAACCATGCGATGAAAGCCGCGCATTCCAGCAGACAATATGTCGGTGACCAGAAGGGCTGGCTCAATCAGGCGGCCAGCGCTGCGATGGGCGCTGCGGGTGGCGCGGGTGGTTTGCCAACTGCATTGGCGGAGCTTCCTGTGACGACAACGCTGTTATTGCGGGTGATCCAAGGCGTAGCGGTGGAACATGGTTTTGATCCGGATGCCGAGAACGTCCAGTTTGACTGCGTGCATGTATTTTCCGCAGCCGGGCCATTGTCGGGGGATGATGGCGCTGATCTGGGGTTTCTGTCCGCGCGCATGGCGCTGTCGGGTCGCGCGATGCAGGCAGTGATTGCCAAGGTTGCGCCAAGGTTGGCTGTGGTGATGGGTCAAAAACTCGCCGCACAAGCAGTGCCAGTGTTAGGGGCTGTTGCAGGCGCCGCGACGAATTATGCCTATACCAGCTATTACCAAGACATGGCGCATGTGCATTTCGGCCTGCGCCGCCTGGCGATCGAGGGCGATGTGTCGGCCGAGGAATTGCTGGAACGGCTGCGTCAGAAAATGGGCCACGCGCCAATGGCAAAGTCGGGTTAACGCCCGATACTGCCCGGTGCCACGGTGGTCGCCTTTAGGATTGCATAACAATGCATGCCCTTGTGCAGGCGCATATCCTTGACCGCGCGCGCCGTGACCCGTGCCAGCAGCCGATCCTGTCCTGCGCGCAACGCAATCGCGGCCCCCGGTCCGTCACCCGGATGCACGTCTTCGATCAAGACGGGCAGTACATTGACCGATGAAAGCCCGTCTGGCCGATCCAGCGACAAAATCACATCTTGGGCCAGCACCCGCAGACGGACCCGCGCGCCAACCTCTGCCTGTACCCCCGGTAATTCGAGTGTGCCGGCGCTGATCGCCAGTGTTGAAATGCCATCCTTTGCGTGGGCTTTGACATCTGCTTCAATCACCGCACCGGCCTCGCGCACCCCAAGCAGCGGCACGGCGGCAGGGTCGGCCATCACCTCGAACAGTGGGCCTTGCACGCGGACCTGACCGTCTTGGATCAACACCAAAGTGTCGGCCAATCGCGCAACCTCATCCACTGCATGGCTGACATAGAGAATTGGCAGGCCCAGCGGCCCATCACGCAGTTGTTCGAGATACGGCAGGATTTCTTGCTTACGAGGAGCATCGAGGCTGGCCAGCGGTTCATCCATCAGCAACATGCGCGGTCGGCTCAGTAGGGCACGGCCCAAGGCGACACGTTGCTTTTCGCCGCCTGAAAGGGTGTTTGGCGCGCGGTTCAGCAGGTCATCAAGCCCCAGCAGAGCACAAACTTCATCAAGGTTTGCACCTTGGCTGTCAGGTGCCGCATAGCGTGCGCCAAAGGTCAGGTTTTCGCGCACCGACAGATGTGGGAAAAGCCGCGCATCCTGAAAGACATAGCCAAGATGTCGTTCTGCGGGGGGGATGAAAATGCCAGCCCTTGCATCGGATAATGTTGTGTCATTCAATCGCACATGCCCGGTGTCTGGCCGCAAGAGACCTGCAACAGCATTGATTACAGTGGTTTTACCCGCACCTGATCGACCAAACAATGCGGTGATACCCGGCCCGGCCTGAAACGCCACATCCAACGCAAATTTGCCAAAGCGGTGACGGATATGCACGTCTAGTTTCATGCACCTGCGATCCTTGCAGCAACGCGTTTCGCCAACGCCTCAGACAGCAGTACGGCACCGATCGCCACAGCGCAGGCCATCAGTACCATGACCACAACCTGCCCCTCAGCACCGGGAATTTGGAGGGCGGTCCAGATCGCGCTGGGTAAGGTCTGGGTCTGGCCGGGAATATTGGCGACAAAGGTGATCGTGGCCCCAAATTCGCCCATCGCCTTGGCAAATCCCATGACGGCACCTGCCAGAATGCCGGGGGCAATCAGGGGCAGGGTGACACGGACAAAGACCGCGATGCGCGGCGCACCCAAGGTGGCTGCTGCGTCTTCCAGTTTCGGATCCACGGCCTCAATCGCCAACCGCATAGCGCGCACCATCAGGGGAAAACCCATGATGATCGCGGCCAGCACCGCACCTGACCAATGAAAGGCCAACCGCATGCCGATGGCCTCAAGCGCTTGGCCTAAAGGGGCAGTGCGGCCAAATAGGATCAGCAAAACGTATCCGGTTACAACAGGTGGCAGGACCAGCGGCAGATGCACCGAAGCATTGAGTATTGTTTTGCCCCAGAACGACTTACGCGCCAAAATCCATGCGACCCATAGCGCCAGAGGCACGGCCAGCACCGTGGCCCAGCACGCCACCCAAAGTGACAGGCGCAGGGCCTCCCAAGCGGCGGCATCGGCGCTCATTCAGGCACCGC
>JBPOFE010000139.1:0-9218 GCA_051252035.1 Sulfitobacter sp.
GGCAGTTCACGTGCGCTTTCAACCAACATCATCCGCCACGGCGTCATGCGCAGCCCACCATGTTTGGCAAGCGTTGCAAGGGTTTCAGCGTTCAATTGGCCAAAAGCTAAAGCAACCATGGCCCCCAGTGGTGTATGGCCGGGTTTCGGGACATAGGTTTGCGACTGGCGTGGGACATCAAAACCGTGTGGCAGTGTCATACCATTCGCAAGCAGTGACGCCATACGGGTTTCCGTATCACGCCTAGCCATAAACCAATGTGCCAGCGCCATGGTTTCAGCGACGGCATTGCCCAGCGTAACGGCTTTGGCCAACGCTGCGCCTTCCGCCACAAGGATCAGCCCACCGTCTGCACGGCGTTCCAGCCGGATGTCAGCGGATGCAGATTGCAAAACGGGTTTGGATCCGGTGTCGATGGCAAAGCCAAATTTACTGGGCAATGGGGGCGCGTCGGACTGTGCAAGTGCTTTGGTCAGTTCAGTCGCCAGAAATTCGGTATCATCGCCCAACTGCCAGAACGGCATGACAAGGATATTGCGGCGTCCTTCGATATTGGCATCTACATCCACCAACGACATCCGCCGCAGCCCTTTAATCAGGGGGGTGTGGCTGGCTTCACGCACACCGCGCATTTGGATGTTGCCCCGACTGGACAGATCGAATGTGCCATTGCCATGCGCCGCGGCCAATGTTGCAAGCCCATCCGCCTGCGCCCGGCGTAACCTACCGCCATAGGGGCGGACCCGCACGACCCATCCATCGCCAGACAACATCGGCCGCAATGCACCGGGGCACCAGCCTTTGATCTCGGGCGCCGTGCTCATTCCGCAGCATCCATTTCCGCGTTGATCGAATTGCGGCGGGTGATCCACAGACCGGCATCGCGCAACGCCGCAAAGCGGTCGCGCATTTCCTGCAAAGCCAGTGGATTCTCAGCCTCCATAAATGCGACCAGATCATCACGGCCAAGCGTGGCGTCAAAGTATAAATCAAAAAGATGCGCAGGCACTTCACGCGTCAGATGCGCAAAAGCGGCAAGATTGTCGAGGGTCGCGGCCACCTCTGCAGCGCCCCTGAAGCCGTGCCGCATCATACCGCTGGCCCAATCGGGGTTTGCCGCACGGGCGCGGACAACGCGCGCGATTTCTTCCGGCATGGTACGAGCTCTTGGGGTGCCGATAACCGTGCTGTCCACATGATAGATTGCTGGTTTCGCCGCCCCCAAATGCGCCATTGCAGCGGCAAATCCGCCCTCGTGACTGGCATAATCCGAGGCCAGCAAGACGTCAGTTTCCGTCAGGTCCTGAATATGGGCAAAGCCATCTGCACCGTGCAACCGCGCCTCCAACCCTTTACGATCGTGATGCGCTTCACCCTTGGCGTCGATCGCCCATTCTGATCCTCTGAGCCATGCCGCGCCCGCCGCATCGCGCCCCGCGTCGGAATAATCCGTCAGCACGCTTTCCATGTTCAACCCATAAAGCCCCGGTTTGGGGCCAAAGACACGCGGTGCATGCGTCAAATAGGGGTTCATGTCTGGCGCTTCCTCACGGTTCGCTAATGCCGCGGCACCTGCCTCAAACAACTGGCTCAACCCCGGAAACACATCCCGAAACAGGCCAGAGACCCGCAGCGTCACATCAATGCGTGGACGGTTTAACAACGTCAGCGGCAGTATCTCAAACCCCGATACACGCTCTGATCCCTCATCCCATTTCGGGGCCAAACCGGCGAGATGCAGCGCCATCGCAACCTCTTCACCAGCCGTGCGCATCGTTGCGGACCCCCAGAGATCAACCACCAACCCCTTCGGCCAATCACCTTGATCCTGCAAATGCCTGCGCAACAGTTCCTCGGCCAATTTCACCCCTTGGGCATAGGCTGCACGCGACGGCACCGACCGCGGATCAACGGAATACAGGTTCCGCCCTGTCGGCAAAACATCTGACCGCCCGCGATAGGGTGAGCCGGACGGACCGGAGGCCACCCGCTTGCCATCAAGTGCGGTCAATAAGCCCTCGTTTTCGCCCTCGGCTGCACCGTAAATATGCAGGCCATCACCATATTGGCTTTCCTTGATGTCACAGACAAATCGATCAATGCGGGTGATCGCCTCAGCCGCGCTTGCATCCGCGTCCAACCCCAGATCGCCCTCGACCCCCGCCGCCTGCGCCTCGGACCGGATCGTGTCGATCAGCCGATCACGACGCGCCGGATCAAGACCGTCAGCGGTAGAATATTCATCCAATAGCCGTTCAAGTTGCAACAACCCGTCCGGGGTTGCACTGTCTTTCATCGGAGGTGGCAGATGGCCCAGCGTCACCGCCCCAATGCGCCGTTTGGCCTGTGCGGCCTCGCCGGGATCGTTGACAATGAACGGGTAGATCACTGGCATGTTTCCTGTCAACGCCTCAGGCCAGCAATCGTTTGACAAAGCCACCGCCTTGCCCGGTAACCATTCCAATGTGCCATGCGCGCCAATATGGACAAGCGCCTGAACACCCTGTTCACGCAGCCACAAATAAAACGCCACATAGGAATGACGCGGCACGCGGGCGAGGTCGTGATAATCAGTATCACGCGCCGCAATCGCGCCGCGTTCAGGTTGCAAGGCAACCAATGCGTTGCCACAAGATTGCGCCGGGAAATGGAATGCGCCCTCTGCAAACAGAGGGTCTGCATCTGCCGCGCCCCATGCGGTTTCCAGATCATCGCGCAAGGACTGCGGTAATGTCGCCAGCGCTTTTTGATATGCGGCCAACGGCCACGCAATCGTCTGTTGGATCAAGGATTTGCCAAACCCTATCGTCGGCTCAATGCTGTAATCCGCACGTGCCAAAGTCAGCAACATGTCTTCAACAGACGCCAAGGCATCAAGACCTACGGCATGGGCAATCTGATCCGCCCGCCCCGGATAGGTCGACAAAACCAGCGCAAGTTTGCGATCCTTGGCAGCTGTGGTGGCCAATTCGTGCCAGCCCAGGACACGGTCCGCAACGGAGTCAATCCGCGCCTGCTCCCCCTGGTGGGCAAAACGCGAAAATTGCAAATGCGGGTCTTTTTTCTGCGGCGCTTTAAAACTGACAACACCTGTGAAAATCCGCCCATCCACTTCGGGCAGCACCACATGCATGGCAAGGTCGGCGGGGGACAACCCACGCTCGGACTCCGCCCATTCCTTATGGCGTGCTGTCGAAAGGGCAATCTGAAACACCGGACATCCGGGCGCATCAAGAGGTGATGTGCCATCGCTGCCGCGCCCGGAAAAGGCAGTTGCGTTTACAATTGCGACCGGGTTGAGGTCCGCCAAAGCACGGGCCAGAAACAACCGCGCATCGTCGGTCTTGAGCGATGGCACAAAAACGCCAACGGCGTCAAAGCCACGCGCCCTTAATGCGGCAATCATCGCATCAACTGGACCCGTATCAGCTGCAGTAAGGTAACTGCGATAGAACGTCACCGCCACGCTATTGGCTTGAATATCTGCCGCCGAAACAACGCCTTTTGCCGGGTCATAAAGCCCGCAATCCGGGACAGTTTTCGCACCAAGAACTGGCCCGGCGTAAAACCCCGCCGCCAGCGCCAATTGCGCCAGAGCCGCTTGCGCTGCGACAGCGCCACCTGCATCACACAGATGCGACAATCGGCGTAGGGTCGATACAGGCAACGTAGAATGTGCATCCAAAGCCGGATCTTCGCGGCCATCCGCAGGTAAAATCGCCAAAGCAATGCCATTGCGGCGGGCAAAATCCTGCACCTGCATAATACCATAAGGCCAATAATTTTCGCCACCGATCAGCCGGATCAGAATGCCTTTGGCACCTGTCAGGGTCGCCTCGACATAATTGTCCACAGACGCCGGATGCCGCAAGGCAACCAAATTGCAAAGCCGAAGCGTCGGCAGCTTGCCTTCTGGCCCACCACCACGATGCCAACCCGCCGCAAAAGCACCAAGATCACTGTCGGAAAATGACAACACCACCAGATCAGCGGGGGTTTGCCCCGGATCAAACGGGGTGTCCGCATCCTCCAGCCCATGGCTTTCGCGGAAGACGACATGCATGGGTCAGGCGCCCAGCGTTTCGCGGATTTTCACCGGGTCCACGTGATCATGTTCCGCGATGACCACCAGATGCCCGGCCCGCATGTCGCTGCCCCACGGACGGTCAAACTGC
Source organism: Sulfitobacter sp. (assembly GCA_051252035.1). GTDB lineage: Bacteria > Pseudomonadota > Alphaproteobacteria > Rhodobacterales > Rhodobacteraceae > Sulfitobacter. Next base: position 4,176 of record JBPOFE010000139.1, read on the forward strand.
TGCCGCACGCGTGCGCCAACAGCCTGCACCAGCAAGCGCATGGGCTTTCCTGTCACGGCAACATATCCTTTGACCCGCAGGATATGCTGCTCGGTCGCCAGCCGCTCGATGGCTTTGATCAGCGCATCCACATCATCAACCTCGGGCATCGGGATCACGACGGTTTCAAAATCGTCGTGCTCATGATCGTCATGGCCATCATGATGCGAGGGCCGCGCGGCCAGATCATCTTCGGCCTGTGCGTTCAGGCCCAGCACGACGTTCGGATCAATCACGCCTTCGCTCATCTCCAAGATTGGAATTTTGCGCGGGCTTTCGGCTTCGATCACCTTGCGCGCAGCAGCAAGGCCATCGACACCCGCCAAGTCTGCTTTCGACATCAAGATAATATCCGCGCATGAAATCTGGTCTTCGAACACCTCCGACAACGGTGTTTCATGATCCAGACTGTCATCTGCCAACCTTTGCGCATCGACGGCGGCCACATCGGCCGCAAAAGTGCCCGCCGCAACCGCTTCGGCATCTGCTAGGGCAATCACGCCATCCACGGTAATCTTTGACCGGATTGCCGGCCAATCGAACGCTTTAAGCAGCGGCTTCGGCAAAGCCAACCCAGATGTCTCAATCAAAATATGATCCGGGCGCTGCGGCATCGCCATCAGCGTTTCGATCGTTGGGATAAAATCATCCGCGACGGTGCAGCAGATGCATCCATTCGCCAGTTCTACGATATTCTCCGCCGGGCAATCCTCATCCGCGCAGGATTTCAGGATGTCGCCATCAACGCCAACTGTGCCAAATTCATTGACCAACACCGCCAACCTACGCCCCTTTGAATGGGTCATCAGATGTCGGATCAGCGTGGTTTTCCCAGACCCCAAAAAGCCTGTGATCACGGTGACGGGAATTTTTGCAAGATCGCTCATTTGTGCAGCTCCAATGGTGGAATACGGGCAAGGCTTTGCTTGCGGAAAATCACAGGACGTTCTCGCCACGGAACAAGGCCATCGGAGGTTGCGGCATAGGCGCTGGCACCTGTCAGAATATCACCGGCGTCATCTTTGGTCAGACGGCCATAGACATAGGTCCATTTGCCCGGCTCAGACAGCGCCACGGCCGCCCCTTGAGAACAGGCGGACAGGCATTCAACACCTACGATGGTCACGCCTTCGGGTGCATCCATTGCGGTCAACGCAGCATGCAGCTGCGCACCGGGGCGCGGCGCGTCTTCCTCAAGCACTTCGCCTGCGCGGCAGGTTGTGCAGACGTGTAGTGTCACAGTCATTTTAACGTGTCCTAACGTGGATCTGCGGATCAGCCTGCGGCCTATCCTATTGCGGGGTGTCGGGCAAGTTTTGCCCGGTCATTCGACGGTCAGTGTGGTGTTCGCAGAAATTGGCGCGCCATCAATCGCAAGCGGGCGATGATCGTTGCTGTTGAGCGTTACTTCAACGGTAACTTCGCCTTTGGGCAGTGATGCGATGTGCATCCATTCGCCATAAAGCCGCGACAGTTTCTTACCGTTTACGTAAACATGCGCGTGCCCTTCGCCCGGCACGTCGGCAAGGCTGGCCCCTTCAGGGCTGAAGACGAAATTGTCGACCATCACATGCAGGTTATACCCCGTCATCGCATCAGGCATCAGCATCATCGACACTTCTGGCGCGTCCTCAGAAGGCACCTCGAGCAGCGTGTCATGCATCATCGCATGGTCCATATTGCCATGGCCCATGGCCGCATGATCCACCTGCGCGGCACTATGGGCGGTAGGGTCCGCATGGTCGTGCCCGTCAAAGGTCACGCCGTTGCCTGCGGCGACAACAAACCCGATGCCGCCGCCAAAGATCAGACCAATGCCAAACAGAACCAGCGCCCTATCCATCCGCACGCTCCCCTTCACGCTGCCAGAAATAACCCGCGAATGAGCCGATGAGCACCCAAGCCGCCAGACCCACACCAAAGGCACGGGCGGCAAACAAGGCACCAATCTCCGTCGGCACGGGCCCGGTGAAACTGTCCGGTTCCGGCGCACCGATCAGATGCGGCGCGGCCAACAAGATCACTGCGACGCCCCACATCATCCAGTTGCGACCAAAGGCCAGCAACCACATCGCTACACCTGCAGCAATCACGGTGCCCCACCACCAGACCTGCCGCGCGCCCACGTCAGCGGCGGCCACACCCGGCACTTCCGGTGCAAGCGTCAAACCGGGTGCGAAATGGAACGTCACAAAACCCGCGATCCCCCAGAGAATACCCGTGCGCCCGTCAATCTGCGCGCCGCGCTCTTCGGCGATGCTCATCACTGCGACAAGGATCAACGTATAGCCGGTGTAGGTCAGCATGGTGAACACCACACTCAAGCCATCGCGCACGACATCAAAGCCGGGCAGGTCGGGATGTGCGCTGACCGCGTCGGCCCCGAAATGCACCAGTTCACCGCTTTCATAAAGCTCGGCATGCAGCAACACAGGCTGCACAAAGATCAATTGTAAAATGCCTGCAATCAGGCCAGCCGCCGCGCCAGCGAACAGCGACGTTATCAGAAACCTCTGAAACATGGACGTATCCTCGATGTGTAATGTCGCGCGACGAACGTCAGGCGTGTCAGGTCACCGCCTGCACAAACGCAATCGGTCGGGCCTTGTCACCTGACAAGCCCGCCATGGGTCACGCAACTAAATTGAATTTAGTGGCAGGGAAAACCAGTTGCGTGGCGCACATCATGTGCGGCGTCATGCAGGGCAGCAGCCTGAACATGGCCCGTCAGCGTGATCATGGCAACGCCGATCATCGCAGCAAACAGGGCTGGCATCATACGTGTGCGGCTGGCGATCAGTGTCTTGGTCATCGTGGTCATCGTCGTACTCCTTACCGTCACACCCGACGGCATTCGCGTTTCATTCACGCTTGGCAGGTCTCCTGGCTCGCGGGTCGTGGCCTTGGCCCGCCTTCCCTGCCCGGATGGACAAGTGGCTGATGGGCTGTGGCTCACCGCTTACAGTCGCGGGGGCGGCTTCGGCTTCGGGTGCCTTTGACAACACCCTTACTGAATTCCCTTTTCGGTCCCACACCAAACGGCGCTTTTCGGAACACCAAGCGCCTCTAATTACGCATTTTGCGTATGCAAGCGCAAGATAGATTTGCGACAGGATACAGGCAGGAAACGCTTCTTTTCTGGTCATGCTGGCGATGTACGCGCATAAATGCCGCATCTTGGGGTCGCGACTTTGCGAATCCCAAATGCTTCGGAGCATCCATGCCGACCAATCACACCACTCTTGCGATCCTGTATTCGCTGCTGGCCTTGGTCCTGTTCGACGCGATGGGTCTGATCATCAAACATCTGTCCGGGGATTACGGTGCCGCAGAACTTTCGGCCTATCGCAACCTATGTGGCCTGATCCCGGCGGGCATCGCGCTTTGGTGGTCGGCCGATTGGCACGCACGCGGACGTCACATCCGTGTGCGGCAATGGCGACTTGCCATCACACGCGGCGCAATCCTGACCTTTGCGCAATACTTCTTTTACCTCTCATTGGGTCTGCTCAGTTTTGCCACTGCGGCTACCATCACCTATGCAAATGCTCTTTTTATGGTGGCCCTTGCAGTGCCATTACTCCGCGAACAGGTCGGCATCGCGCGATGGGCCGCCGTCTTGGTCGGGTTCGTCGGCGTCATCATGATCGTGGGACCGGGGCGTGATACATTCACCCCTGCCGCATTGCTACCCTTGGCAGCGGCGGCTTGTTACGCGCTGACTGGCATCACCGCGCGGATGATGGATAATGAAGTTCCAACGGCTCTGATCAATCTCTATTCCTCCGGCATCGCCGCCATCGGTTCACTTCTGCTGGCCGTGATGACAACCGGGTTTACACCGCTACAAAATACCACCGATCTGTTCTGGATTCTCGGCATGGGCGCTTTTGGCGGCACCGCCGTGCTGTTGCTGATCACCGCCTACCGGATGACGGAACAAAGCAACCTCGCTCCGTTCAGCTATTTCGGCATCCCCTTCGCGTTTGTGTTTGGCTGGATCTTTTACGGCGAGGCACCTTGGTCAGAGCTGTTTCCGGGCGCATTGCTGATCATCCTCGGCGGGCTAGTGATTGTCTGGCGTGAACGCGAGCAGCGTCGGGTGTGAGGGGCGGAAGGCCTGCTGCGTGGGACAATACCGCCTTATGCAAGAGCACTGATGCTCACGCAGCAATTCCTCACAACTGCAGCGCAGCTACTTCATCGAACCGGGCAGTTTCCCGGTTACATTTGGGTGGCCTCCCAATGCATCCCAGCCATCAAGATCAAAGCCAAGCGGGCGCAGCTCCTATTCGATCCGGTCCTGCACATCGGCTTCGCGGTTCAGGCCCTGTTCCGCGTGAAATTTCGGATTAACCGACGGAATGCGCACCAGATCCTGCGTGAAAGACGACATGTTCACTGTCGGTCTCAATAACATCCCGCAAGGCTTGCAAGGCGGCATTCATTATATACTCTCCAGTTCATCAAGCAGCGCTTGGGTTGTGATCTGGCGGCAATACCCCTTGATCGTTGACAGTGAATTGTCCTGTCGCGCCTGCGTTTCGGTCGCACAGGCATCAGTCACTTGTGTCACCAGATAACCCAGATCGCAGGCGTCGCGGATTGCACCTTCGACGCACTGATCGGTCAGCAACCCGCAAATCACGAGCTGTTTGACGCCGAGATTGCGCAATACGTAGTCGATATGCGTTGAGACAAAGACCGAAGATGAGGATTTGGGGAGGACGATTTCATCTTCACCCGGGGCGATCTGGTCGATCACTTTGCCGTCCCATGACCCTTTGGCAACGTTGAACCCGGTGATCTTGTAGTCAAGACTGCGGTCGCGCCCATCTAGAGTGAGACTTTCAATCGTGGTGTACATGACCTCGATCTGTTTCTTACGAAACGCCGCCTGCAAGGCCTGCATGCGCGGAATGACATGGTCGAGCTGCTCAAACAGCCAGCCATGTTTCGCATCAAACTGTGCGTCAGTCAGGCCGTCGAATTCAGCCCCGTCGC
>JBPOFE010000014.1:0-33232 GCA_051252035.1 Sulfitobacter sp.
CAGGCAAGCGTGTTTGACATGTACGTCAACGCGGGCGGCAATGCCGTCAAAATCCTGCAACGGCTGCTGCGCGAAATGAGCTTTGACGTGGCAGTTGATGGCGCGCTGGGGCCACAAAGCCTTGGGGCGGTGCGCAAAGCCATGCGCAAGGCGCCGGAATTGTTTGTCGATGCTTACGGCATTGCCCGGCGCAATTACTACTTTCGGCTTGCCGACAGACGCCCCGCCAGCCGTAAATACGCGCGTAACCGGGCCGGGGGCAAAGGCGGTTGGATCGTGCGGGCCGAGGAATTTATCGCCCCGCAATTTCATCTGACCAAGGCGGCGTTTGATCAAAGGGTGGCGGCATGGGGCTGATCGAAAAGATATTTGGGTTGGTCTTTGGTGGTGACCGCAATGTGGTGCGTGATACTGTAGAAGTGTTTCGCGAAAATGCCGAAGCTGGTGCGGCGCGCGGCGCGCAGGTACAAGGGCAGGCGATGTCACAATATGGCGCAGAGTTCGCCATTGCACGGCAAGGTGGGTTTGACCGTTTCATGGATGGGCTAAACCGGATGCCGCGGCCGATGTTGGCGTTGGGAACTTTGGGACTGTTTGTTTCTGCGATGGTGAACCCCTTGTGGTTTTCTGAGCGTATGCAAGGCATTGCGCTGGTGCCAGAGCCGCTGTGGTGGCTGTTGGGGGTGATTGTGTCGTTCTATTTTGGTGCACGACATCAGGTCAAAGCCCAGCAATTCCAGCGTGAGATCGTTGGCACAATAGGGCAAGTGCCGCAGGTGTTGGACAATATCAAAACCATTCGCGAATTGCGCGCCGACAGCGTCAAGGTGGCGGATACTGGCAATGATGCGCGATTGACTGTGGCGTCGATCATGCCAGCGGCTAATCCGGCGCTCGATGCATGGCGGCGTGCGGCGACCTAACTGTGACGCTTTGCTGCGCATGATGGCATAAAACGCGATGGCATAGGGGGCGCAGGCCCCCTATAGTTCATCCATGATTACAGAACTCGGACATTTCGCGCTGATCCTCGCCTTTGGTGTTGCGATGATACAGATGGTGGTGCCGATGATCGGCGCGGAGCGGCGTTTGCCGGGTTGGATGGCCGTGGCGGAGCCCGCCGCAATGGCTCAATTTACACTGACCGCGCTGGCATTTGGTGCGCTGATGTGGGCCTTCATAACCTCTGATTTCAGCCTGAAACTGGTGGTCGCAAACAGCCATTCGGCCAAACCGATGCTTTATAAGATCAGCGGCACATGGGGCAACCACGAAGGATCCATGTTGCTTTGGGTGTTCATTGTCTCGCTTTTTGGCGCAATGGCCGCGTGGTTTGGCGGAGGTTTGCCGCCCACATTGCGCGCCCGGGTTTTATCGGTGCAGGCCGCAATTGGCGTGGCATTTTATGCCTTTATCCTTTTCACTTCGAACCCGTTTTTGCGCCTTGCCACACCCCCCTTTGATGGCCGTGATCTGAACCCATTGCTCCAAGACCCCGGTCTGGCGTTTCATCCACCGTTCCTTTACCTCGGATATGTAGGTCTGAGCATGACGTTCAGCTTTGCCGTGGCCGCCCTGATTGAAGGGCGCGTCGACGCTGCATGGGGCCGTTGGGTGCGGCCCTGGACCTTAGCGGCGTGGATATTCCTGACCATCGGCATCGCATTGGGGTCATGGTGGGCATATTACGAATTGGGGTGGGGCGGCTTTTGGTTCTGGGATCCGGTTGAGAATGCATCGTTCATGCCGTGGCTCTTGGCGGCTGCCTTGCTGCATTCCGCCATCGTGGTGGAAAAACGTGAAAGCCTGAAAAGCTGGACGATATTATTGGCAATCCTTGCGTTCGGGTTCTCGTTGATCGGTACGTTCATCGTGCGCTCGGGGTTGCTCACTTCGGTACATGCCTTTGCCAACGACCCCGAACGTGGCGTTTTCATCCTGATGATCATGGCGGTTTTCATGGGTGGGGCCTTGGTCCTATTCGCCCTGCGCGCGGGCGCGATGGAGGCGAAAGGCGTATTTGGCCTCGTCAGTCGGGAATCCGCTTTGGTGGTGAACAATCTGCTGCTGGCCGTCGCTTGTTTTGTGGTCTTTGTCGGCACCATGTGGCCGCTGTTGGCCGAAATGTTCTTTGACCGCAAGCTCAGCGTCGGACCACCGTTTTTCAACGCGGCGTTTTCCCCCTTTATGGTCGCCCTTGGTCTGATCATGCCAATAGGCAGCGTAATGCCGTGGAAACGCGCCGCAATCAAACGCGCGCTTTATCCACTGCGGTATGTTTTTGTGCTGGCTTTGGCGCTGGCGGGTCTTGCCTTTGCGATGCAGACTGGGCGCAGCATTCTGGGGCCTGTGGGACTGTTTCTGGGTGCTTGGCTGGTGATGGGTACGGGCGTTGAATTGGCCCTGCGGACCGGGCGGGGATCAAACCGATTGCAACGTCTGCGCCGCTTGCCACGCGCGGATTGGGGCAAAGCCACTGCACATGCAGGTCTGGGCGTGACCATCGCGGGGATCGCTGGACTGACGGCGTGGAGCGTGGATGACATTCGGGTCGCGCAGATTGATCAACCCTTTGACGTCGGGGCCTATACGCTAACCCTCACGGGTGTTGAGGAAATGCGCGGACCAAATTACCTGTCTACGATGGGGCAGGTGACTTTGGCCAAGGGCACGCGCGAAATATCGCAGTTGCGACCTGAAAAACGATTCTACCCGGTGGCGCAGATGCCGACAACCGAGGCCGCGATTGACTATAATCTGCTGCGCGACGTCTATGTGGTGATCGGTGATCAGCAAGATGGCGGCGGCTGGACCGTGCGCACATATATCAAACCGCTGACCAATTGGATTTGGATTGGTTGCGCGCTGATGGCCTTGGGTGGCTTGCTGAGCCTAACAGACAGGCGTTTTCGCGTTGCTGCTGGCGCGCGCAAAGCGCAAGGCGTGCCTGCGGAATGAAGCGGCTGATCCTGATCCTGTTGTTGTTGGCAACACCCTTAATGGCAGTTGAACCTGACGAGGTGCTGGACGATCCGGCGCTTGAGGCGCGGGCGCGTGACGTGTCGCAGGGCCTGCGCTGTCTAGTGTGCCGCAACGAAAGCATTGATGAAAGCAACGCCAGCCTTGCACGTGATTTACGCCTGTTGCTGCGTGAACGATTGGTGGCAGGTGACAGTGACCAAGAAGCTGTGGATTTTATTGTGGCGCGTTATGGTGAATATGTCCTGCTCAAACCTGATGCGCGGGGGGCGAATTGGCTGTTGTGGGCCGCTGGGCCGCTGATGTTGCTTTTGGCGGGCGGTGTTGGGCTCGCATATCTGCGGGGCCGCTCAAAAGGTCAGCAGCGGGATGACGCCCCCTTAAGCGAGGAAGAAAAGGCGCGCTTGCGCGAAATATTGCGGCAATGACGTGCGGTTTTGCTGGTCTGTGCGGATGACTTTGCTACACCTAGCAGAAATTCGCATACTAAGGGGCAAAACCAATGGAATATCAGACAATCACTTATGATCTGGCGAACGGTATTGCCCTGATCACCTTGAACCGTGCCGACAAGATGAATGCACTCACCACCCAGATGCGGGCGGAGATTACCCATGCGGTGAAACAAGGCGGCAAAGACGCACGGGTTGTGGTGATGACCGGGGCTGGGCGGGCGTTTTGTTCTGGTCAGGATCTTGGGGATCGCGCGAAATCGACCTCCATTGATCTGGAACGGACGTTGCGTGACGAATATGGGCCGATGCTGCGCGCGATTGTAAATTGCCCGGTGCCAACCATCGCTGCCGTTAACGGCCCAGCGGCGGGGGCCGGGGCCAATCTGGCACTGGCGGCGGATGTGGTGTTTGCAACTGAATCCGCGTATTTCATGCAGGCGTTTACCAAAATTGGCCTGATCCCGGATGCGGGCGGTACTTATGTGCTGCCGCGTCAGATGGGCATGGCCAAGGCGATGGGCGCGGCGCTCTTCGCCGATAAAATCACTGCACGGCAGGCTGATGATTGGGGGATGATCTGGGAAGCTGTACCAGATGTTAATTTTGATGATCACTGGCGGGCCAAGGCCGCGCATCTGGCGTCTGGCCCCACGGCGGCCTATGCCGCTGTCAAAGAAGCACTGCGCGGGTCATGGGATAACAATTATGAGGATCAGCTGACCTTTGAGGCGCAAGAACAGGGCAAATGCGGTAAATCACGCGATTTCAAAGAAGGTGTTTTGGCGTTTGTTGAAAAACGCAGCCCGTCTTTTGAAGGACGTTGATGAACCCGGGTTGGTAGGGTTTTAGCGGGACCGTTCAACCAACAACACATCCTCGACCGAGGGCGCAGGGCCAGAGGCACGCGCCACAACTGCGACGGCAATGCCATCCGCATGTACCGTATGGACCGACCCGGATACTTGCGTGATGGTAATCTCTGGCGGGGTTTGACCCTTATCGTAGACAACGGCGATTTGGTCACAATCATGTAATGCGTCCGGCACCAATGCGCCCTGCGGGGTACGCTCTGAGGTGGCACCAACGGGCATCAGACTAGCGGCATGGTCCCAGCGGAACTGGCCGGACGGGTTGTCGGATTTCATGTTGATTTCCTTTTGGCATCTGCACGCAAAAGGTTTCTGCGGTGAACCAATGCAAGCACAACGCCATGGGTCAGCAGGGTCAAAGCCCCAAACATAACCGCTATTTCAGAAAACAATCCCACACCCATCGGTCGCACGCCTTTTTCATTTCAGTTTGAACCAATTGCAACGTAACGAACGATGGCGAATTGGGTCAAGCACTGCAGCTCTATTGTTGGGTAAGGCGAAACAATGACATAATTCTGCCTGATTTGAAGCGTCGGTGTTTCGAATCGCGCAAATGTGCCTGAAACAGTGTGACGATATTTTCGGGATTTTGCGCTGTTATGATCTGGCAGATCCGGCGATGATTCTTACTCTCCCGATTTGTCAGAAATGCAAAATGCCCCGGTCGCGCCGGGGCATTTGTTTCATGTGTCGCCGGGATCAGCGGTTTTCGATGTCCACGTAATCGCGCTGGGTCTCGCCCAGATACAACTGGCGCGGGCGCCCGATCTTGTTTTGTGGATCGGCAATCATTTCTTTCCACTGCGAAATCCAACCAACCGTGCGCGACAGTGCAAAGATCGGTGTGAACATCGAAGTCGGGAAGCCCATGGCCTCCAGAATGATGCCGGAATAGAAATCAACGTTCGGGAACAATTTCTTTTCTGCGAAATACGGATCTTCAAGCGCCTGTTTCTCTAGCTCTTTGGCGACCTGTAGGATCGGATTGTTGTCGATCCCCAAAAGCTCCAGTACCTCATCCGCGCTTTCTTTCATTACCGTGGCACGTGGGTCGTGGTTTTTATAGACGCGGTGTCCAAAGCCCATCAGGCGGAAGGGGTCATTCTTGTCCTTGGCGCGGGCGATGTATTCCGGGATACGGTCAGGCGTGCCAATTTCCTTGAGCATCTCCAGACAGGCCTGATTGGCACCACCATGCGCTGGTCCCCAAAGACAGGCGATCCCAGCAGCGATACAGGCGAATGGGTTCGCCCCAGACGACGATGCCAAACGCACGGTGGAGGTCGATGCGTTTTGTTCGTGATCGGCATGTAATGTGAAAATCCGGTCCATCGCGCGGCTCAGGATCGGGTTGACCTCGTATTCCTCGGCCGGCACGGCAAAGCACATGCGCAGGAAGTTTGACGCATAATCCAGATCGTTGCGCGGATATTCAAACGGCTGACCGATGGTGTATTTATACGCCATCGCCGCAATGGTCGGCATCTTGGCAATCATCCGGATTGAGGCCACCTCGCGCTGGTGTCCGTCGGTTATGTCGGTGCTGTCATGATAAAACGCGGACATCGCGCCGACCACACCCACCATGATGGCCATCGGATGCGCGTCCCGGCGAAAGCCCCGGAACAAATACATCATCTGCTCATGCAGCATCGTGTGGTTCGTGACGAGGCATTCAAATTCTTCAAGTTGCGCAGGCGAGGGGAGGTTGCCGTAAAGCAGCAGGTAGCACACTTCGAGATAATGCGATTTGCCGGCCAGTTGATCAATTGGATAGCCCCGATGCAGCAGGACACCTTCTTCGCCGTCGATAAAGGTGATGGTGCTGTCACAGGCAGCGGTAGATGTGAAACCGGGGTCATAGGTAAAGATGTCGGCCTGACCATAAAGTTTGCGAATATCCAATACATCCGGACCCGCAGTGGGCGAAAAAATCGGTAATTCGTAGCTTTTCCCGTCAATGGTGAGCGTCGCGGATTTCTTATTATCAGCCATGAAGTCCCTTCCCGAATGTTGGCTGCGGGGATGTTCCCCGCCGTCTGGGCATGGCCCCTCGGGGGGCTGCCATATCTGTTATCTTATGCATCCTTGCTGCGGGGTTAACCGCCATTTAGGATACTGCATCTGTCAACCGGGCAAGGGTTTCATCACGTCCTAACACAAGCATCATGTCAAAAACCGATGGCGTCACCGCGCGCCCGGCAAGGGCCGCACGTAAGGGCCCTGCAAGTTTGCCGAATTTGGTATCATGCGCAGCCGCAAAGCTGTTCATTACTTCTTCCAGCGTTTCTTTGTCCCAGCTAACATTTTGCAACTGCGGCGTCAATTCTACCAACATGTCATGGGCTGCATCATCAAGGTTTTTTGATGCTTTGTCATCTGGTACGATTGGCCGTGATGTCAGTACAAAGTGTGCTTTTTCAATTAGTTCTGGCAATGTCTTCGCGCGTTCTTTGAGGCAATAGAGCGCGGATTCCAATCCTGATGACTGCGCGGAAGTTAGCGCGGGTAGCCCGGCGGCAGCCAGATATGCTTCACATTCGCGCCGCAATGCAGCATCATCTGAAACTGCAATGTGCTGGCCGCAGATGTTCTCAAGTTTTTTCAGGTCGAACTGTGCCGGGCTGCGCCGGATACCACCCAAATCAAACCATTGCTGTGCTTGGGCGTCAGTGAAAAACTCATCATCCCCATGGCTCCACCCCAACCGCGCAAGGTAGTTACGCATGCCCGCCGCCGGATATCCCATCGCCTGATATTCCTGCGCACCTAAGGCACCATGACGTTTCGACAGCTTTTTGCCGTCCGGCCCATGAATCAACGGGATATGCGCCCAGACCGGGACGTCCCAGCCCATGCCGTGATAGATCATCATCTGGCGCGCGGCATTGTTGAGGTGATCATCGCCCCGGATCACATGGGTCACCCCCATATCATGATCGTCCACCACCACGGCCAGCATATAGACCGGTGTCCCGTCAGAGCGTAGCAGCACCATGTCATCCAACTGATCGTTCTGGATGGTCACGTCACCCTGTACGGCATCATGGATCACGGTTTCACCCGATGCGGGGGCTTTGATGCGGATCACATAGGGCGCGTCGGGGTGGCTGGCTGGATCGGCATCACGCCATGGCGAACGGTAGAGCGTGCTGCGCCCTTCGGCTTTGGCAGCTTCTCGATACGCCTCGATTTCGTCTTGCGTTGCAAAGCATTTGAACGCAGCACCTTTGGTCAAAAGTTCATGCGCCACCGCGGCATGGCGCGGGGCATTTTCAAACTGGCTGACAACATCGCCATCATGATCCAGACCCAGCCACGCCATGCCTTGCAAAATCGCCGCAGTCGCATCGGGCGTTGACCGCGCGCGGTCGGTGTCTTCGATCCGAAGCAGGAATTTTCCGCCACGTCCCCGCGCAAAAAGCCAGTTAAACAGCGCCGTGCGTGCGCCACCGATATGCAGATAACCAGTGGGTGAAGGGGCAAAGCGGGTGACAACGGGCGAGGACATGAAATGTGGCTTTCTATTGCTGATGAACGCAGGGCGGACAGGTCGGTGAAACGGGCGTTTACCTTTTGCTAACCGTCCCCGCGATAGGGTTAACGCCTGTCTAAACAGTGCACGAACCGGGGGCAAGCATGGGGTTAATGGCGCGGATGTTCACCGCATTGACCACCGCGATGTTAACCCAACGCGGTGTCATGATCGGTTGGGTTCCGGTCTGTTTGGCGGTGGGCATTGGCGTCTATTTCAGCATCTTGACAGAGCCATCCTTGCCGATGTTTGCCGGGCTGTTCTTTGCGATGCTGGCGTTTACGCTGCTGGGTTGGTGTCTACCTGAAGGGGTATCACCTCTGGCGTTTGGCATTGCTTTGGGTATTGCGGGTTTCATCCTCGCTGGTGCGCGAACACATTCCGTGGCAGGGCCTGTTCTGGGCTGGCGGTACTACGGCGCTGTAGAGGGGCGCGTGGTGGCAATGGACCGTAGCCAATCTGATGCTTTGCGGCTCACGTTGGATCAGGTACGCCTTGACCGGGTGCCGCCACACCGGACACCTGAACGTGTGCGCATCTCCCTGCATGGGAAGGTGGGTGGCGGCATTACCCCCGAGCCCGGTTTGCGGGTGATGACCACCGCACATCTGTCGCCACCGTCGGGTCCGGTTGAACCGGGCGGCTTTGATTTCCAACGCCATGCGTGGTTCGCGCGGCTAGGGGCGGTGGGCTATACACGAGTGCCGCTAATGGGTGTGGCAAAGGCCAAGGAAGGGCATGCAGGGCTGGCAGTGTTTCGCATCCGTATGGCAGCCTCGGCGCGTATCCAAGCTGCGCTGCCGGGTGACATCGGTGGCTTTGCCACTGCCATCACCACCGGGGATCGCAGCGCCATCAGCCAAATGGCCTTGGACGATCTGCGGGCCAGCAACCTTGCGCATTTGCTGGCGATTTCAGGACTGCATATGGGGCTGGTTACAGCAGTGGTATTTGGCGCGCTGCGTTTGCTGCTGGTGGCGTTTCCTTTTGTGGCGCTGCGCTGGCCAACCAAGGGGATCGCCGCTTGCGGAGCGCTAATTGCAGCGACAGGATATTTGGCGCTTTCGGGTGGAAATGTCGCGACAGAGCGGGCCTTTGTCATGGTTGCCGTCGCCTTGGGTGCTTTGATGATCGGCAGACGGGCTATATCATTGCGGGCAGTGGCGGTGGCCGCGATCATCGTGTTGTGCCTGCGACCCGAAGCGTTGATGGGACCGGGATTCCAGATGTCATTTGCTGCGACAACAGCGCTTGTGGCGGTATTCGGGTGGTTGCGCGGGGTTGAGATGGCGTTCATCCCACGCTGGTTGCGTCCTGTGATGGCGGTCTTTGTCTCTTCTGCGGTGGCTGGCATCGCCACTGCACCCATCGCTGCAGCGCATTTCAACGCAATCGCGCATTATGGGTTGATCGCAAATTTGTTGTCCGTGCCATTGATGGGGGTTTTGGTGATTCCGGCGGCGTTGGCGGCACTAGTATTGGCCCCATTTGGTCTGGAATGGGTTGGCCTTTGGGCGATGGGGCTGGGCCTGCGCTGGATTTTAGGTGTGGCGCATGAGGTCGCATCGCTCGACGGTGCGCGTGGCTTTGTCCCCGGACCCGGTGTGTGGGTTCTGCCACTGCTTTCGCTGGGATTCCTATTTGTGATCCTGTGGCAAGGCCGCCTTCGCTGGGGTGGGGTGGCTGCGATGGCAATGGCCTTCGTGCTGTGGCACGGGGGCAAGCGGCCTGGTGTGCTGATCGCAGATAATGGAACATTGGTGGGGGTGATGACGCCAGCGGGCCGTGCGCTTAGCAAAGAGAAAGCGGCTGGATTTGTCGCGCGCAATTGGTTGGAAAATGATGGCGATGGCGTGTTTCAGGATCAGGCGGCGGCACGATGGTCAAAAGGGGCCGTCGTTCATCTTTCCGGCAAGCGGGCGTTGGCGGCATTTGAAGGGTGTTCGATGGGGCAAATTGTCGTCACATCCGTTCCTGCACCCGACCTGATCAACCTAGGCTGCGACGTATTTGACCCGGTGCGCTTAAAACAAACCGGATCCGTCGCCTTGGACGGAGATGAGAAGGGCTGGCAAATGACCACCGCCCGTGATCTGGCAGGAGAGCGGCCTTGGACCAATTGGCCCAAAGCGGATGTCAGCCATCGATCCAATCAATATGTGCGGATCAATCCCACCAAACGGCCCTGAACCTTAACCTTGTCGGACGGAAACACGCGCGTTTCATAGGCGGGGTTTGCTGCCTCGAGCGCAATTGACGATCCGCTGCGCTTGAACCGCTTCAAGGTCGCTTCGCTATCTTCGACCAAAGCCACGACAATATCACCATTATCCGCGACAGAGGTTTCACGGATTACCACGACATCCCCATCGTTGATCCCGGCCTCGATCATCGAATCGCCTTTGACCTCAAGCGCATAATGCTCACCCGATCCCGCGATCATGCCGCTGGGGACGGAAACAGAATGCGACACTTGGCTGATCGCTTCAATCGGCACACCAGCGGCGATTTTACCCATAACGGGCAAATCAAAGGCATGCGCTGCGGACGCTGGCATAGAGGCAGGTGGGGGCGGCGCATCGGGGCGGTCGCCATCAATCACCCGTGGGGCAAAACCCGGATTGGGCAGGCCGCCAAGGCTTTCGGGAAGCTTGACCACTTCAATCGCCCGGGCACGGTGCGCCAGACGTCGGATAAATCCGCGTTCCTCAAGTGCTGTGATCAGACGGTGAATGCCGGATTTAGACCGCAAATCCAACGCTAGTTTCATTTCATCAAAGCTGGGCGGGACGCCATCGCGCTGAACCCGTTTGTGAATAAATGCCAGCAGATCGAGTTGTTTTTTGGTCAGCATCGAACATTTCCCCTGAACAGTGGTTTTGATTTGTTCTAGGGATGTTCCTGTTTTGTGTCAACGATTTGTATCAAACTAGATCAAATTGGAAGAAAATTGACCAGTTCACCCTCTACACGCGCTGGATCATCAACCGGGCGCACCAGCAAGGCATCAGCAGTTGCAAGCACCGACAATAGCGAACTGTCCTGACGATCATCGGGATGTACCTCGCCCTTCACAATCCGCGCGCGCATGTAGTGGGCGCGCGGGCCATTGGCGGGCAAGGCGCGGGCCAGCGGTGCTTGCCGCAGTTTCGCGCGGTTACCGGGTAAACCCAACATTTTTTGAACGACCGGGACCGCGAATACATGGCCGCAGACCATCGCAGATACCGGATTGCCGGGCAGGCCGATCATGGCAGCAGCGCCAATGCGTCCTGCCATCAACGGTTTTCCTGGGCGCATTGCGACTTTATAAAACGCTTGTTCCATCCCCATTTCTGCCGCCACCGGGGCAACAAGATCATGATCTCCAACGGATGCACCCCCGATCGTGATGATCAGATCGGCCGCTTGGGCAAGGGTGAAGGCTTGTTTCAGCGACGACACTGTATCGCGCGCAATCGGCAACAATTGCACCTGCGCGCCAATCTCTTCGAGCAACGCTGCAAGGCCATAGCTGTTAGAGGCGATGATCTGATCGGGGCCGGGGATTTCACCGGGTTGTACAAGCTCATCCCCAGTGGCCAAGATGGCAACGCGGGGGCGGCGGGTCACAGGCACGTCGGCGATGTTCATCGCTCCCAGCAGGGCAATGTCAGCCGGGCGCAGACGCAAGGGGGCTTTGATGGTTTGCCCTGACTCAAAATCACCACCTGCGGGGCGAATATTGTCCTTGGTTCCAACGCGGTGGCCCAATGTTATCAGGTTGCCGCGCCGGGTCACATCCTCTTGGATCACCACAAAATCAGCACCCTGCGGGACGGGCGCTCCAGTGAATATCCGAACCGCTTGACCCGCACGAACTTCATCTTCAAACCGATGCCCGGCAGCCGATTCACCCACCACTTTGAACATTGCGTCGGGTTCGACTTCGGCGCGGCGCAGGGCGTAGCCATCCATTGACGAAGCGGCGAAAGGTGGTTGCGTACGGGTTGCGGTCACATCGCAGGCCAGCACGCGCCCGGCGGCATGGCGCAACGGCACTTCTTCAATATCCAATGGTTTAACGAGCGCCAGAAGTTGCGCCAGCGCGTCCCCGACCGAAATCATGATGCTTCAAATCGGCCTGATTTACCGCCGTCCTTTAGAACCACGCGTAAACCGCCAATTTCCATGGTTTTGTCAACAGCTTTGGCCATGTCATAGACGGTCAAAGCTGCGACCGACGCGGCGGTGAGTGCTTCCATTTCGACGCCGGTTTGTCCGGTGGTTTTTACCGTGGCGGTGATGCGGATACCGGGCAGGGTGTCGTCGGGTGTCAAGTCGACCGCAACCTTAGTGATCGGCAACGGATGGCACAGCGGGATCAAATCGGCGGTGCGTTTGGCGGCCATGATTCCAGCCAGCCGCGCAACACCCAACACATCACCTTTCTTGGCACGGCCTTCGGTAATGATATCAAAGGTTTCACGTTGCATCTTGATGTGATTTTCGGCCGTTGCAATGCGCGATGTGACAGCTTTGTCTGACACATCAACCATATGCGCGTCACCTTTGGCATCAAAATGTGTCAGTGCCATTACATGCCCCCGGCGGTCAGCGGATTGGCCAACAGATCACGGGTTGCTTGTTCCACATCCGGTTGCCGCATCAGACTTTCACCGATCAGGAATATCCGCGCGCCATACATCGCCATGTCAGCAAGATCCTTGGGCGTGCTTAACCCTGATTCAGAAACGATCAGCCGATCCTCAGGCACCTGCTTTGACAAGGTTCTGGTGGTATCCAATGAGGTTTCAAAGGTCTTGAGATTACGGTTGTTGATTCCGATCAGACGGCTTTTGAGCTTGCTTGCACGCTCCAGTTCCGCCGCATCATGCACCTCGATCAGCGCGTCCATGCCCCATGCGGTGGCGGCGTCCTCCAACTCATTGGCTTGGGCATCCGACACAGAGGCCATGATGATCAAGATGCAATCGGCCCCCAAAGCCCGTGCCTCGGCCACCTGATAAGTGTCATACATGAAATCCTTGCGCAGCACGGGCAGGGCGCAGGCCGCGCGCGCGTCGACAAGGTACTCTTTAGCGCCTTGAAAACTCGGGGTATCTGTGAGGACTGATAGACAGGTGGCACCGCCCTCGGCATAGGCGGCGGCCAAGGTGGCCGGATCAAAGTCGGCGCGAATTAACCCCTTGGATGGGCTGGCTTTCTTGACCTCAGCAATCAATCCATAGCCTTCGCGTGACGCATTGTGCAGCGCATCGGCAAAGGGGCGGACTTGTGGTGCGGACTGTGCTTCGGCTTCAACAGCCTCAAGCGGTTTCGCGGCCTTGTCGGCGGCGACTTCTTCCAGCTTATAGGCTTTGATCTTGTCTAGGATGGTGTCGGTCATGGCGCTCTCTTATGGGTTGTCCCAGTTTATGCCGGGACTGCCCTGTGCCTGCAACCACGCATTGGTGCGGCTAAAGGGTCGGGCGCCGCGGAATGCTTCATAACCAACGCCGGATTTGTGCACGCCCATCGGCGAGGGATGCGAGGTTTTGATCACATGATTGCGGTTACGGTCAATTTCGCTACCCGCTTTATGCGCATCGCCACCCCAAAGCAAATACGCGCGCGGTCGGTTACTTAGTCTGGTGAGAACTTGTTGAGTAAGAATCTTCCACCCAAGTGTTCGGTGTCCCCCGGCCACATTTTCCGGCACGGTCAATGCAAGACAATTGAACAACAACACCCCTTTGTCTGCCCAATCCGCTAAATTGGTGCCCTTGCGCGTGATGCCAAGATCGGCGTGCAGTTCTTCGAAAATGTTATCAAGGCTGTCGCGGTGCTTGCGGGGCGGAAAATCATTGGGGATGGAGAAGGCGAAGCCATGCGCCTTTGCTGGTTGAGGATAAGGATCCTGTCCAAAGATAACCACCTTGACGTCGTCGGGTTGTGTATGCGCAAGCGCCGCAAAAACCTGTTCAGCTGGTGGAAAGACCGGGCGCGTTTCAGCCGCCAGTGCTTTGGTGATCTCGGGCAGCTTGTCAGTAAAAAAGGGTAATGCCGCCCAATCGCCTAGACCAGATAGATCAAAGCTCATTTTTGATGGCTCACCTGTGCGACCTTACTGATCTTTTCACGCGCCGCACCGGAATCGATGCTTTGCCGGGCCATATCAACACCTGTTTTCAAATCTGCTGCTGCGTCTGCCACAACCAGTGCCGCGGCTGCGTTCAACAACACAGCGTCCCGGTAGGCGGAGGGAGCGCCATCAAGCAATGCGTTGAAATCGCGTGCGTTTTCTTCGGGGGTGCCGCCGACAATGGCCTCGAACGGATGCACAGGCAGGCCCGCATCTTCTGGGTGTATTTCAAAATCGGTCACGTTACCATCGGCAAGACCACTCACCCAGCTCACACCTGTAATTGTCAGTTCGTCCGTGCCATCGGAGCCATGCACCAGCCACGCTTTTTCCGATCCCAACGCCTTGAGTGTCTCAGCCATCGGGCGAATCAGGTCGCGGCGGTATGCTCCGGTCAGTTGGCGTTTAACGCCCGCTGGGTTGGTCAGCGGCCCCAGAATGTTAAAGATCGTGCGGGTGCCCAACTCGGAGCGCGTGGGCATTACATGGGCAATTGCCGGGTGGTGCATCGGGGCCATCATAAAGCCGATCCCGGTCTCGGCCAATTCACGCTCAACCACCTTGGGGCCGACCATGACGTTGAGACCCATCTGGGTCAGCGCATCGGCGGCCCCGGATTTCGACGATAAGTTGCGGTTGCCGTGTTTCGCCACGACCACGCCTGCACCTGCGACCACAAATGCGGTGGCGGTAGAAATGTTCAATGTACCTTTGCCGTCACCGCCTGTGCCGACAATGTCCATCGCACCCTCTGGTGCATTCACCTTATGACATTTGGCACGCATCACACTGGCGGCGGCGGCGTATTCATCGACGGTTTCACCGCGCGTACGCAGCGCCATCAGGAAGCCACCGATCTGGCTGGGCGTGGCCTCGCCATCGAACAATATCTCAAACGCGTCGGCAGCTTGGTCACGGGTCAGCGGGCCATTCGCAGCGGCATCAATAAGGGGTTTTAGGGCATCACTCATGCGGGGACTTTCATCTCGTTGAGGAAGTTTTGCAACAGTGCATGGCCATGCTCAGAGCGGATCGATTCCGGGTGAAACTGCACGCCGTGCAGGGGCAGCTCGCGGTGTTGCAGACCCATAATCGTGCCATCCTCAAGCGCTGCGGTGATGTGCAGGCAGTCGGGCAGGCTGTCACGCTCCACCACCAGCGAATGATAGCGCGTGGCGGCAAAGGGGCTGGGCAGGCCCATAAAAACCCCTGAATTATCATGGTGCATCTGGCCCATTTTGCCATGCACGATATCGCTGGCTCGCACGACCTTGCCGCCAAATGCCTGGCCCAAAGTCTGATGACCCAGACAAACACCGAGCAAAGGCATCCGCGCTGCCGCCGCTGCAAGCGTCAATTCAAGGCAAATACCCGCCTGATCCGGGTCACAGGGGCCGGGTGAGAGCAATATCCCTTCGGGTTGCATCGCCATCGCATCGGCAACAGATAGCGTATCATTGCGATGGACCGCGACATCGGCCCCCAATGACCCTAAATAATGCACGAGGTTGTAGGTAAAACTGTCGTAGTTATCTATCAGCAGCAACAATGGGCAAATCTTTGTCTTGAGGGTGGGCATTAGGGCTAGAGAAACGCGGGCAAGGCAGCGTATATGTCGTGCCACACATGTTCAGGCTTGCGCACTTGCGTCAAGAGTGCAAGCGCACAAGCCTGCAAAGGGCAGCAAAGCCGCGTGATACAGGCGCGCGAGCAGACAGCGGGAGAATGCAAATGGCACGCGGATTTTTGAGCGGCGTTCTTTGGGGCGGGATTCTGAGCGTTGGCGTTAGTGGCGTGGCCTCCGTGCTGGCCCCACCGCCGATGCCGCCCGAAGTCAGCGATGCGGCCCCCGGAGCCGCCGTGGCACCGGAACAAAGTGCAGCCGTCGATAGCGGTGAGCAAGCTAGCCAAAGCGACAGCGCGCTGGCCACCGGGCAGGGCGCATCGCAGACCTCAGCGCCTGATCCAGATACGCTTGCCGGGATTGATGCCGATACGGTGACATCTGCTGCGATCCCTGAAACCGGGGCTGCGGAAGATTTGCAAGCACCCGCCGCCACATCCGAAACGGGGGGCGTGCCAGAGGCGGATCAGCCGGTATTGCCGAACCCTCAGGCGTTGGCTCCGATGGAACCGCAGGCCGCAGATGAACTGTCGATCAGCACGGAACCTGCTCAGCCCCCGGCACCGGAAACCGAAAGCGTTCAGGGCGCGTTTGATGCACCAGCGCAGCCCATTGCGGATGAACCCGCAACACAAGAAGCCGCCCTGCCTGAAGCGACCGAGACCGAACCCGCAAACACCGATGCGCCAGTAGCAACAGCTGTAGCACCTGATCTTGCCGGTCTGACTGATCCTGACACGCCGGAACCTGCGATTACCCCGGTGGCGCCGCCCCCCACGGTGGCAGAAGACGCGCCGGAAACGAAGCCAGCGACCGACAGTGACACAACAGGTGCTACGGGTACCGCATCGGCACGTCCGGCGATTGGCACGCCTGCGGTGCCATTAACCGAACGCGGCGGCGGTGTGACCGTTAACCGTCTGACAACAAGCACCGCTGATGAAAGTGCTGTGTCGACTGACACCGCTGCGGACGAGGGTGCCGCACCTGCCGCTGAGACCGGGCCACCGATCGAAGCCTTTGCACAAGCGTTTGAGAACCCCGAGAACAAACCGCTGATGGGTATCGTGCTGATTGATGACGGCAGTTCGCCGACCTCAGGCTCCGCTGGCATCGCCGCTTTGCGTAGTTTTCCCTATCCGATCAGCTTTGCTGTGGACAGTGCATTGCCCGATGCGTCGGACCGTATGGCGCTTTATCGTGCTGAGGGGTTCGAGGTGCTGGCCATGGTTGACCTACCCGAAGGGGCTGCCCCTGCGGATGCCGAGACCACCTTTGGCGTGACCTTGGACAAGCTGCCAGAAGTCGTGGCTGTGTTGGAGGGCACAAGTGGCGGCGTGCAAGGATCACGCGACGTGGCCGACCAGGTTACCGCGATACTGGCGCAATCCGGCCATGGGTTGGTGACGCAAGACAAGGGGTTGAACACGATGCCAAAGCTCGCCCGCAAAGGCGGTGTGCCTGCCGACCCGGTGTTCCGTGATTTCGACAGCAAAGGCCAGACCGCCCAAGTGATCCGGCGGTTTTTGGACCAAGCGGCGTTTAGAGCGGGCCAAGAAGGTGCGGTGATCATGCTGGGGCGTTTGCGGCCCGACACGATTTCGGCGCTGCTGCTTTGGGGTTTGCAAGACCGTGCTGGGCAGGTGGCACTGGCCCCGATCTCGGCGGTTCTGACGCGGGAGCAGTGAGGTGGCGGCGTCAGGCCGCGATCTGTTTCATGACGGAAACTTCGCGTTGCACAAGACACATGCGCGCCGTTTCCAAAAAGCCCAGTGATGCGCCAGTACGCAAATCAGGAAAAAGGTCTAGCACCTCGCGCCGTGTGTCAGATTGCAGTGCCCCCAATGCCACCGGACCGGGAAAGAAACTCTCGCTGTAGGCACCGTTTGAAGCCACAATTTGATGCTCATCAAACAGGATGTGCACATAGGTGACCGTGCCGCCTAGGCGCGGGGTAACACCTGCCATATCGGTCAGATGTTTGGCCGACACCAATACCTCTCGTTCGCCGAACAGCAGTTCTGCCGATGCAGAAGTAATCAGCATGCGGTGATTGGGAGAGACCAAAAGATCACGGCTGTTTCCCAAGACATCTTTTGCGATGTGAATGGGTGTTAATGATCCACTTGCAGGGACAGTACATGAGCCGATCCAGCGCAGCGGCTGAAAGCCATTGTCACGGGTCAGCACGCGATCCCCTTCATTCAAAAGGTCGATGGGGATGTGGCCTTTGCTGGTCGCAATCAGAGTACCTTTGGTGAAACAGGGCACAAGCGATGAATAATTTACCGCACCATCCGTGTTAAAGGTGCCAAATGTATAGGTAACACCGGGGGTAAGCGGCGTATCGGACACAAACAATGGGCCATAGTTTGCCGCACTGTTGGTCGCGATAAAATGAATATTGCCGCTGGAGCCATCAGAGCCTGTAAAGGTGTATTGATATCTTAGGTCGATCGTGTCGCCCAGGTTTATACCGGTTACGGAGGATGCACTGACCAGCTGGTCACTGACATCGCCGCCACCTGTGTGGGTCAGATCCCCAAACAGGGCGTCTTCGGTGCCATTGGAATCGTTGATGGTAACAGACCCGGCGACGCCAATCGTAAAATTGCCACTATGCGGATAGGTGTTGTCACCGCTGGCAAAGTTGTAAACAAGAACATTCTCTAGGGGCATCTGAGATCCACCAACTGATAAAAACAAGACACAAGATCGCCCGGAGTGCGGACGTTCAACGCATTCCGGTCTTGTTATCTTGGCTTTGTGTCCAAATTTTTGGGAAAATCAGATTATTTTGCGGTCAAAATATGATGGGTGGATTAAGGGCACCCCGATCAGATGATCTCATCTTCATCAAACAGAGGGTCGGTTTCCAACTGCATTGCCAGATCATCGACCGTGGCCTCAACCGCACGCGGACTGAGCCGGGCAAGGTGAAACACCGCGTCGCCTTCGTTGACCACGGGCAGGATCGCGCGGCCGATCAGGATGCCGGCGTTTGGGGCGATCAGATCAGTTTCAACCATGCCAAACGGGTCAGATACCGTCGCCAGTAGATCGCCTTCTTCGACTGTCTCGCCCTCGGCCCGGAACGTCCGGAGTAATCCACCCGCAGGCGCGCGCAGCCAGCTGGATGAGGTACATATATGCGGGGCGACCTTGGCACGGGCGATGCCCTTGGCAGGTAGCATGTCTTGGCCGCGCATCACGCGCAGGATGCCCGCAAGCCCCGCGCGCACGGCCATTTCATCAAAGCGCAAACCTTCGCCCGCTTCATACAGCAAGATCGGCGTACCTTCTTTGGCCGCCACCGCGCGCAGTGATCCATCGCGCAGGGGCGAGGTCAGTACCACTGGTGCGCCAAAATCAATTGCCATCTGGGCGGTGACTTTGTCAGACGGCGAAACCCGTACCTGCGGCAGATTGGTACGGTGGATCGCGGCGGAATGCAGATCAATGCCGAAGTCACAGCGCAGCACGACGTCGTTCAGAAATATATGTGCTAAGCGGGAGCCAAGCGACCCTGACGGAGAACCCGGAAAACAGCGGTTCAGATCGCGGCGGTCCGGCAGATACCGTGAGTGGCTGAGAAAGCCAAAGGTGTTGACCACCGGGATCACCAGCAAGGTGCCGCGCAGCGAATTTAACTGTGGCGCGCGTAGCAGACGGCGTACGATTTCCACGCCGATGACTTCGTCGCCATGCACGGCTGCGCTGACAAACATCGTTGGGCCTGGGCGTTTGCCGTGATGGACTTCAATTGACAGACCTACAGGGGTATGATCGGGCAAGGTCGAAACGGGCAGGGTGATGGTTTTACGGGTGCCACGCTCAACCCGATGTCCGCCAATCTCAAAGGCTTGTTGTGCGGGCATGATCAGTTGCGTCCTGACCCATCAAAGCGTGCCGCATCCGCCGCCGCGCGCCGGATCGCGTTGGATTTGTGTACGGTTTCCATGTATTCGGCTTCGGCGTCGCTGTCGTAAACCACGCCACCGCCCGCTTGGATATACAAGGTTTCGTCCTTGATCACAGCGGTGCGCAGGGCGATGCACATGTCCATGTCGCCGCCCGCGCTGAAGTATCCGACGCCGCCGCCATAAAGCCCGCGTTTTTCCGGTTCCAATTCGTCGATGATTTCCATCGCGCGGACCTTGGGCGCGCCGGATACCGTACCCGCAGGCATACCGGCAAAGAACGCATCCAGCGCGTCACAGCCTTCTTTCAACTCGCCTACCACATTCGAGACGATGTGCATGACGTGGCTGTAGCGTTCTACGATAAATTCTTCGGTCGGTCGCACGGTGCCAATTTTGGCTACCCGGCCAACGTCGTTGCGGCCCAGATCAAGCAGCATCAGATGTTCTGCCAATTCCTTTTCGTCGGCCATCAAATCCGCTTCCATTGCGCGATCTTCTTCCGGTGTCGCACCACGGGGCCGCGTGCCAGCGATGGGGCGGATCGTGACCTCTTGGCCAAACACCCGCACCAGAATTTCCGGCGATGCACCGACCACATGAAAGCCGCCAAAGTTAAAGTAGAACATGAATGGCGAGGGGTTGGTGCGGCGCAGGCTGCGGTAAAGCGCAAAGGGCGGTTGGCTAAACCCCTGCGCCCAGCGTTGGCTTGGCACCACTTGGAATATGTCACCTGCCACGATGTAATCGCGGGCTTTTTCAACGGCGGCTTTATAGGCGTCTTTAGTGAAATTGCTGACCGGTTCAGGCGCGTCTGCCGCATCGCCCAGATCACGGCTCGTGGTGGGCATGGCGCGTTCCAGATCGCGCACCGCATCCATCACCCGCTCTGCTGCTTGGGCATAGGCGGCGCGCGCGGATTGGCCATCACTGACCCATGCAGGCGACACCAATGTGACCTCACCCTTCACACCGTCCAGCACCGCAATCACCGACGGGCGCAGCATTTGCGCATCGGGCAAGCCCAGCGGATCGGGGTTCACATGCGGTAGATTTTCCACCAGCCGGATCATGTCATAGCCGAGATAGCCAAACAGGCCGGCGGCGGCTTGAGGTAGGTCGTCAGGTAAATCAATCTTGGACTCGGCGATCACGGCGCGCAGGGTATCGAGCGGGTTGCCCTCCACATCCTGAAACGCATCCGCGTCATAGCGTGCGGCGCGGTTGATTTCAGATTTTTCACCCCGGCAACGCCAGATCAGATCGGGTTTCATGCCGATAATCGAATAGCGCCCGCGCACTTCGCCGCCCGTGACCGATTCCAACACGAATGCGTTTTCCGCAGCCCCGGTGAGTTTCAGCATCAGCGAGACAGGCGTGTCTATATCCGCCGCCAGACGGGTATAGACGATCTGATTTTGACCAGAGGAATATGCCGCCTCAAAGCTGTGGAAATCTGGAGTTAGGGCCATGATTTATCTCAAGGGAAATTGACATGTACGGCTTGAATCGCACGTTGATCAATCTGTGGTTCGCCGCGGCGCACAACGTCTTGGGCGTAGATCGAAAAAAGATCCTGCGCCAAGGTCTGATCTAACTGCTGCGATATCTGTTCCAGCAGGGCGGTATTTGCGGCATCCGTTTCAGCCGCTGTCACGCTGTCCAAACGCACAATCACCACATTGTCGTCGCCAGGCAGAACGGTCACATCGCCGACCTCCATCTCGAACACTTGCGCCATGAACCCCTCTGGTGTGCCATCGACAAAGGCGTTGCGGGTCTGGTCCTGTTCGATCACGGCATCAAGGCCCGCTTCTTGGAACGATCCTTCTGCACCAAGCGTGGCAACCAATTCTGTGGCTTTTGCCGTCAGGTTGTTAATGGTTTGTTCGTTGATCCACGCGGCGGTCACGGCTTCTTTGGCATCTTCAAAGGGCTCAGGGCGTTCATCCAATGCCTCATCCAGCCGCATTGCGTAGATGCCGCCATCATCAAGTTGATTGATCTTGGGAAAATCACCTGCGGCAAGGGCCGATGCGGCTTGCTGGAAATCACTGTAGGCGGCGATACCGTCACTGCTGCCCGGGGTCCAGGCAATTGTGCCGAGAGTCATTTTGGTTTCTTTGGCCAGTTGTTCCAATGTCGCCCCGCCTGCCAGTTGGTCATCGATATCTTGTGCGCGCGCTTCGACCGCACGCACGGCGCGAGCGATGGCCAATTCGCCTTGCAGGTCTTCTTTTGCCTCTTCAAACGACACGCTTTGGGCCGGAAGAATGCCGTTCACACGAAAGAGTGCAGGACCAAGATTACTGGGCAGGGGGCCAACGATATCGCCGACTTCGGCAGCAAATACACCTTCGCCCGCGGCGTCCAGTTCAAGGCGGCTTACATCCCCCAGATCAACATCGGACAGCTCCAAGCCGCGATCCTGTACCAGATCGTTAAAGGTGGTGTCCTCGGCCTCCAACGCGGCAGCGGCCTGATCAGCGGCTTTTTGATCGGCAAAGGCCAGACGTTCGACCAACCGACGCTCGGGTTGATTGAACTCATTCGCGCGGTCATCATAGGCTTGCTGCAATTCTTCTTGCGGCACCTCAACTTCGTCAATCATCGCGTCCGGCGACAGCCACGCATAGGTGATCATCTTGGTTGCGGGCAGCATGAATAAATCCGCGTTTTCGTCATAGTAGCTGCGCAACTGCGCGTCTGTTGGCGGGGTCTGCAAAGTAGTTGTGTTGTCTTCGGTCAGTGCCGCCCAGGTAAAACTACGCTTTTCACCAATATAATTCACCAAGGTCTGAGCATAGGCTTGTGGCATTTTGACACCACCGACAATCGCACCCTGAAGCAGCGTGCGTGATGCTTCTTCGCGCAGCGAGGTTTCAAACTCTGCTTCGCTCAAACCGCCTTGTTGCAGGGCAAAACGATATCCCTCACGGTCGAATTTGCCGTCGATGCCTTGGAATGCGTCGATTCCCAGAATTTCTTCTCGCAGGGATTCATCGCCAATCGACAAGCCAAGCTGATCGGCCTCATGGTCCAAGGCGCGATCCCGAACCAAGCGTTGCAACACGGCGCGATCGAGGCCGATTTGCTGGGCCTGCGCAAAGGGCAACGTCTGGCGGGTCTGCGCTTCGATGGCGCGAATTTCCTGAGACAAAAGGCGGGCATATTGATCGACCGGAATGGGCTTGTCGCCGACCGTTCCGATGCTGCGGATATTGCCGGACAGATTGACCGCGCCAAAGCCACCAAGGCCAAGGATCAGCAGGCCCATCAGGATCCACACGGCGGTTTTCGAAATGCTTGAGCCTTTGGCCATGAAAGTCGTCCTTATTCGCGTTTTTGCTTGTCTATGCGTTGCGCGGCAGGGCCGCAAGGCGGTCAAAGAGAATGCAAATGCCCGCGACATCCAGATTGGCAAAGGCAATGCGCAATTGGCGGTGCCCGGCAGGGTCTTTTGAGGGGCAGAACATGGTGCCGGGCAGACACAGGATGCCCGCGTCTTTCACCAGCTTCGGGGCCAGTTCGGCCGAACTGATGTCAAATGGGTGCTGCATATAGGCAAAGTAGCCGCCGAGACCAAGCAACTGCCAGCCATGAGCGATGAGTTTCGGCATTTGGTCGGTAATTGCCGCGCGGCGGGCGAGAATCTCAGTGCGTTCGTTGCTGAGCCATTCCGAGAGGTTTTGCATCCCCCATAGGGCGGCATGTTGGCCGATCTGGCCGGGGCATATGGCAACGGTATCGAGGAATTTTTCAACCTCTGCCAGCCGTGCGGCACTGGCGATCATCGCGCCAACCCGGTGTCCGGTCAGGCGATAGGCTTTGGAAAAGGAATAGAGGTGGATCAGCGTATCGTGCCAGTCGGGGTCTTGGAACAACGCATGCGGTGGGCCACTGCGGCTGTCAAAATCACGGTAAGTCTCATCAATAATCAGGGCAATCTTATGTTTGCGCGCGAGGTCAAAGAAGGCTTGCACCAGATCGGCAGAGTATTCGACCCCGCCGGGGTTGTTGGGTGTGACCAGCGAAATCGCACGGGTGCGCGGGGTGATTAGCGCAGCCGCATGGTCGGGATCCGGCAACAGTTCCGCACCCGTCGGCAGCGGAACGGACGTCACGCCTGACATGTCCAGCCACATTTTATGATTGAAATACCAAGGGGTTGGAAGGATAACCTCATCCCCTTCGGCGCAGAGCGTCGCAATCGCGGCAGCAAAGGCTTGGTTACAGCCCGAAGTGATGCAGACCTCATCGGCTGTCACAGTGCCATCATAATGCTGCGCGGTTTGGGTGGCGAGTTCTGTGCGCAATTCGGGCAGGCCAAGGACAGGACCATAAAGATGTGCCGCATCATTGGTCAGCGCCACTTCGGCCATCACCTGACGCAAGGGCGCAGGGGGTGGATCAACCGGGGCGGCTTGGCTGACGTTGATCAGTGGACGGTCGGCGGGATGGGTGACACCTTGCAACCAGCGACGGGCTTCCATCACGGGTGGGGGGAACGTGGTGGCGGTGCGGGGCAGGGTCATGGAGGCATCTTTATTGTTGAATGCGCGTGGGCTTCACCCACCCTACGCGCAGGGTGGGTGAAACCCACGGACAAATTAGTCCTTGCCGCGATAGGGTTCGACATATTGCAGGGCCATGTCCCATGGGAAGAAAATCCATGTATCCTGAGAGACACCTGTGATGAACGTATCGACCATCGGTTCACCCGCTGGTTTGGCATAGACGGTGGCGAAATGGGCGTTTGGATATCTTTCGCGCACCAATTCAAGGGTTTTGCCGCTGTCGACCAGATCATCCACCACCAGAATACCGGTACCATCGCCCATGATCTCTGCGTCGGGAGATTTCAGTACTTTGGCTTCTCGGCGCTCGTCCGCTTTACCGCCACCGGAATGATACGACATCACCGAGATTGTATCGACGGTGCGAATGTCCAACTCCCGCGCTACAATCATCGCGGGTGCCATGCCACCCCGGGTGATTGCCACCACCGCGCGCCATGCGCCGTCATCCGGGCCTTTGCCATCAAGCCGCCACGCCAGCGCACGGCTGTCACGGTGGATTTGGTCCCAAGAGATATGAAAGCCTTTTTCATGGGGCAGTTGGGTGTTGGTCATAGTGTTACCTTTGCAGCAAAAGTTTCAGGCCAAGCCCGCCGAGAATCACGGCGGCGGTGCGGTCAAGGATGGGTTTGGCACGCAAATATTGTGTGCGAGCGGTAGGTGCGCTGAGAATAAAGGCGCAGGCGGTGTAGAAGGCGATTTCCAGTGCAAGGTGGTTCAGCCAGACAAGGCCGATCTCATGTGCAGTCAGGTTCGGTGGAAACACGACAACAAGCACAGCCGCTGCAAACAGCACCGATTTGGGATTGCCGAGGTTCACGAGGAACCCGTCGATAAACGCGCGTCCCTGTTGTTTTGGCGCTGCGGTGATCTCTTGGTTCGCGCCACGCCATGTCATGATCGCAAGATAGATAAGATACCCCGCGCCACCAATTTTCAGAATGGTGAAAACCCAAGGAAACAGGGCAAAAAGCGCATCCATCCCTAAAAGTGCCGCCAGCGTCCAAAGGCTGGCCATCACGCCAAGGCCAAACCCGGTGGCAATGCCCGCGCGTCTTCCGTTTGAAACCGAACTGCGCACGGCCATCAAAAATGCGGCTCCGGGGCTGAGGATTGAGACAATCAGCACAGCATTGAAAGCAATGAGGTGCTCAAGGGTCATGATGCTAGCCTCGTTGCGCGCAAATTAGGTGCTGCTGTTGTCATCCCAATCCGATCCGTATTCCAAACCCGCCAAGCATGACAGCAAAGAGACGTTCCAAATACGCTTTTACCCGCGCATAGAGGCGGCGTGGTGTCGGGCGCGAAAACACAAGCGCAACAACGGCGTACCATGCGGTTTCGACCACAAACACCACGGCAAGGATCGCGACGGCGTCAGCCAAAGTTGGGTTGGCAGGGATCAGGCCAGAAAAGATCGCGGCAAAAAACGCCAGCGCCTTGGGATTGGCAAGGTCAGTCCAGAGGCCCAACAGAAATGAACGCAGCGCGCCGCGAGGCACCTCGGCATGCTGTTCCGGCAATGGAGCTGGGGCATGTCGCCATAACATGATGGCGATGTAGGTCAAAAACAGCGCACCAGCGATGCGCAACCCGGTTTGCAGCCACGGCATGATTTCAAACAAGATAGACAGACCTGTAAGTGCTGCCGCTGCCCAGATCACAACCGCAACGGACAAACCGAGTGTCAGCCAAAGCGCAGGGCGTATCCCTTCGCCCGCAGCAGTCCGCACGGTGAGTACAAAAGCCGGGCCGGGGCTCATCGCGAGGAGGAGTTGGACCAATGCAAGGGAGGCGAGGGCGGCTACTGTCATTCCTTGGCCATGTCAGGCGCATCAACAGCCTTCATGCCAACCACGTGATATCCAGCATCCACGTGAAGGTTTTCACCCGTTGTGCCACTGCCCAGATCGCTGAGGAGATAGAGGGCGGATTTGCCGACTTCATCAATGGTGACATTGCGGCGCAGCGGTGAATTGTATTCGTTCCATTTCATAATATAGCGGAAATCACCAATGCCCGACGCGGCGAGCGTTTTGATCGGGCCCGCAGAAATCGCGTTGACGCGAATGCCGTCTTTTCCCAGATCCTCAGCCAGATATTTGACAGATGCCTCAAGCGCTGCCTTGGCCACGCCCATGACATTATAATGCGGCATAACTTTTTCAGCGCCATAATAGGTGAGCGTCACCGCGGCGGAACCGGGCGACATCATCTTTTCCGCGCGGGCCATGACAGCGGTAAAGGAATAAACTGATATGTCCATCGACATCGCGAAATTGGCACGACTGGTGTCGACATACCGCCCGCGCAATTCATTTTTGTCCGAAAAACCAATAGCATGCACGATAAAATCAAGCGCACCCCATGTCTCTTTTAACGCGTCAAATAGCGCATCAATTGACGCTTCATCCCCAACATCACAAGGCAAAACAATGTTGCTGCCAAGCTGTGCGGCCAGCGGATCAACACGCTTTTTAAGCGCATCACCCTGATACGAGAACGCCAGTTCGGCACCTGCATCCGCCAGTGCCTTGGCTACGCCCCACGCGATGGATTTATCATTTGCGAGACCCATGATCAGGCCCCGTTTTCCCTGCATCAGATCATTCGACATTTAACCGCCCTGTCTCACTTGTTTCCTTTCGGCGGGTTTAAGCCATTAGGGGCCTACCAGCAAGACCACCGAGGTTCTTGTTGGGTTGTGCGTAAAAGCAGAGCTGTGTGTGCATCTTTGCAACCACCTGTGATTGTTATTTTATTCCATCTGACACAACCATAGCCTTGTTGCCTTACTTTGTTCGGTGATACGTCATATGCTAATTCCGATAGCTGGGCTGCATTTTGCGGTCCGAACTGCTCATTCTAACGATCTAAGGACAGGTAGCCACACTCATGACAGGCGACTTGGAAGTGACAGGAACGCAAGAAAACCGTAACGGGATTTTTGCAGGCGATGACCCCTTTGTCATCGCGCGCCGCTGGCTTGAAGAAGCGCAGGGCGTCGAGCCGAATGACCCTAATGCGATTGCCTTGTCGACAGTTGACTCAGATGGTCTGCCCAACGCGCGCATGGTCTTGCTCAAGGAAATTGAGGCGGATGCCTTTGTTTTCTATACCAATTACGAAAGCGCCAAGGCGCAGGAATTAGAAAGCGCCGGAAAAGCCGCTTTTGTCATGCATTGGAAGTCACTGCGCCGTCAGGTGCGGGTGCGGGGGCTGATCAGCCGTGAAAACGGACAGCAGGCGGATGAATATTATGCCTCTCGGTCGCTCAAAAGTCGCTTGGGCGCTTGGGCGTCGAAACAATCAACACCGCTGAGCAGCAGGGCGTCCCTCATGGCTGAGGTTGCCAAGGCCACTGCCAAACATGGGATAAACCCCGCCCGCCCGCCGTTTTGGGGCGGGTATCGGATTACGCCGGTTGAGATTGAATTCTGGGCGGATGGCGAATTTCGTCTGCACGACCGATTCAGATGGCGCAGAGTAACGCCAAGCGAGGCATGGAAGGTTGACCGCCTCTGCCCTTAAGAAACCGGGCGAAGGTCAGTGTAATGGTAATCAGTTCAAGTTTGACAGGTAGGAATAAAGCAAACGGCGTCCGGATGTGGTCGCCGGGAGATCAAGGGACTGTTGTGACTGATAAAGAAGAAACACGCCAAGAGACCGACACACAAGATCAGTCGGGGCCAATGCTGTCTGGTGTTGTAAAGTGGTTTGACCCGAACAAGGGGTTTGGGTTTGTTGTGGCTGACACAGGTGGGCCTGATATCTTGTTGCACGTCAACGTGCTGCGCAATTTTGGACAAAGTTCAATTGCGGACGGCACACGGATTGATCTGTTTTCGCAAGCCACCGAACGTGGAGTGCAGGCCACCAGTGTTGTTGCGGTTCATCCGCCCGAGGGCGCTCATTCAATGGTTTTGGCTGATATTGTTGGATTGGATGCCGAAACTGTTGCCGCCGCACCACTTGAACCAGCACGGGTAAAATGGTTCGACAAGGCCAAAGGCTTCGGGTTTGCAAATGTGTTTGGCAAACGGGATGATGTGTTCGTACATATTGAAGTGCTACGCCAATCAGGGCTTTCAGACTTGCAGCCGGGTGAAGCGCTGGCAATGCGGGTGATCGAAGGCAAACGCGGTCATATGGCCGCCGAGGTGCAGGCATGGGAATCCATTCGAACATAAATGTGCTGCGGTATGGAATCACAGCATTTGCTGTGGTCATGGGGATTGGCGCGAGTGCGGCCTTCGCCGATAAGGCCTGTCGGGAAGACACTGTGTTACTGCGCGGTGATTGGGGCTCTGTCCGCTTCACCGTGGAAGTTGCCGACGATCCACAGGAACAACAGCAAGGCTTGATGAACCGCGAGGCCATGGCGTTCAGCCATGGCATGCTGTTTGTCTATGACAGCCCGCGCCCGCAGAGTTTTTGGATGCGCAACACGCTGATCCCGCTCGATATGCTGTTTATTGATGCCCAAGGCGTGGTGCGTCACATTCACCATATGGCCAAACCGCTGGATGAAACGCCGATTTTTGGCGGCGACAACTTGCTTTCTGTGCTTGAGATCAATGGCGGTCTGGCCAAGCGGTTGGGGATCACCGTAGACAGCGAAGTCCGCCACCCGGCGTTTGCCGCCTTTGCACCAGCTTGGCCCTGTTAATCACCAAGGCGATTGTGATGCGGCGCTCTTTGTCAGGGTTGCATGTATTTTGTCGCAAACTAGGGCTTTTCATTCAAAGCAAGTGTAGCTAAAGAAGCCCAAGTCGGAGCGTGGCGCAGCCTGGTAGCGCACCTGTTTTGGGTACAGGGGGTCGGAGGTTCGAATCCTCTCGCTCCGACCACTTTCATCAAAATCTAGATATTGTGTGTCCTGACCTTGCGAGGCCGGACATCCACCTTGTTTGAGCGTGTGGCGCTTTGATTCTCATCTGACGATGCACTTGTATGTTACAATTTGGTGACGCGCTTTCAGCTTACCTTACGTAAGGCTGAACGCCACCTAATGGTATAGGGTCTGACATTCTTGCCTGTGGGTAAATTCATCCAAAAGGTGAGTGCCTCTTTCTAAACATGCCGCATCATTTGATTAATCGTAATACGTGTATGCGCCGTTGGCGTGGACAGATTTGGGGATATTAATCTCTTGAATCATGTGGCCCCGGGTGACCCAAAAAAACTGCCATCGGTCAACAGTAAGTTTTATAAATTTGTGTAAAAAAATCGTTGACCGAATAGGCCTCCATACGTCAGTTTGTGGAGGCCGACGATGACGCCACAATATGTAGTGGTTAACGCTCAAAAGGCGCATCGAGGGCACAAGAGGCAGGCAGACGAATTTACATCGTTGAATTGCACGTTGCTGCTGGATCACGGTCCGGTTGGTTGCGCACCTTTTGTGGCTAAGCCGCGGTGGCAATACGAGAGTGCGGTGATTTGCAATGACAGGTCCGCCGTATGGGATGGGAACGCTGAACATGAGGCAGCTAAGATGAAAATTGAACGGAAATTCACTAAAGTCGGGCAAGACGCATACGCGGATTTGGATTTTATCACCACGGTGTCTGAAATCCGAAATCCAGATGGGTCAGTTGTTTTCAAACTCGACAATGTGGAGGTTCCGTCAAGCTGGAGCCAGGTCGCCAGTGATGTTATTGCGCAGAAATATTTCCGCAAAGCTGGTGTGCCGAGCAAGACCAAAAAGATCAAAGAAAAGGGCGTGCCAGAATTTCTGTGGCGCGGAGCGCCTGCCGAGGGCGCGACCATGGGTGGTGAGACATCCTCCAAGCAGGTGTTTGACCGTTTGGCGGGCGCATGGGCCTATTGGGGTTGGAAAGGTGGATACTTCACCACCGAAGAAGACGCAAAGGCCTATTACGACGAAATGCGCCACATGTTGGCCAGCCAGCGCGCCGCACCGAACTCCCCGCAGTGGTTCAACACTGGTTTGCACTGGGCTTATGGCATCGACGGCCCGGCGCAGGGGCATTATTATGTCGATTACAAATCCGGCAAATTGACACGCTCAAAATCCTCATATGAACACCCTCAGCCACACGCTTGCTTCATCCAATCCGTCGCGGATGATCTGGTGGGCGATGGCGGCATCATGGATCTTTGGGTCCGCGAGGCGCGTTTGTTCAAGTATGGGTCCGGCACAGGCACCAACTTTTCTTCCCTGCGCGGGGCGGGCGAGGCGCTGTCAGGCGGCGGTAAATCCTCCGGCCTGATGGGCTTCCTAAAAATCGGTGACCGTGCGGCCGGCGCGATCAAATCCGGTGGCACGACGCGCCGTGCGGCCAAGATGGTGA
The DNA here is from genome assembly GCA_051252035.1 of Sulfitobacter sp. Lineage (GTDB taxonomy): Bacteria > Pseudomonadota > Alphaproteobacteria > Rhodobacterales > Rhodobacteraceae > Sulfitobacter. The sequence goes on from JBPOFE010000014.1 coordinate 30,404, forward strand.
TCGTGGACGCGGATCACCCCGACATTCAGGATTTCATCAACTGGAAAGTCATTGAAGAGCAGAAAGTGGCGTCCATCGTCGCAGGCTCCAAAATGCACGAAGAAAAGCTCAACCTGATCTTTACTGCGATCAAAGGGTGGGACGGGGCAGAGGCTGACGCCTATGACCCGGCACACAATACGCAGCTGAAATCAGCAATCCGCGAAGCCAAGAAAGTCGCAATCCCAGAGACATACGTGAAACGCGTGTTGGACTATGCCAAGCAGGGCCACACGTCGATTGAATTCCCGACATACGACACCGACTGGGATTCTGAGGCCTATAACTCTGTCTCCGGTCAAAACTCCAACAACTCTATCCGTGTCACCAACGCTTTCCTGACAGCCGTTGAAAAAGACGCCGACTGGGAACTGATCGACCGGACATCCGGCAAAGTGTCAAAAACCATCAAGGCACGTGACCTCTGGGAACAGGTCGGTCATGCCGCATGGGCCTGCGCCGATCCGGGTATCCAGTATCACGATACGGTCAACGACTGGCACACATGCCCTGAAGATGGCGCAATCCGGGGGTCAAACCCTTGTTCTGAATACATGTTCTTGGATGATACGGCCTGTAACCTGGCGTCTATGAACTTGCTGACGTTCTTGGCGGACGGTGAATTTCAGGTTGAGGATTACATGCACGCCTCCCGTCTGTGGACCGTGACATTGGAAATCTCTGTGATGATGGCGCAATTCCCGTCCAAAGAAATTGCCCAGCGGTCCTATGACTTCCGCACGCTCGGCCTTGGCTACGCAAACATCGGCGGCTTGCTGATGAACATGGGCTATTCCTATGACAGCGACGAAGGTCGCAGCCTTTGTGGCGCGCTCACCGCGATCATGACCGGCGTTTCTTATGCAACATCCGCCGAAATCGCGGGCGAACTCGGCGCCTTCCCCGGCTATGCCAAAAACGCCGAACACATGCAGCGCGTTATTCGCAACCACCGCAATGCGGCGTACGGCGAAAGCAAGGGTTATGAAAAACTGTCCGTAAAACCCGTACCATTGGATCACGCCAGCTGTCCGCAGCCCGGTCTGGTCGATGTGGCGATGTCATGCTGGGATGAAGCCCTGAAAATGGGTGAAAAACACGGGTTCCGCAACGCGCAGGTCTCGGTCATTGCACCAACTGGCACCATCGGGTTGGTGATGGATTGTGATACCACCGGGATTGAGCCTGACTTCGCCCTCGTGAAATTTAAGAAACTCGCAGGTGGTGGGTATTTCAAGATCATCAACCAATCCGTGCCAGCGGCACTGGCCAAACAGGGCTACGGATCGGCGCAGATCGAAGAAATCGTCAGCTATGCGGTCGGTCACGGCAGCATCGGCAATGCACCGGGCATCAACCACACCTCGCTGATGGGCCATGGGTTTGGTCCTGCCGAATTGGCCAAGGTCGACGCGGCACTGGCGCAGGCGTTCGACATTCGCTTTGTGTTTAACCAGTGGACGCTGGGCGAAAAGTTTTGCACGCAGGTGTTGGGCATCCCAGCCGACAAGCTGAACGATCCGACGTTTGACTTATTGAAATCATTGGGTTTCTCCAAGAAAGACATCGATGCGGCCAACGACCACGTCTGTGGCACGATGACGCTGGAAGGCGCACCGCACCTCAAGGAAGAGCACTACAGCATCTTTGATTGCGCCAACCCTTGCGGCAAAAAAGGCAAACGTTTCTTGGGCGTCAACAGCCACATCACCATGATGGCCGCAGCACAATCCTTCATCTCTGGCGCGATCTCGAAAACGATCAACATGCCAAATGATGCAACGATTGAGGATTGCCAGAAGGCATATGAACTCAGCTGGTCCTTGGGCATTAAAGCCAATGCGCTTTATCGTGATGGATCGAAACTGTCACAGCCATTGGCGTCAGCCTTGATCGAAGACGATGACGAAGCGGCGGAAATCCTCGAAAGCGGTTCGCAGCAGGAAAAAGCCACTGTGCTGGCCGAAAAGATCGTCGAAAAGGTCATCATCAAAGAGCTGATCAAGTCGCACCGTGAAAAGATGCCACAGCGCCGCAAGGGCTACACTCAGAAAGCCAACGTCGGTGGTCACAAGGTCTATCTGCGCACGGGTGAGTATGAGGATGGCAAGCTGGGTGAGATTTTCATCGACATGCACAAAGAGGGTGCAGGCTTCCGGGCGATGATGAACAACTTTGCCATCGCGGTGAGCGTCGGCCTGCAATACGGCGTGCCGCTTGAAGAATTTGTCGATGCGTTCACTTTCACCAAGTTTGAACCCGCTGGTCTGGTGCAAGGCAACGAAACGATCCGCTCTGCGACCTCGATCCTCGACTATATCTTCCGCGAATTGGCGGTCAGCTATCTCGACCGCACCGACCTCGCGCATGTGCAGCCTGAAGGTCACACATTCGACGATCTGGGCAAGGGTGAGGCGGAAGAAACCGTGGGTAATGTCGCTGAATTGTCCGAGAATGCAGCCAGCAAGTCCTTGGAAGTGTTGAAACAAATCAGCTCAACAGGATATCTGCGCAACCGTTTGCCACAAGAGCTGGTCGTGCTTCAGGGCGGGCAACAGATGTCGGAGGCGGTTCAGGCCGTGATGCCCGAAGTTGCGACACAAGGCGGAGTCGCCGTGGCCATGGCATCAACTTCGGTGGCAACCGGTGCCGTCGGGATCGACGCGCGGACCAAAGCCAAGATGCAGGGCTATGAGGGCGAAGCCTGTGGCGAATGCGGCAACTACACTTTGGTGCGCAACGGCACCTGCATGAAGTGCAACACCTGCGGCGGGACGTCGGGGTGTAGTT
>JBPOFE010000140.1:0-9019 GCA_051252035.1 Sulfitobacter sp.
CAGCATTATTCGGTTGTGAATCCATGTGGCCCATCGCGCGCATCGCTGTTGACCGGACAGTATTCGATGAACCATCGGTCGGTTCGCAACGGGACACCGCTGCGCCATGATGTGCCGAATGTCGCAACCGAAATGCGCAAGGCGGGTTATGTGCCGATGTTGTTCGGCTATACAGATACAGCGCAGGACCCACGGGTTTTTGATACCAATGATCCAGCGGTTCACAGCTATGAATATCCTATGAATGGCTTTCAAGAAGTGGTCGAAATGCGGCTCGAGATGTCATACCCGTGGCGCTCGCATTTGATCAACCAAGGCTATGAGTTTGAAAAATACGCAGAGGTTTATCAACCGGTATCGCCTGATGGTGGAACGCCCAAAATCAATGATCCGGCGCTTTATCGGGCCGAGGACAGCGATACGGCATTTCTTACAGATAGATTTCTGGCGACAATGCCTGCCTATCAGGATCACGATTGGTTTGCGCATTTAACCTACATCCGGCCACATCCGCCGCTAGTGGCCCCTGCACCTTTCAATGACATGTACGATCCGGATCAGATTCCATTCCCGACACGGGGTGCTGACGCTGCTGACGAGGTGGCAAACCACGCATTTTTTGGGCCAACGCTGGCAAGTAAAACGCCAGCCGGGAATGTCGTAGGCTTTCCTGATCTGGAGCCCACGGATGAAAATATTCAAAAACTGCGCGCCCTCTATTTTGGGTTGATCACCGAAGTGGACCAACACATCGGGCGGGTAATCCGCTTTCTCAAGGATTCAGGCCAATACGATGAGACATTGATTGTTGTTACCGCAGATCATGGCGAAATGTTGGGGGACCGACATTGCTGGAGCAAATTCACCGTCCATAATGCGGCCTATCACACGCCTCTGATCATCCGGCAGCCGGGCAATGAGGCGCGGGCAGGGGCGGTGGTGACGAACCCAGTTGAGACCATCGACATCACGCCAACCATTCTTGAATGGGTCGGACAAGATGTGCCAAATTCAGTGGATGGCAGGTCACTTCTGCCCCTGCTCCGCGGCGAGGTGCCGGAAGATTGGCGGACATGCACATTCTCCGAATTGGACTTTGCCGAACCTGAGGCACCGACAATTTGGCAAGAGACCCTCGGCACCGGACTAAGTGATTCCTCACTGTCAATCCTGCGCGAAGCGCGCTTCACATTGGTCGAATTTGCCGCTGATCTGCCGCCGATTCTTTATGATTATGATCGGGAGGGCGAAGCGAAGAATGTTGCCGATCAGCCAGAATATCAGCGTGATCTCAACAGATTAACCCGGCTGATGCTGCGCCATCGCATGAGGAATATGGATCACACTCTATCGCTCGATACAATTACTGACGATGGCCCGCGCCGGAAACAGCGATATGCGAAAATCTGAAGGGATATTGCTGGAAAGGTATTGCTCACAGCGTTGTTCTGATGCGCAGCGGGCCATCAAAACTTTGGATGAACGCGGCGAAACCTGCCAGTTCACGGGTGGCCGAACGCTTGGCCATTAACTGAGATATCATGGATCAGTCAGTCTAAACTTTGCAGGTCGAAGGGTGCGGAGCGAACCCGAAAATTTGGGAATCTCTTTTCTACCTAGGAATGTACGAAAGCAAAGTGCGTTGACTTTGTGAAAGTTATATACCTTACTTTCGTTATCTACGGGGGAAATTTTCACAGACAATACCGCTACGCGATCGCTCTTATTTAGCGTAACCGTTGTTTAGAAAGCCAAATGTGTTTGGGGGAACGTGCCGCGATTAGCCATCATCCCAAAAAATCACATTGGATGTTTCAGTGTCACAAAACGCTTACGACAGCGCGTTATTTTGGGACCTGCGTGTCCTCATTCGAAGACCAATACTGGCGTCGAGCCCAACACACCATTCACCGACAACGGTGAAGAACCAACAAGGAAAATCTTATGAAGAAGATATTATTATCCAGTGCAGCGCTGATGGCGTTTGCTGGCACGGCGATGGCGGCCTGTCCGGCTGTGACCGTGGCCGATCCGATGGGTGTGGCTGCCGGGGCATTCCCTCAGCAGTACGAACTGTCGGAATTTCAAGAGCTTGCCGACTGCACGCTAGAGATGTCGGAAAACCCGGATATTGCAGCCTTAAACGGGCGCATCCGCGGCAACCCTGACATGCCAGCCTTGGCAGACCGCCTGCCATCCGAGCCGCTAGTCGTCGCACCTTATGAAGCGATTGGCAGCTATGGCGGCACGTTCAACGCCCTGTCAAATGCCACCGAGGCGGGCACATCTGACTTTATGTCAGTGCGCCACGTCAATCTCGTGCGCTTTGCCGATGATCTGACAACGATCGTGCCGAACGTCGCAAAAAGCTGGTCATGGAACGATGACTATACGCAGTTGACGTTTGTTCTGCGTGAAGGTCACAAATGGTCAGATGGCCAACCATTCGGTGCCGAAGATGTCGAGTTTTGGTACGAAAACTTGAATATGGACACCAATGTGATTGAGGTCCCCAAAGGCTGGTTGCTGGCAGGCGGTGAGCCGATGACAGTTGACGTTATCGATCCGCTCACTGTGCGTTTCAACATGCCATCGCCCAAGTTGGGTTTCCTGGCACATTTTGCAAACCATTATGGGCAGGGTTTCCAGCCTAAGCACTTCCTTGGGCAATATCATCCAGATATCAACCCGGACGCCGATAAGCTGGCGCAATCGCTGGGGTTCGAAAATGGCTATGACGTAATCAAAGCCTATTATGGTAGCTCCGACTGGATGGACACGCCAACACCGATGTTGTCCCACCCGGACAAGGTTGCAAATCTGCCGCTTGATGCCGCGCCGACGTTGGAAAGCCATATCGTCATAGCCGAAACCACTGAGGGTCGTCATTTTGTTGCCAACCCGTACTATTATAAGGTTGATACGGCGGGTAATCAGCTTCCCTACATCAATGAACAGGACGAGATCTTTGTTGGTGAAAGCGAAGTGCGCCTCCTGAAATTGGTCAACGGTGAAGTTGATTATAAGGCTCAAGCGCTGCAAACCGATTATGTGCCGCTGCTGTTGGAAAACCAAGAGAAGGGCGGTTTCACAATCGACCTGAAACCTGACATCACGATGCCAACCTTTGCATTCAACGTCACTTCAGAAGACCTTGAAAAGCGCAAAGTGTTTGGTGATCTGAAATTCCGTCAGGCGATGTCTGTTGCGATGAACCGTGATGAGATCAATGAAGTTGCGATGTTCGGGCTTGGAACACCTCAGCAATACGTCGGTTTCTCGCCCTCACCGGAGTTTGTTACGCCGGAATGGGAGCAATACTACGCGCAGTATGATCCGGAGATGGCCAAGGCGCTGCTTGATGAAATTGGCGTCGTTGACAAAGACGGCGACGGTATGCGCGAATTGCCGAATGGGGATGCGCTGACGCTAAACCTTCAGGTTGCTACTCAAGGCATGTCGATCAAAATCGTTGAACTGGTGGGTCAAACCTGGCGTGATGTTGGTATTAACAACACGGTCAAAGAGGTCACGACGGACGAATATCGCTCAGCACAGTCCTCGAACCAACTTGATGTCACGATGTACGAGAAAAGCGTGCCGTTGACCACGGTTCTGGGTAACCCCGAAATCTTCATTCCGCCCTTCGATAACTACTTCAATATGCGGACTGGCATGTTGTGGGGTGAATATGTTGAATCCGATGGGGCTGCTGGCGTGAAACCACCAGAATATGTTTTCACCATGATGGAAGACATCAATGCATTTCAGGCCGCGCCGGTTGGCTCGCCTGAATCTGATGCTTTGGGTCTGAAACTGGTTGAGAACATGACCGGGAACCTGCTGTTCATCGGCACGGTGAAAGAGCAAAAGCCGATCTATCATTCGAAGGCGCTGAAGAATGTGCCGGAGTTTAAGACCGCATCTTATGCCTATTACCGGACATATCCTTACCGTCCGGCGCAGTGGTTCTTTGGCCAATAGGGTCAGCGATACACTGAAGTGATATCGCTGCGGGCCACTACACTGGCCCGCAGCGCAAAAAAAGCGGACCAAAACGGTCGCATCATGCTGCGGGGCAGACGTCACAAATGGTTCAGTTTCTTAGATTTGCCGCAGTCCGCGCCGCACTTGCATTTTTTACGCTCTGCCTTGTTTCATTTATTGTTTTTTCGCTGATGGAATTGGTGCCCGGCGATTGCGCCGAGCGGTACCTCGCATTTAAGAATTCTCAAGGAGCTATGATTTCCGTCGCTGATATTGAGGCGGAACGTGTCCGTTTGGGTCTGGATCGTCCCTATCTGGAACGCTGGACCGGATGGATATTTAACGCCTTTCAGGGTGAATTCGGCGACAGCTGCATTCTGCGCCTCAACATCAACCAACTGCTGGGTCAGAAAGTATGGCTGAGCATCGGTATTTGCCTCGGCTCGCTTTTGCTGGCTTACCTGATCGCAATTCCGGTAGGTATCATCGCAGCTACATCGCGTAACCCTTTCCTCAATAACGGTCTGCGTTTGGTAAGCTATTTGGGTCTGGCTTTGCCGAACTTCCTGTTGGCGCTGATGATCATGCTCTTCTCGACAGTCATGTTCGGGGATAGTTTGACCGGGTTGTTTTCGCCTCAATACCGGGACGCGCCGTGGGATTGGGGCAAGTTCAAAGATTTCCTTGGTCATGTCTGGTTGCCGGTGCTCATATTGGGTTGGTCTGCGACTGCATTTGCCATCCAAACGGTACGTGCGCTGATGTCTGATGAGATCAGCAAACTATACGTCACTGCGGCTGCCGCACGTGGCGTGTCAGGGCGTAGATTGCTGATGCGCTATCCAGCGCGGCATGCGTTAAGTCCGATCATCAACTCCCTAGGCTTTGATTTGAATCGCATTTTTAACGAATTGCCGATTGTGGCGCTGATCCTGACACTGACCGAAGCCGGGTCATTACTGATCGAAGCGCTGGCACGGTCTAACGATCAGCAACTTGCAGGTGCGATCATCTTTTTCCTGACCGGTAGTATCGTCGCCATTAATTTTGTCACTGATATTGTGCTGGCCCTCGTCGACCCGCGCATTCGTCGCAGCATATTGGGATAAATGAAATGACTGAATCCAATATCTATGACGCCACCGTCGACCAATCTGCCAAGGACGCTTATTTTACCGCCTCGCAAGGGCAGTTGATCTGGACCCGGTTCAAGAAACAAAAAGCGGCGATGGTTGGGGCTTGGGTGCTGGTGATCCTGGTCCTGTCGGGCATCTTTGCATCTTTCCTAACGCCCTATGATCCGACCATCGCCGGGCGTGACAAAGACTATCTGAACGGCGCTCCGACGATCCCACATTTCTGTGATGACAATGGCTGTTCCTTGCGCCCGTTTATCTATGCGGTTGAACGCGAACGGTCGATCAAGACGAATTTTAGATGGGTCACAACAATCAATACTGACAAAAGACAATACGTTCAGTTCTTTGTCGAAGGGTCATCCTACAAGATGTTGGGCATGACCTTTAATACGCATTTGTTCGGTTTGGACGAAGGCTACATCCATCTGTTTGGCACTGATTCAACTGGCAAAGATATCTTTTCGCGTACTTTCCATGCGATTAATACCTCGTTGGCTGTTGGCACAATCGGGGTTTTTATCGCCTTTGTGCTGGCCCTGATCATCGGTGGCATATCGGGGTTCTATGGGGGCTGGATCGATAGTTTTATCCAGATGGTCACGGACGCGGTACGCACTATTCCGGCTATTCCATTGTTCATGGCGCTGGCGGCGTTCATTCCTGACACATGGAGCGCGGAAGAGAGGTTTTTCTTTATCTCGATCATACTCGGTTTCATCGGTTGGCCGACTCTGGCGCGGCGGGTACGCACCCATCTGCTGACCGAGCGCAATCAGGAATACGTTCTGGCGGCAAAACTATGTGGTGCGTCTTCGGGCCATGTTATCCGCAAGCATCTGCTGCCCAGTTTTACCAGCTACATCATCGTCGATCTGGTGATTTCATTCCCCTATATGGTGCTGTCTGAGACCGCGTTGAGTTTTATCGGTCTTGGCCTCAAAGACCCGGTCAATTCGCTGGGTGTGATGTTGCAAAACGTGACCAGTGCCGATGTGTTACTCAATTATCAATGGTATTTTATTCCGGTGATTTTCTTCATCGTGCTTGTCATGTCATTCGTGTTTGTCGGTGACGGGCTGCGGGACGCAGCTGACCCGTATGGAGAGACCAAGAAATGAGCCGATTGATTGATGTTGAAAACCTGACCCTGCAGTTCGACACCGACGAGGGCCGCATCACGGCGGTCGACAATGTCTCGTTTAGCCTTGAAGCGGGTGAGGTCATGGGACTGGTGGGGGAAAGCGGGTCGGGTAAATCCGTGACCGCAAAATCGCTGATGAAGCTGAACCCGCGTAATGCAATTTATGGACCGGACACCAAGATCACGCTGCATCTGGATGAGGGCCCGGTTGATGTGATGTCGCTACATAATGACCGTGAGATGAAGATCGTGCGTGGTGGGGCGATTTCGCTGATCTTTCAAGAACCAATGGCGAGCTTTGCCCCGGCGATTTCCATCGGTGATCAAATGGTTGAACAATTGTTGATCCACACCAACTTTTCCAAACCTCAGGCAAAGGAAGTGTCGATTGAGATGCTGGACCGCGTTGGCATTTCGGATCCCAGCACCCGGTTTGGGCAATACGCGTTTGAGCTTTCAGGCGGGATGCGCCAGCGCGCGATGATTGCGATGGCACTATCCACCAAGCCCAAACTGTTGATCGCTGATGAACCGACAACGGCATTGGATGTCACCATTCAGGCGCAAGTGATTGACCTGATGAAAGACCTTGTGGGGGAATTCGGGATGGGCATCATTTTCATCACTCATGACTTGGGCGTGATCGCACAAACGGCTGATAAAGTTGCCGTCATGTACCTTGGACGGCTGGTTGAACAGGGCAATGTGCGTGACGTGATCCGTCGCCCTGCGCACCCTTATACGCGGGGATTGTTAGCGGCATTGCCGACATTGGATGACATCGATGCACCTTTGACGCCAATTCCCGGTGACATCCCGTCGCCGTTGGAGCGCCCGCCGGGGTGTGTTTATAACACCCGCTGCCAAGAGGTGATTGGCGCGCGCTGTTCTGCCGAAGTGCCAGCGTTTTCCCAAGTTGATACCGATCACGCAGCAGCCTGCCATCTATATGATCCGGTGGAGGCCGCAAAATGAGTCAAAAACCACTGATCACGGCGCAAAACCTGTCGGTTCACTATCCACTGCGCGGTGGATTGATCGGGCCAAAACCCTATGTCGGGGCAGTTGAAAACGTCAGTATAGAAATTGAAGCAGGCAGCTTTTTCGGCCTTGTTGGTGAATCCGGGTCCGGCAAAACCACGCTGGGCCGCGCCATGTTACGCGCCGCACCGATCACCAAAGGGGATGTGTTGTTTGATGACGGTGAAGTCGAATATTCTCTGAAAGCCCTCGGTAAGAAAGAGATGAGAGATTACCGCAAGCGAGCGCAACTTATCTTTCAAGACCCCTATGCCGCGCTTAGCCCGCGTATGACGGTGCGTGATATTATCGCGGAACCGCTTGAGGTGATGGGCCTGACAAATTCACGCGCTGAAACCGATGAACGGGTACGTGAAATTGCGGATAAATGTCGGTTGAATGTCGAACATCTGCGCCGATTCCCACATGCGTTTTCCGGTGGCCAGCGGCAACGTATCTCTATTGCGCGTGCGCTGGTGTCGGGGCCAAAATTCATCGTCGCGGATGAAAGTGTCGCTGCGTTGGATGTGTCTATTCAGGCGGATGTGCTGAACCTGCTGAAAGCCATCCAAGAGGATATGGGGCTGACATTCCTGTTCATCAGTCACGATCTGAGTGTGGTAGCGCATGTCTGTGACCATGTTGCCGTGATGTATCTTGGCCGTTTGGTTGAAACCGCACCGACACGAACGTTGTTCTCAACCCCTCGCCATCCCTACACAAAGGCATTGCTGTCAGCGATCCCGTCACTGGACCCGGATGACCGGGGCAAGGCACAAAAGCTCGAAGGGGAAATTCCGTCGCCCACCAACCCACCACCCGGATGCAAATTCCAAACCCGTTGCCCTGTTGCCATTGACCGTTGCCGTGTGGAAGAACCTGTGTTGGAAAGTGCTGGGGTCGAGCATAACGTGGCCTGCCATCGCTGGAAGGAACTCTCCGAGTAGCATGTAGCGGTCTTTCCTCAGGTGAACTTTCTAAACAACTTTGTCTGATCAAACATGTTTTCCAGCGCTTCCATCCGCTCTTTTGTCTCGCTCCAATTCAAGTTTTGAACGGAGGAAATCATGGTCTCGGCCAGTAACATCGTCGTGGCCGCCGAATCCCACGCGGACGGCACGATGATCCGGCAACTGAGGCTAATGTCAGCCAGATGATGCACCGGGGAACGCCATTGATCGGTAAACAAAATGATCTTGGCCCCGCGCTCATGGGCCATTTCAGCCATTTTCAAGATATTGTTTTCATAGCGGCGGACATCGAAAATCACAAAGATATCGCCGGCTTTTGCATTCAAAAGGTAGTGCGGCCATGTGTTTGAGGTCGACTGCACATGGGTCAGGTTGGGGCGAATGACCTGCATGTGCAGAAAGAAATATTCTGCGAGGGTGTGGGTGATCCGCCCCCCCACGATGAAAAGATGGCGGGACTGATCGGCAACCATCGAGCAGGCGGTGTCAAATTCATTTGGGTCAATTTGCCCAAGGGTAAGACGAATATTGTCGATCACCGCATCGGTGAACCTGTTCAGCATATGTCCGGATGGGGCGGCCTCGGCCCACGTATCATGTTTCGCAATTGGGCTTTTCACTTTGGCACGCAATTCCTCACGCAACTCAGTCTGAAAATCGGGATAACCTTTGTAACCCAGCTTTTGCACCATTCGGGCAACTGTCGGGACCGAGACATTGGCGTCCGCTGCCAGAGCACTTAGCGGGCCAAGACCTGACGC
>JBPOFE010000141.1:0-8962 GCA_051252035.1 Sulfitobacter sp.
GATGTTGAATGAAATCAGTACCCACCACCCTGCCCAAGGTAAAGCGGCCAACACCAAAAAGCGAATGGAGGGTGATCGGTCTACTGGGGAACACCATCCAAGGCGCAATACAATCTGATTGAAGTGACTGAGAATGGGGTGGCGGAAGCTCAGTCCGTATGCCCCCTGTTTTTGGGGGTTCCGCCACATTCGCTCAGGTTCATTTAATATACTTTAATTCAATGGCTTAAATACAATATGGCCCATTGAAGTTCAGACACGTTCGCCCTAAATCTAATTCAAGTGTGGGAACATATGTGGGAACGATATGAAGTTGAGCGCGCGCAAGGTGGAAACGGCAGGGGTTGGGCGTCACGGCGATGGGCGCGGGCTGTTCTTGTATGTGAAGCCCACCTTGGCGCGCTCATGGGTGCTTCGGTATCAAGTGCAGGGGCGACGTCATGATCTTGGCCTTGGCGCATATCCCGATGTGACCTTGGCAATGGCGCGGCAAAAGGCAACCAATGCAAGGCGTATGATCTTGGAAGGGGACGACCCGATTGCCAAACGCCGCCAAGCCCAGCCAAAGACGTTCAAAGACGCCGCACTTGAATTGATCGAAAGCAAAAGGTCTGGATGGAAGAACGCCAAACACGCCGCCCAATGGACGTCCACGCTAGAGGCTTATGTGTTTCCCACGCTTGGGCCGATGCAGGTGACAAAGATCGCGACGGCGGACGTCGTTGGGGCACTCAAGCCGATCTGGTCGCAAAAGCCCGAAACTGCCAACCGCGTTCGCCAACGTATCGAAGCAGTTTTGGACTATGCGTCCGCGCTGGGCATTCGCGATGGGGACAACCCCGCACGCTGGCGAGGGCATCTGGACAATCTGTTGCCGAAGCCCACCAAAGTGCGCGCGGTTCAGCATCACCCCGCCCTGCCCCATGCGGATATCCAAGACTTCATGGATACGCTGTCCACCCGCAAAGGCGTTTCGGCGCGTGCTTTGACCTTCACTATCCTGACCGCTGCGCGGTCTGGTGAGACACGGGGGATGACTTGGGCCGAAGTGGATTTGGACAATGGTGTCTGGACAATCCCCGCCCAGCGCATGAAAGCCGCTAAAGAACACCGCGTTCCGCTTACGCCTGCCGCAATCGCACAACTTGGGACAAAGGGCACGGACACAGATTTGGTTTTCGGTAGCGAAACGAAGACAGGCAAACCAATATCCGATATGAGCATGACCGCCCTGTTGCGCCGGATGGAGTTTGACAACATTACCGTTCACGGGTTCAGGTCCACGTTCCGCGATTGGGCGGGTGAGACGACAGGCTTCCCGCGTGAAGTGATCGAGGCCGCATTGGCGCACGGGATCAAGGACAAGGCGGAAGCCGCCTATGCGCGCAGTGACCTATTCGACAAGCGGCGCAAACTGATGGACGCTTGGGCGGGTGTAGCTATGCCACAGGGTCTTGGGGGCAAGGTTGTTTCAATCTCGCAGTGAGGGCTGCGCCAGTTAGGCCTGCCTTCTACCGCTTGATCTCGCGCATTGCGTCGGTGATCTCCATCGTCTCGACACTCACACGAGCCACGCGGCCTAGCAACTTCACCACATCTTCCTTGTAATCGGCAAAGCGATAGGTGTTGAACTTTTCGCGGATCGTGGGGTCGCGCGGTGTTTTTTCCTTGTACTGGTCCAGCACCCATTCAAGGCCGGAACGGTTGCCTAGCTTATAGTCCCAACATTCGGGCGGGATGCCCGACAGGGTTGTTTCACTGTCCAGCGTGATCGTGCCCGCATCCTTGTCGGCCTTGAGGCTTGGTTTGGGCGACAGGCCCGCTTTGGTGGCTTTGACGTCGTCTACATCCGTGCGCTTTAGCTTGAGCGGTTTGACGGTTTCATAGCCGATGTGCAGGTCCAAAAGCCGCTGGCCCCAGTCGCGCCATTGGGCAAAATCGGGATAGAAGGGAATGCGCGGAAACTCGCGTTTGAGGTTGATCGCATAGGTCTCGCGGTAGAGGGGATCATGCAGGACACCGTAGACATAGGCAAAGATATCGTCCTTGGTGATTTTTGCGGGTTTGCCATAATGGGTAGTGAATTTGTTAAGCGCCCAGTCGGTGATGTTGTCGATTTGGTCGCCGTCTTGGGTGTAGCGATGGCGATAAAGCGACTGCGTCCCACCATTGCCATTCTTTAAGAGGCCATAGTCAAATGGTTTATCTGTGGCGAGTGCCGATACTTGGTTGTTAGAGTGAACGGACAGGAATCCAATCGCAACATTCGGTTGCTCAAAGTAATTCCGGAACAAGCCCCATTCATCTACTAGCAACCTACTCATTAAAAATGCTCTTTTTGAGTAAGGCCTGAACAACGCAGTCTCAAATCCAGCTATTCTCTCATGCTTTGTGTTTTTCGCTCGTCGCTTTAAGTTGCGGGACAGTTTGATCTGAGCCGTCTCATACTCCGAAAGTTTCAACGCGGCTTTGAGGTTAGCCGCAAAATGAATACCCTTTTTAACGACGCCTTTGTCGGTAAAATCATAAACCCACTCGTCGCGCCCCGTCATCATTCCAGTGCTAAATTCTTTGAAGACTGAACGTTCCTGCGATTTAACCTTCGCGGCCTTGGTCTTCTTATCCGCCACAGGCAGCAAATCATCCCAGTCATTCTCTGTCTGGTTGATCCAGTTGGCCTTATCATCCGGCGTGATAACTTCGTATTTAGCATCCGACGCCGAAATAGCAGAGAGCCACGACAGCTTGTCCTCCGCCGTCTCCAACTCGGGCCGCCGCACATAGTGGATTTTGCAGTCGCGCTTTTTCTTCTTGCCCAACTGCCTGCGCACAAAGAATGAAATCGCCACCCCTGTCTGGATACCGAACACGTTGTTCTTGGTCCCCGACAGCTTGGGGTTGGCGCGCACATCGCCGCCAAGGTCCACCAGATAAATCTCGTCAAATTCTTCGGCTACATAGCGGCGAAACCCGTCAAAGGTGCGGCTGTCGATAAAGCTGCGGTTCGTGACAAAGGCGATTACCCCGTCATCATGCAACCGGTCAGACGCCCAGCGGAAAAACCGCGCATACATATCATAGGCAGTCGTTTTCTGTGCCGTAGACAGCTTGATAAAGCTGCGTTTAATCAGGCTGTCGATGTGAGGATAGGTGCGGTTCTTATTGTTATCATTCTCGTTTTTTTGCTGTGAGTTATAGGGCGGATTGCCGATGACCACGGATATCTTGCGCTTGTTCTGCCGCTTCACCCGCGCGACGTTTTCATCGGATACGGATGCAAACATATCAAACTGGTGACCCGATTTGATGCCCAGCCCGCCGATGTTGTCCAGCGTATCGACAAAGCACAGGTTGGGGTATTCCGCATACTGGCCCGACACCGCCTGATAGGTCGCCTCGATATTCAGGTTGGCCACGTAATAGGGCAGAATCGCGACCTCGTTGGCGTGCAGTTCTTCGGTGTATTTGTGGCGCAGTTTTTCAGGCTGGCCCCTGAAATATTCAATCAACTCGCAAATATAGGTGCCCGTGCCCGTCGCGGGATCAAGGATTTCAACACCCTCGTCGATCAGGCGCTTGCCAAAGTGTTTATCAGTGAGCCAATCGGCCCCCTCAATCATAAAGCGCACGATTTCGTTGGGGGTATAGACCACGCCCAAGCGGTCCGCCGCATCTGGGTTATAGACCTTATAAAAGTTCTCGTAGATCACCTTGAGGAAGGTCTGTTTCTCGGTATGGCTGGTGATTTGGGCGGCATTTGCATTGATCGCGGTGTAGTATGGTTGCAGCGCCTTAAGCGTAGACTTCTTGACCTGTCCGGTGAAAAACGCGCCCTCCAGTTCATAAAGCAACTTAGCCACGTTATTGTCGCGGTGGAAATCGGCCTCATCAAAGACCCGCGCAAAGATTTCTTCGGTCAGGATGTGCTGGATCAGCATTTCGCGCACATCATCGCGTCCTAGCGTCGGGTTTATCGTTTCGCACGCATGGGCAAGGAATTTCTTGGCAGCGGGTTTGAAGGTCGCGTTGGTTTTGTAGGCTTCGTCGATCTTTTCACGCAGTGCAGCCAAGACGGCGGGAAGGTCAGTTTTGAATTGCTCAACAGCCTGTCGAAATTGTGCAATTTCAGGGCGCTGATAACCAAAGAACAGGTTGAGAAGCTGTTCAAGTCCGGCGGTATCGGTCATATCGCAACGGGTGATTTCGTTGCGGTCCTGCCATAAGACCGCGACACGAGAATCTTCAAAAATTATGTTGTCTTGAGGGTAGCCTGTGCGCAACTTGGCTTCAATTTCTGCATCCAAATCATCGTCGGTGTCTTTTGCTTCCCAATACCCCAAAGGGACGCGCACATCGTGCAGAATTGCCCCATCGGGGCGAATGGGTTTTTTGAGACTGGATTGCATCGGATACTGGTTAATGAAGATCAGATTGTCCGACTTAGCCCACGACTTAAGCAAGTCTTTGAATGCTTCACTTATGACGCCTTCGGTCAGTGATCCACTAACCTTACGAATGCGATCTAGGTCCGCCAGATAGCTGTTAATCAGTCGTTGGCTCATTGGTCACCCCATCTGCATCAGAACTGTCTAGGTGACCAATTGTCACCAGTCTAGGAATTTAGGCATTCGTTTTCGATACTTCTGGCTTATCTGACAAAGTTGCACGGCAGCAAACAAAAGCACAACCGCGACTTGTATCACACGCCTGTGAACACCACATCTAGCCTTTAGAGCAATTAAAGGCACAATTCATGGCTTCATTCAGCGGCATTATCCGTAAATCCCCCGACGCACGTTTGGCATCGTTTCTAAGCGCAAAAGGGGTACACGCCCCCGATGATTTCAATTGGCGAAGCGAGGGGCGCGGAACGGCCCTTGTGAATGACATAAACGGCTTGATTGCCGAATTGGCAGAGGGCGCACAGGATCGCGTCAAGGCAGAACTGGACCACCTTTCCAGCTTGGCCACCCCGCAGACTATGACCGCAGCGGAACAAATATGCAGCGCCCAGCACATTGATCTGGAAGGGCTGCAAGGCATCCAAGACGTGTTGCTAATGCTGGCAATAGACCATCCCAAGTTGTTGGAGCGCGTCGCTGTACAGGCGTCCCTTATGCAGCGCACGGGTGGCAAGAATTGGTCCGCCTTTCAATTTGAGGATGACGGGAAGCCTTGGGCGCTGGGCGATGACATCGCCCGTGCAGGCTTTGTCGCAGACGCAATCTCAATTCTTGAATTGCCAGAGCACCGCAAGCGCGAAGCTGATTGGTACACCTCAATCCGCGTCCACCCTATCACGGGCGAAGAAACCGAAATTCTGCAGGCGACAATCTATGTCGAGGCCAGCGCGGAGAGTGAATTGACGTTCGGACCATCCGAAGGGTTGGAGCGGCAAATCGTGCAACGGGTTTTGGAAGTCGGGATCGCCTGCAATGCCAAAGAACGAATTGTCGAAATCTGCGCCCGTGGCGGTAAGAAAATGCGCGACGAATATGCCGCATCCTTTTCCAAGCACTTTGCACCGCAATCTGCACCGCCCGTTGAAACGCCAAGGCGGGATGTGCTGCTGGCCAACCTACGCTCGCATCCCACTTTCCCCACCGAACCTGCCGACCGTGTTGCAAAGGTCGAAGTGTCGTCTCTTGAGTTCTATTCCGTCGGTGGCGCTTTTGCGCGGTTTGAGCATCGCGGGGATGACGAAACGATCTACCAGTTCCTTGAGCGACAGTTTGGCGGGCAATCCCCAATTCATGCAGCGGGCTGGACGATAACAGGCGCGACGCTTCGGATCATGCAGACGCACGAAGGCAGCAAGCGGGCCAAGACGTTGACAGTGACCTTGCGCAGCCCCAACACCACCACCATTCCCAACAAGACCGAAGCGGAGCGCCAGTTTGTCATGGCCCTTCTGGATCGCTGGAAATTGGTCGCACCGCCGCCAGAACCCTTTGACGTGACAGAGGCCGCATAATTGAATGCAGTAGACCTGTTTGCCGCCCTGCTGGCCCAGCGCGGGCGCGTTCAAAGCGCGGAGTATGCATCTTTCCCAGCCTATGACGACCTGATCAACGCAGGGCTGATCGAAGAAAATGGCGTCGTGTCCTCCGTGATGTGCGATGAATGCGACCACCCCCATGCTGCTAGGGTTATCTACGAGGGTTCGCAATATGGGTATTATTGCCCCGAACTTGGCTTTGTATCAAAGCCCCGTTCCGAACTTATCGCGGTGCAACCTAATCTGACCGCCTTCGTCTCTCAGATTGCCGACGCCTTAGATTGCAGAAGACGCAAATCATCGCCGCTGGCCAAAGACACATGGCGCATTGGGGCTATTGAGAGCACGGCAGGTGACGTTATGCTTTACCTGCACCCCACCTTGCAGGACGCGCGGGATACAAGGGACGTCAAAGCAGCCTTAGCCAACGAGGTGAAGTCCCCCTTTGGTGTAATCCTAACGTCTAGCGGCACACTAGCTGCGCCGTCCTTTGTAACCGCTCAACTGGATGACGTGTTAAGCTTTGACAAAAAAGCCGGAAAACTCACCGTGGTGGCGGATATGCGCACCATCGCGGGCGTTCCTGAACTACGCACTGGCGGGCGTCCCAATGAATACAAAAAACCTTTGAGCGAACTAATCGCACTTCGGGCCAGCCAAGGTCGCGCTTTGAAGGGGCGGAATGTAGAAGCAAAGGCGATACTCGTTGAGTTTAAGTCCCAGTTTCCAAACATAGATTGCCCCTCATTGCCTACGGTTCAGCGATACGTCACCAAAATAAGAAGTGGATCATAACTGGATCAAAACGCACCGTCTGTTTTGATCCACCCTGCGTCCGCCAAGGTTCATCTGTCACCAAATGATGGAGAATGAACCATGACAACCACTAAACAAACAAGCCACCCGACGCCTCCTATCGCTGTTTCCCCCGATGAAGCCGCACGGCTTGCGGGGATCGGACGCACCAGCCTTTACGCCGCCTTGGCCAAAGGGGATCTGAAAAGCATTAAAATCGGCACGCGTCGCTTGATCAAGATTGAAGCCATCCACGAATGGCTGGCGTCCTACCAGACGGACGCGGAGTAACACCGTGCCAAAGCAAGCCCGTCTAAGCGGGATCAAATCATTGCGATGTTACACGAAAGCGGAGGCGGCGGCACTTGTCGGCGTTTCCACCCGTACAATCGGGAACTGGACACGGGATGGGTTGCCCCTGTTGGACGCGACGCACCCGCCCCTTATTCGCGGGGATGACTTGCGCGACTACATCACTGCCCAGCGCGCAGACCGAAAAGTCAAAATAGACCTGTGCGAGTTCTATTGCCTGCGCTGCAGAAAAGGCCGCGCGCCCGCCGCCGAAATGGCGGACTGCAATATTGAAGGCAACAAAGCCATGCTCACGGCCCTGTGCAACGTCTGCGAAGGCATCGTCTATAAGCCAGTATCTTTGACCCGCCTTCCCGAAGTTCGCTCAAAACTGGACCTCACAATAAGGCGGGTTGAAGCGACATTATAATGGTGGACATACGCCCCCCTGTATTTCCCATTGGGCCACTACCCCGCGTTGCCTTCAAAATCCCCCCGCTAAGCGCAGTTTTGAACCTTCTATTGAGAGCGCCCATCCCATCGCGGGTAATGCAGGAATGGCGGGTGTTCTCTGATTACCAAAAACTCAGGACTGCACTGCCGGATACCTTACTGGCCCACCAGAACGCGCCATCCCACAACTTCCCCCAAGCATAGGACCTTACCATGACAAAACGACCCAATGAACAAAACGAACGCCTGAAACGCCGCTTTTTGGAATATCGCAAGTTCGCCCGCCAACTATCAGAAAAAACGCTGGATCGCGAGATCGCAGCCCTTGAGCGGTTTGACGTTTGGAACGGGCGCAAAGACTTTGCCCGCTTTCATATTGAGCAGGCGATGGGGTTCCGTCTTCATCTGGAGCAAACCAAGACCACCGCAGGAAAGCCATTGGGCAAATCGACAATGCGGTCTGTCTTGGCCACCTTGCGCGAATTTGTGCTTTGGCTTTCTCAGCAAGACGGTTTCCGCAGCCGGATCAAAGCGGCAGACGCTGATTATTTCAACCTGTCCCGCCGTGACGAAGCGGAAGCGCGTGCAGCCCCGCCCCGCCCAGCGCCCAGCATAAACCAAGCCAAGCGTGCACTTGCCCTTATGCCCAGTGCCACACCACAGCAAAAACGCGACAAGGCCGTCTTTGCCCTGCTATGTCTCACGGGCATTCGCGTCGCGGCTTTGGTATCGCTCAAGATCAAGCATGTTGATTTGCAAGAGCAATCCGTCACCCAAAACCCGCGCGAAGTGGCAACGAAGTTCGGTAAGGTCATCGACACCTTCTTTGCAAAAGAGTTCGAAGACGCAGAAACCACCATTGCGGACTGGATAACCTATTGTGACGAAGTAGCGCTCTACGGCCCCGATGACCCTTTGTTCCCCGCAACGTCGATTGCAGCCAAATCAAATTCAGGATTTGAGGCAAGCGGCTTTACGCGCGGCCACTGGAAAAGCACCGAACCTGTCCGCAAGATCGTTCGCATAGCGTTTGAAGCTGCAGGCGTTCCCAACTATGGCCCCCATGCCTTTCGCCACATGCTGGCACGCCATGCAGCCAAAAACGCGACGTCTGTG
This sequence comes from Sulfitobacter sp., assembly GCA_051252035.1. Classification (GTDB taxonomy): domain Bacteria; phylum Pseudomonadota; class Alphaproteobacteria; order Rhodobacterales; family Rhodobacteraceae; genus Sulfitobacter. The sequence goes on from JBPOFE010000141.1 coordinate 8,654, forward strand.
GCTGAACTGGTCGCAGCTTCACAGAACCTTGGCCACACAGATGTTTTGACGACGTTGCGAAGCTACGGCCAAATCAGCCGCGAGGATCAACGCAAGCTGGTTACTGGTAAAACGTCGGATGCAGATTGAAATAAGGCAATCTAAGCAAATGCTCAATGTGGGAACAAGTGTGGGAACAACTTTAGTCAAGCCTCGATTTTCGACACAATATCAACAGGTTATATGGGATTACTGGCGGAAGCTCAGGGATTCGAACCCTGGGAGGACTTTCACCCTCGTCGGTTTTCAAGACCGGTGCATTCGACCACT
>JBPOFE010000142.1:0-8896 GCA_051252035.1 Sulfitobacter sp.
TGGGCGGGTTCACCTCGATCCCCGGTGCGATTGTTGGCGGGTTGATCATTGGCGTGGGTGAGAAGCTGTTCGAATTCCTGATTGGCGCGCCGTACCTCGGTGGGGCCACAGAGAACTGGTTTGCCTATATGCTGGCGCTGCTGTTCTTGGTGTTCCGTCCGCAGGGCTTGTTCGGGGAGAAGATCATTGAGAGGGTGTAATGCGCATTCTGGGATGGTTCTTTTCGATCATGGGCTTGCTCATGATTGTTGTGCCTCTGGTCGTTACGGCGATGGCGTGGATCAGCGCGAGAACAAACTACCCTGCCTATCACGACACATACTATGTGACGGTCTCAATAAGTTGGTCGGCGCTTGTGTATGCCATTTTCTCGTTAACTTCTTTGTGCGTTGGCCTTTGGCTTCTCATAAAAATCAAAGGGGACTGATCTAAATGTTCTACCGTGAAGCAGGCGATTTCAGCGCGACTTACGCCGAGGATCAACAGACCTTTCCGATCAAGTTTGACCGCTATCGCTATTACGTGGTGCTATTCTTCGCTGTGGTCGTCATTCCGTTTGTGGTCAATGACTACTGGGTGAACTCCTTGCTGATGCCCTTCCTGATCTATGCGATTGCGGCGATTGGGTTGAACATTCTGGTCGGCTATTGCGGGCAAGTGAGCCTTGGCACAGGCGGGTTCATGGCTGTGGGCGCGTATTCCTGCTATAAATTCATGACAGGTGTGGACATTTGGTGGGGCGGTGAACTGTTGTTCCGCTTGCCTGAGTTCAACATCTTTTTCAGCGTGATCATGGGCGGGGTGATGACGGCCATTGTCGGTGTGCTGTTTGGTCTGCCGAGCTTACGGATCAAGGGGTTTTACCTTGCCGTGGCGACATTGGCAGCGCAGTTCTTCCTCGTGTGGTTGTTCAACCGGGTGTCGTGGTTCTACAACTATTCCGCCTCGGGTCAGATCAACGCGCCGGAACGCGATATTCTTGGGGTGCTGATCACGGGGCCGAGCACGCAACCTTGGGCGACTTATTTATTCTGTCTGTTCTTTACCATCGTCTGTGCGGTTATCGCGCGCAATCTGACGCGCGGGGCGTCTGGGCGTAAGTGGATGGCCATTCGCGATATGGACATTGCCGCAGAGATTATCGGGGTTAACCCGCTGCGGGCCAAGCTAACAGCCTTTGCGGTCTCGTCGTTTTTTATTGGCATCTCAGGTGCGTTGTTCTTTTCCGTCTATCTGGGGGCCGTGGAAGTGGGCGAGGCGTTTGGCATCACCAAGTCATTCCTCGTGCTGTTCATGATCATCATTGGCGGGTTGGGGAGCATTTTTGGCAGCTTTGCCGGGGCCGCGTTTTTGGTGTTGTTGCCTGTCGTGCTTAAGGTGGTTGGCGTTGATTGGCTGGGCTGGCCCACCGATATCGTCGCGCATTTGCAATTGGTGATCGTTGGTGCGCTGATCATCATATTCTTGATCGCCGAACCACATGGCATCGCGCAACTGTGGCGCGTTGCGAAGGAGAAATTAAGGTTGTGGCCGTTCCCGCACTAGGGCGCGGCACCAAGAGAGAGGCGGGACAAAACCCCGCCCGTGTTAAGTAAAATCGGATAAAATCCAAGGGAGGAAACACCGATGAAATATAAACTAGGAACAATGGCAGTGGCCGCGATGATGGCGGCAAGCCCGGTCATGGCGGATCTTGTATTCCCGTCGCTCAGCTACCGGACTGGCCCATATGCTGCGGGCGGTATCCCGTTTGCGGATGGCTATGCGGATTACTTCACGCTGCTCAATGAGCGTGATGGGGGTATCGGTGGTGTACCCGCCAAGGTGATCGAATGCGAGACCGCTTATAACACCGAAAAAGGTGTGGAGTGTTATGAGAGCACCAAGGGCGAAGGTGCGTTGATCTATCAACCGTTGTCGACAGGTATTACGTATCAGTTGATCCCCAAAGCAACTGTGGATGACATTCCAATCCATTCGATGGGTTATGGCCGGACGTCCGCCGCCAATGGCGATGTGTTTAGCCATGTCTTTAACTATCCGGGCAACTACTGGAATGCGGCCTCTGGTATCATCAACCATCTGCTTGAAATCAATGATGGTGATCTCAAGGGCAAAAAGATCGCGCTGATTTATCATAACTCCGCCTATGGCAAGGAGCCGATCCGCACGCTGGAAGAGCTGGCCAAGAAGCATGGTTATGAATTGACCCTGCTGCCCGTGGATCACCCCGGTCAGGAGCAGAAGTCACAGTGGCTGCAAATCCGCCGTGAAAAGCCGGACAATGTGGTCATGTGGGGCTGGGGCGTGATGAACCAGGTCGCCATTCAGGAAGCCGCGAACATTCGCTATCCGATGGATCAGTTCATTGGCGTTTGGTGGGCTGGTGCGCAGCATGATGTTCTGCCCGCAGGTGATGCGGCGAACGGCTACAAGGCTGTGACCTTCCACGCGATTGGCGATGACTATCCGGTGTTTGATGACATTCGGACACATGTTGTCGACAAGGGCCTTGCCGCTGGTGCCGGAGACCAGATCGGAACCGTGATCTATAACCGTGGCATCTATGCGGCGATGCTCGCGGCCGAAGCAGCCAAAGATGCGCAGGCGGCGAATGGTGTCACTGACATTACTGGCGGCATGATGCGCGATGCGATGGAAAACCTGAACATTACCGAAGAGCGCATGGCTTCGCTTGGCATGCCGAACTTTGGGCCGGCGTTTCAGGTAACTTGCAAAAACCACGGTGGACCAGGTTTGGTTGCCGTAGGCCAGTGGGATGCGACGGCAAAAGAATGGAGCCTGATCTCTGATTTCAAGGAATCAGATATGGAGATCATTCAGCCGTTGATCGATGAAGATTCTGCTGCCTTTGCCGCAGAAAACAACATCGAATCAAACTGTAAGTAAGCGAAACCTCTCCGGCTGCGGCACCTGCCGTGGCCGGGGAACTATGGTATTTTGAAAAGGGTGAAGCCCATGCTGGACACCGCCAAAACCGTTGACGCCACTGTTGAGAACCTGCTCGAGGTGAACAACATCGAGGTGATCTATAACCACGTGATCCTTGTACTAAAGGGCGTCAGCCTGAACGTACCCAAAGGTGGGATCACGGCGTTGCTTGGTGGGAATGGCGCAGGCAAAACCACGACGCTCAAGGCGATATCGGGCTTGTTGGCATCGGAACGTGGCGAGGTGACCAAAGGGTCGATCAAGTACCGCGGCAAAGACATTGCCCATACCGATCCTGCCGAAACCGTAAAAAGCGGTGTCGTGCAAGTCATGGAAGGCCGGCATTGTTTTGAACATCTGACGGTTGAGGAAAACCTGCTGACCGGGGCGTATACGCGCACCGAGGGCAAGGGCGCCATCGCCGCTGATCTTGAGATGGTATATGAATATTTCCCGCGCCTGCGCGAGCGGCGCAAATCACAGGCGGGATATACTTCGGGTGGTGAACAACAGATGTGCGCGGTGGGGCGCGCGTTGATGTCGCGGCCCGAAACGATTCTGCTGGACGAGCCGTCGATGGGGTTGGCCCCGCAACTGGTGGAACAGATTTTCGAGATTGTGAAGACGATCAATGAGAAAGAGGGCGTGACCTTTCTGCTTGCTGAACAGAACACCAACGTGGCGCTGCGGTTTGCGCATTATGGCTATATCCTCGAATCTGGGCGTGTGGTGATGGATGGCCCGGCCAAGGACCTGCGCGAGAACCAAGACGTGAAGGAATTCTATCTCGGCATGTCCGATGAAGGCCGCAAATCATTCCGTGACGTCCGCAGCTATCGACGTCGCAAACGCTGGTTGAGCTAACTGTTCAGCTCTCTTTGCCGCATGTATTTTAGAAAGTCTTCTGTATGACTCTGCCATTTTTCGACGACTTAGAAACCCGCAGTGCGGACGAGAGGGGCGCATCTCAATCGGCGCTTTTGCGGGAACGGCTGGCGGCCATCACCGTCGCGCCGCAAGACTGGCGTGATGCGGCGGCTGAGGTAAAAACGGCTGCTGATTTGAGCAAATTGCCCGTGCTGCGCAAATCTGATCTGGTCGGCTGGCAACAAGAACGCCCGCCCTTTGGTGGCGTAGAAGTCGGCAACATCACCCATGTGTTCCAATCCCCAGGGCCGATCTATGAACCCGGTGCTTTGGAGAATGACTGGTTTCGCATGGGGCGTTTCCTGCATGCGGCGGGGATTGGTGCGTCGGATATTGTGCAAAACTGCTTTGGCTATCACCTGACCCCGGCGGGTCACATGTTCGAAAGTGGCGCCCGCGCGGTGGGGGCCAAGGTGTTGCCCGCAGGCACAGGGCAAACCGAGCTTCAGGTCGCCGCAGCGCGCGACATCGGCACCACGGCCTATGCCGGGACGCCCGATTACCTCAAGATTATTCTCGAGAAAGCCGATGAGATGGGCGTGACGCTTGGCTTTACCAAGGCGGCGGTGGGTGGTGGTGCGCTGTTCCCGTCTTTACGTCAATATTACCTCGATCGTGGTATCGCTTGCCTGCAGTGTTATGCGACCGCTGATCTGGGCAATGTCGCTTATGAATCTGATGCCATGGAGGGCATGATTATCGACGAGGGCGTGATTGTTGAAATCGTCACACCCGGCACGGGCGATCCTGTGGCACCGGGTGATGTAGGCGAAGTTGTGGTGACATCACTGAACCCAGACTATCCGCTGATCCGGTTTGCCACGGGTGACCTGAGTGCCGTGATGTCCGGCACCTCGCCTTGTGGCCGCACCAATACCCGGATCAAAGGCTGGATGGGCCGCGCCGATCAGACCACCAAGATCAAAGGCATGTTTGTACGCCCCGAACAGGTGGCAGCGTTGGTGGCACATCATGATGAGATTAGTAAAGCCCGGGTGATTGCGAGCCGCGCGGGCGAGCAGGATGTGATGACGGTGCAGATCGAAAGCGCCGGCGGCGATGCGGATGCCTATGCACAATCGGTGGCGCAACTGCTGAAACTCAAAGGTAAGGTTGTGGTGGTTGATCCCGGCAGCTTGCCACGTGATGGGTTGGTGATCGAAGATCAGCGGACCTACGATTGAACCACGTAGGCTATTTGGCAAAGCCGCTCTGGAAATCCCGACTGAAATAGTCGAAATAGGGGCATGACCCTGAGCGCGACATCAAAATTCACTAAAAACAAACCCCGCGACGGTGTGCGTGGGCTGTCGGCAGCGGCGATTTTTGTCGCTTGTACCTGTGCCTTGCCGATGCTGGCGGTGTTGATTGCCGCCCTCAGCGGCGGCACCGAAACGGTACAGCATTTGATCAATACCGTGCTGGGCCGCTATGTCGCAACAACGCTGATGTTGGTTGCGATGGTGTCGGTCGGAACATTTTGCATCGGGGTCGGGGCGGCGTGGCTGGTGACGATGACGCGGTTTCCCGGTGCTAAAGTGCTGGAAATCGCGTTGGTCCTGCCGCTGGCGTTTCCTGCCTATGTGTTGGCCTATGCCTATACCCATGTGCTGGATCATCCGGGCGTTGTGCAATCCACGCTGCGCGATGTGACGGGATGGGGACCGCGCGATTATTGGTTCCCTGAAATCAGATCGCTGGGTGGGGCGGCGGCAATGCTGATCCTCGTGCTTTATCCATATGTCTATCTGCTGGCCCGCGCCGCGTTTCTTCAACAAAGCGGGACGACGTTTCTGGCCGCTCGTGCGCTTGGGTCAAGCGCTTGGGCGGCGTTCATCAAGGTCAGCTTGCCGTTGGCGCGTCCGGCAATTGCGGGCGGGGTACTGCTGGCGGTGATGGAAACCATCGCGGATTTTGGCACTGTCGCCTATTTCGGGGTGCAGACATTTGCCACCGGAATTTATACGTCGTGGTTTTCGCTGTTTGACCGTGCCGGGGCCGCACAATTGGCGCTATGCTTGCTTAGTTTTGCGCTGCTGCTGGCGATGTTGGAGCGTCTGCAACGGGGCCGCGCGAAATATCACGACCCGGCGCGGCGTACGCAAGCGATGCCGCCTGTGCAGCTCAAAGGCTGGCACGCGGTCGCGGCATTGGTGCTTTGCGGTATTCCGGTGTTGTTTGGTGCGCTGTTGCCGATTGTGATCTTGCTGGTCATGGGGATTGGCTCAGAGCAGGATTTGCTCAGCCCGCGTTATCTGGGGTTCATTCGCAATTCGATGACACTGGCCGGAGTTGCCGCTGTTCTGACAGTGTTGGCGGCGATCTGCGTTGGCTTTTATCAACGCTCCAAACCCGGTCGATTGGCCAGTGGCACTGCCTATATCGCGCGGCTTGGCTATGCTGTGCCGGGGGGTGTGATTGCCGTGGGGTTGTTGGTGCCGTTTGCAGCGTTCGACAATGCGTTTGATGCATGGATGCGCAGCACATTTGATATTTCAACCGGTCTGTTGATCACCGGGTCGATTTGGTTGCTTGTCGCCGCTTATCTAGTGCGGTTTTTGGCCGCCGCATTGGGTGCCTATGAAGGTGGGCAAGCGATGGTGCATGCCAATATGGATGCAGCCGCGCGGTCACTTGGGCAAACCCCCATGGGCACTTTGCGCCGTGTACATCTGCCGATCCTTGCACCGAGCTTGCTGACCGCGCTGTTGATCGTTTTCGTGGATGTGATGAAAGAGCTGCCGGCCACCTTGATCATGCGGCCGTTTAACTACGACACGTTGGCGGTGCAGGCGTACCGATTGGCCAGTGACGAGCGGCTGGACGGGGCGGCGGTACCATCACTTGTGATTGTCGCGATGGGCTTGTTGCCAGTGATCCTGATCTGCCGTCAGGTGGGGCGGCAAAAATAAAGGCGGACCCGAAGGCCCGCCTTTGTTGTTCCAGAATTGCATATCTGTGGTCAGATTATTCCCAACCAACCTGATCGAAAATTTTCTGCGCGGTTGGCAGGTTTTCCGCAACATCTGACAGGTTTACGGCGTCTGCTTTGAAGTCACCCAGTTTTTGAACAGACGCTGCCAGTGCGACGCCTTCAACTGCCGGATATTCGTCGTTACCCGCCGAGAAATACTGCTGTGCTTGATCTGAGGCGAGGTATTCGAGGAACTTCACCGCGTTGTCCTTGTTTGGTGCATGTGCAGCGACACCCGCGCCAGACAGGTTCATATGTGCGCCGTTGCCGTCCTGATCCGGGAACACATGCCCGATTTTGCCTATCTGCGCGCTGACGCCGTCCACATCGGTGCGGATTGCGCGGGCAAAGTAGTAGGTGTTGGATACCGCGATATCACATTCGCCTGACACGATGCCGCGCAACTGGTCTGTGTCACCGCCTTGGGGCGCGCGCGCCATGTTGTCGACCACGCCCTGCGCCCATTTGGTTGCGGCTTCTTCGCCTTCGTGGGTAACGATGGCCGCCAGCAAAGTCTGGTTATAGGTGTTGGTTGAGGAGCGGATGCAGACCTGAGCCTTGTAGGCGGGATCAGCCAGATCAAGGTAAGTCTGGGGTGGGTTGGTCACTGTTTCAGCATTGTAGAAAATGATCCGCGACCGCTGTGAAAAACCAAACCAGTTATTGTCATCATCTTGCAGGTTTGCGGGGATACGATCTTCGAGCACATCACTTTCGATGGGCTGCAACAGCCCCATATCCTTGGCACGTTTCAGGCGGCTGGTATCGACGGTGATCAGCACATCGGCGGGTGAATTTGCGCCCTCGGCCTGCATCCGGGCCGCCAATTCATCGGCTTTGCCTTCGATACGGTTGATGGTGATGCCGGTTTGTTCGGTGAAATCGGAATAGAGCCGCTCGTCGGTGTCATAGTGGCGCGAGGAGTAAAGGTTCAATTCGCCCTCGGCAAAAGCGGGCAGGGCGATGGTCATGAGAGCAATCGCCGCAGTGGAGGATTTGAAGAAGGTCATGGGAGAGTTTCCTACTGTTCCAGTTATCTGACTAAAACAGTAGGAAACAGATTCTTGCGATGGATGCAAGTTAATCCTGATTATTTTACTTAGGTTTCTTGTGCTTCGATCTTGTCTTGCGTCTTAGTATCAAAATCGCTGCCGTCATGCCGTTCATGCAGTTGCATCGACAGATCGTCACCAAAGGTTCGGTTCACCATGCGGCCCCGTTGCACCGCAGGGCGCGTATCAATCAGCTTGGCCCAGCGCATCACGTTTTTATAAGATGCCACATCTAGGAACTCAGCCGCGCCATACTGACGGCCCAAGACCAATTGCCCATACCAAGACCAAATCGCGATATCGGCGATGGAGTATTCACCCGCGAAATAGTCATTCTCGGCCAGATGACGGTCCAGCACGTCCAGCTGACGCTTGGTTTCCATCGCGAAACGGTTGATCGGATATTCATATTTTTCAGGGGCATAGGCATAGAAGTGGCCAAAACCACCACCCAGATACGGCGCGCTGCCCATTTGCCAAAACAGCCATGACAGTGCCTCGGTCCGCTGCGCGGGGTCCGTGGGCAGGAACGCCCCGAATTTCTCAGCCAGATAAAGCAGGATCGCCCCGGATTCGAACACGCGCTGCGGTGTGTCGCCGGAATGGTCCATCAGCGCCGGGATTTTGGAGTTTGGGTTTACCTCAACAAAGCCGGACCCAAATTGGTCGCCGTCACCGATGTTGATCAACCACGCGTCATATTCCGCGCCTGTGTGACCGAGCGCCAAGAGTTCCTCAAGTAAGACGGTGACTTTGACACCGTTTGGTGTGGCCAGCGAATAAAGCTGCAAAGGGTGTTTGCCGACAGAGAGTTCTTTGTCATGCGTCGCCCCCGCGATGGGGCGGTTGATACTGGCGAACTGGCCGCCGTTCTCGGCCTCCCATGTCCAGACTTTGGGGGGAGTATAGGTGTCGGTCATGGTTGCCTCGTTTGGTTTGGGTATGTTGGTTGTACCTATGGTGGCCTGAAGTGGGGGCAAGGGCCAGAGGG
>JBPOFE010000143.1:0-8837 GCA_051252035.1 Sulfitobacter sp.
GCGGCGCGCAATTCGGTACAGGCGATCCGGGCCGGGGCAGCGGGAGCGGTTTGTGCCATGTCATCGGCCAATTCTTCGGTGTCCTGACGCGCGCGCCAGCGGCTGCGCGCCAGATTGTGTAGCGTAATCATCGCATAGCGGTCGGGTGCCTGAATGCCATCGTCGCGTCGCAACGCCTGCCAAACGCGCAATGCGGTTTCTTGGGTCAGATCTTCGGCTTCGTCATGGGTGCGGCATAACCTGCGTGCCCGCGCCCGCAGGCGTGGCAGAATAGGTGATACCGGGTCTGTTGTGATCTGTGTCATGGGCTGCCTCATTGGTTTTTCCCACATCATGCCTGAATTTATGCATACAATCAGTGAGGGAGTTTCCGCCGATCCCGCGCATGTGGCCTTTTTGGGCGGCGCTTCGCCCAAGCGGATCATACCAATCGGCAGGGAGCCGCGTGTGCGCCGACAGGGCAGAGCAGGCAGGGACGCAAAGCCGATTTCACCCGTCTGACAAGGTGAAGGCACGACAACACACCTTCATACAGCAACAACCCTGAAAGGGAGTATCAAGATGACCAAATTCAACAAACTCGCCGCAATCGCCGTTTCCGCCCTGTGCTTGCCCGCCTATGCGATGGGTTCAGGTGCCGCAGAGGTAGATGCCAATGGCGATGGACTGCTCAGCATCACAGAAGTGCAGGCGGTCTATCCTGATGTCACCGCAGAGCAGTTTTCAGCGATGGATCTGAATGCGGATGGGTCTTTGGATGATGCAGAAGTGCAGGCCGCAACCGAAGCAGGCGTGATGCCAGCGGCACCAACCGAAGGTTAACGAACAGGCACATGGATGGCGCTGGCAGCATATAGCCATCCATGCGTCTAGAGAGGCCCGGCAGCCCCAGATCGCCGGGCCTCTTTGATGTTATGCGGGCAAGTGGATGTTGAATTTCGCCCTGATCGCCGAGTCCAGTGCCGGATCAAGCCTCGCTTTGGCGCGTTCCGCCAATATCTGCTCTTTGCGCGCGGTGGCGTTCTCTATCAAGTCCGGTTTGCCCATCTCGGCCCATTCTTTCGGCGACATGCGATTACCAAGTGCTGGATAAACGTGATCCGCCTCCATCCGGCTCAGGGTTTGTTCAGTCCCCAGATAATGCCCCGGACCGCCAATACAGACCTGGCGAATTTCCTCAAGCGCCAAGGTGTCATCGGTGACTTCGATGCCGCGCACACAGCGCAAGGCCTGCCCGATGATGTCGTCGCCTAAGATCAGGCTCTCGTGACAGAACCCCAACAGGGACGCGTGCATGCCAGCGGCTTCATAAACCATGTTCAGCCCCGACAGCCCCGCCATGACGTTGGAACACATCTGTTCCCATCCGGCCTGCATATCGGGCAATTTGCTGTCCGCAATGCCAGCGGCGGCACCGCCCGGAAGGTCGTAAAACTTGTGCATCTGGGCGCAGCCCGCCGTAAGCAACGCCTGTTCGCCCGATCCGCCCGTCATGGCACCGCTACGCAGGTCCAACCCAAACGGCCATGTACCAAACACCGCGGGTGCGCCGGGTTTCACGGCATTCACATAGACCAGACCCGCAAGACATTCAGCTGTTGCCTGCACAATAGCGCCGGCAATAGTTGAAGGGGCGGTGGCCCCGGCCATGCCCGCTGATAACAGCAGCACAGGCATGCCGCCCTCGATACAGGCCTCCATCACCTGACAGGATTCAGTGGCGAATTTCATCGGCGGCACGACAAAGCAGTTGGAGTTGCTAACAAAAGGCCGCTCGCGCCATGTGTCCTCACCGCCCGCAATCATATGCAGCAATTCGAGCCCGTGTTTGACATAAGCCGGATCGGTAAAGGATGTGCCGATGTGTTTCTTGGTGCCGCTTACACAGGCATAGATCGAATTCAGGTCCATCTCGAGGTTGTCGGTTATGTCCCGGCACACCATGGGACGTTGCAGAAAATGGATGTTATCCAACTGGTCGGCAATGCGCGCCGCATCATGCAGGTCCTGCACGCCACATTCGCGGTAATTGCGGCCCTGCGCGTCGACCAAATGCACCGCGGCCCCTGCGGTACCATAATGCACGCGGTTGCCTGACAGTTCCATATCATGGGCCGGATCACGGCCATGCAAGACGACGGAGCGGTTGGCCTTAGCGATGGTGTCCTCAACCAGTGCACGCGGAAACCGGATGCGGCCATCGTCGCCTTGAATGGCACCCGCACCTGTCAGGTAAGCGACACCAGACGGCGGCGCATCGGCCAGCCCGATCTGTTCTAGCGCGTCCAAAGCAGCAGTATGGATGCGCTTCATGCCTTCATCGGTCAGCGGTTTGTACGTGCCACCGTCCATACCAGCACGAATGGGGCGCAAGTGATCGGCAAGCGGGGCGGCACGTGCAGCGCGGCGTGCGGCGCGGCCACCTGTGCGAGCGGGAGATTGATCTGTCATGTTGGATATGTCCGAATAGGGTCAGGTGAGGGGTGAGATTATCCTACCCTCGGTGCCCCGCGTGCAGCACGTCCCCGGTCCGCACCGATGGTGCGTGACACGCGGATGGCGATACAAATATCTGATATCACTGCCGTCCTCCCTAGGCTTTGATGCTGCAAAACTGAAACGGCGCTTTCTGTTCTGTTCGCGACGGCGGATTTCATTTGCGACCTTGATTTGCGTCCCTCCGACCCGATCACGAATTGCAACAGGCGGCACAACTTAGCCGATAGTTTGCCCCAGAATCGCAAGAACTGGCCCATCACACTTCCGTGACGGGCAATCGTTTCTGTCGCGCCCTAAGTCATGGGATGAGGGCATGAACCTGCACATTCTGCAGGTGTCCGGAACACGAGAAAAAGGATAAACACATGACACGTCTATCGAAATTTTTTGCACTGGCCCTTACAACATCTGCATTGGGCAGCGCCGCCATCGCGGGTAGCCCGGTTGAGACCCCCGTGGAACCACAGGTTTATGCGCCTGCACCCGTACCGGTAAACACAGGCGGCGATTGGACCGGGTTCTATACAGGTCTGCAACTTGGCTATGCTGACGCGGACAGCGCCACGGGCACACTGGATGGTGATGACAGTTCATATGGTTTTCACGCCGGGTATGACTATGACTTTGGCCAGTTCGTGTTGGGCGGTGAATTGGACTACGACAAAACCGATATCAACTTGGGCGGCGGTGCCGCATCAATTGATTCCGTCGCACGGGCCAAAATCCGAGGTGGGTATGACCTTGGTCGCACTTTGGTCTATGCAACGGCCGGGGCCGCGCGGGCGGATACCTCTGTCGGTGACGAAACAGGGCCATTTGTCGGTCTTGGCGTAGCGCATCAGATCACGGACCGTTATTTGATCGGTGCGGAGGTGCTCGAACACCGCTTTGACGATGTCGGCGGTGTTGCAGGCAACGACATTGACGCGACCACATTCAGCATTCGTGGTTCATATCGGTTCTGAGAACTGCGTTAAATACTTGACCACAGCAGTACCGGGGCGTCTCACAGCCCCGGTATTTTCGTTATGCTATCACCATTTACCCGATGCGCCACCGCCACTGGACCTGCCGCCACCAAAGGAACTCGAACTGCCAGATGACCGTTTGGAAATCGTATATTCGGAGGTATCTGAGTAGTGACAATTGGAACAGGTCAGATGGCGCAGGCCCAATCCGGTGGCGGTTTTGCTGGCCTGACGCGTGGTCTCACTGCGCGCGCGCAAGCCACCTTTTTTGCCGCAGGACGGGCAGGTTTGAAAACGGGCGAAGAAATCTTTCATCTTTCGACGAAATGCCAGCAAGATTATCGGAATAATCGCAAAGACTAGCCAAATCATACCGATGCCATTGCCCCCCGCTTTTTCCGGTGGTGCGGCGTTGGCGGCAAAGGGACGAGCGATTGTGCCCACGATGTCCGTGATGCCCGTTTTGATCCCGGCAGGGTAATCGCCCTCACGGAACTTGGGCAGGAAACTGCGATCGATGACCCACTGCGCGGTCTTGTCCCAATCGCGGCCATAGCCGGCCCCCAACTCAATACGCATTTGGCGGTCCTCGGCCAGCACCAGCACCAGAATGCCATCGTTGCGGTCCTTGTTGCCGATGCCCCATGTGTTGAACAATCCGGTGGCAAATGTTTCCATATTGCTGTTGGGGGCATAATCGCTGAGCCGGGGCAGGGTGAGCAGCACCATTTCTACTCCGGTGTCGTCAAGCAAACTGTCCAGCTGGCTTGAAATGTCAGCTCGGTCCGCGTCGGTCAGCAGGTTGGCATAGTCATTGACGGTGGTTGAGCCATAGTCGGGATAGGTCTGAGCCGCCGCAAGGACGGGCCAGATCAGGAATATCAATAGAGACAATAAGCGGCGCATAAATCCTCCTTAAAAGAATTAATTTTAACCTGCTTCGCCGCATTTGTCAGTCTGTTAAGCTCTCCGCAAAGGCGCAGAGCGTTTTCAACGCCGCCTCGAACGCGCCATCCTCAATGGTCATCGCCACGCGGATATGGCCCGCCGCCGCCTGACCAAAACTTTCGCCGGGCATGACCGCGATGTGATGCGCATCGAGCAGCGCATTTGCAAATGCTTCACCGCTCATCCCGGTACTGCGCACATCCAGCATCAGGTACATCGCCCCCTGCGCCGGAACTAACGCGACCGCGTTTTGGCTGGCCAGTACCTCCTTGGCAAGCGCACGGCGGCGGCGAAACGGCTCTGCCACCTCGGCCTCCAACGCCTCACCTTGTTCAATGGCAAAGGCGGCGGCATCCTGAATGAACCCCGGCACGCCATAGGTTGTGTGGGTCGCGAGGTTGATCAGATCAAAGACGACATGCTCTGGCCCGACGATCCAACCACAGCGTGATCCGGTCATGGCGTGGGATTTTGACATGGAGCCAACCACCAACGTGCGCTCTGCCATACCGGGCAGGGACCGTGGGCTGATGTGTTCGCCCTCCCAAACCTGCGTGTCATAGACCTCATCCGAGATCAGCCAAAGATCATTGTCGATACAGACCTGTGCAATGCCTTCAAGCGTGGTGCGGGAATAGACCACACCCGTGGGGTTGTTCGGTGAATTGATCAACAGTGACTTGGCGCCTTTGGCTTGGGCGGCAATGTCGGCGGCACGTGGCTGGAACGCGTCTTCGGCCCGTGTCTGGATACATTTCGGTACGGCGCTGACCCCGCGCAGAGTGCCGGGGTAGGTGGCGTAATAGGGGTCTAGGTACAGCGCCGTGTCACCGGGATCACAGACCGCCGCATGGGCAGAAAACAATGCTGATTGTCCACCGGGCGTGATCATCACATTGGCACGCGTGGTTGGCACGCCGGTGCGCGATTGCACACGCTCAGCGACGATATCACGCAGGTGCGTTGTGCCGGGGACGCTTGCGTATCCGGTATGCCCCGCCATTGCCGCGCGGTGCATATCCTGCAAAATCGGTGCTGCGGTGCGAATGTCATGTTCGCCGATCGTCAGTTCGGTTACGGCCACGCCATCGGCAATCATCTGGCGCGCGCGGTTGAACACGCCCCAACCGTCCGAGCCACCCCCGAGTAATGTGGTAATGCGCTGTGATGCTTTCATGGTGGCCTCCTTTAGTTTGAGGCGCAGGGGCGCAGAGGGACGCTGATTTGTCAATCTGTCTCAGTGCAATCGCCCTTGACCGCGCGGGCTTTGACGCGCTACTCAAGAGCCATGAACACCACGATGTGCACAATTTGCTGTATTATTACCTGCTGAGCTTTCTCGCGGGCGTGTTCATGTTTCCATCTCGATAGATATGTGGCACCCCCGCGCTACCCCTGCGCGAGGACGATCCCATGACGACCATCAAACTGCACAACACCAAGAGCCGCCGCAAAGAGATCTTTGAGCCGATCAACAAGGATGACGTGCGAATGTATGTCTGTGGTCCTACGGTTTATGACCGGGCCCACATCGGCAACGCGCGGCCAGTGATTGTGTTTGATGTGCTTTATCGGTTGCTGCGCCATGTGTATGGGGCTGATCACGTCACCTATGTGCGCAATTTCACGGATGTGGATGACAAGATCAACGCGCGGGCGGCTGAATCAGGGCGGTCGATTGGCGATATTACGGCCGAAACCACGCAGTGGTTTTTGGATGATATGGGCGCTGTCGGGGCGCTGGAGCCGAACGCCATGCCACGTGCGACGGCCTATATTCCGCAGATGGTGGCGATGATCGAAGATTTGATCGCCAAGGACCACGCCTATGCTGCTGAGGGGCATGTGATGTTCCGGGTGCGGTCCTATAAGGAATACGGCGCGTTATCCGGGCGGTCCGTGGACGATATGATTGCAGGTGCGCGGGTCGAGGTGGCCCCCTACAAAGAAGACCCGATGGATTTTGTCCTGTGGAAACCTTCGGACGCCGAAACGCCGGGGTGGGACAGCCCGTGGGGCCGTGGCCGTCCGGGCTGGCACATCGAATGCTCCGCCATGGCGCATGACCTGCTGGGCGCGCATTTCGACATTCATGGGGGTGGCAATGACCTGATGTTTCCGCACCATGAGAACGAGATCGCGCAGTCGAAATGTGCCGGGCATGAGTTTGCCAACGTCTGGATGCACAACGAGATGTTGCAGGTCGAGGGCAAAAAGATGTCCAAGTCACTGGGGAACTTCTTTACCGTGCGGGATTTGCTGGATCAGGGCGTGCCCGGCGAGGTCATCCGGTTTGTGATGTTGAGCACGCATTATCGCAAGCCGATGGATTGGACGGAGAAGAAGCGGGAAGAGGCAGAGAGGACTCTTAGGAAGTGGTATGCGCTGGCTGTCGACGCCATGCCGCAGAGAAAGCCGGAACCACATGTGGTGGATATTCTGGCCGACGACTTGAATACCCATGGTGTGCTGGCTGAATGCCACCAGCTTGCCCATGCCGGTGATGCCGTGGCTTTGCGATCATCGCTAGAAATTCTAGGACTCATGGGCGACCTGGTTCCAGCTTGGGTAGAAGCCAAAGTTGTTGACCTAACAGATATTGAGGCGTTGTTGACTGACGCGCGTGTGACGGCGATGGAGACCAAGGATTTTTCCGAGGTGGATCGCATCAAGGCGGCGCTGGTGTCGGCAGGCGTTGAGGTTCAAATGAGCAAAGCGGGAGTCAAACTGACAGCGCCAGCGGGGTTTGATCGTTCGAATTTGGAAGGTGTCTTGTGAGCGTGGGACCTTCACGAGAGAACTGCGCCTTACTACGGGGGGGAGCGAAGCGCCCACCGCCAAACCGTAGGTTTGCCTACGGCAAAATGGGGGTGGTTGGGCGCTGTTCGAGCCAAGTGCACGAACGGGTATTTGGAAATGCTGGCGCGCAATCAATTAACACCGCATGGTGGGTTAAACCCCATCTTACCGCCGCCAAACGTAAGGTGCAGTTCACTGCACCCACCGACGGAGGTCACCCATGACCCGAGAACGCCTCTACCTCTACGACACTACGCTACGCGATGGGCAGCAAACCCAAGGCGTGCAGTTCTCTACGGACGAAAAACGCCAGATCGCATCCGTCCTCGACGCGCTGGGTGTGGATTATATCGAAGGCGGCTGGCCCGGTGCCAACCCGACAGATTCCGCGTTTTTCGATGATGCACCCAAAACCCGCGCCAAGATGGCGGCCTTCGGCATGACCAAACGCAACGGGATGTCTGCGGAAAACGACGATGTGCTGGCGGCGGTTTTGAATGCCAACACAAAGACCGTCTGCCTTGTCGGTAAAACCCATGAGTTTCACGTCAAAACCGCGCTGGGCATCGGCTTGGATGAAAACACTGACAACGTCGCCAAATCCATCGCACATCTGGTGGCGCAAAAACGCGAGGCGTTGTTTGACGCGGAACATTTCTTTGATGGCTACCGCGCCAACCCCGATTACGCATTACAAACCGTTAAAGCCGCCTATGATGCAGGCGCACGCTGGATTGTGCTGTGCGACACCAACGGCGGGACCTTGCCCGCCGAAGTCGGGCGCATCACATCGGAAGTCATTGCGGCTGGTATCCCCGGCGACCACTTGGGCATCCACACCCATGACGATACCGAAAACGCAGTGGCCTGTTCGCTGGCCGCAGTTGATGCAGGTGCGCGGCAAATTCAAGGCACGCTCAATGGCTTGGGCGAACGCTGCGGCAATGCGAACCTGACCACACTGATCCCGATCCTGTTGCTCAAGGAACCCTATGCCAGCACATATGAAACTGGGGTCACAACGGATGCTTTGCAGAGCTTGACGCGGACCAGCCGCATGCTTGATGAAATTCTCAACCGGGTGCCTTTGCGACAGGCTGGGTTTGTCGGCTCCAGCGCCTTTGCCCATAAGGCTGGGCTACATGCCAGCGCCATCATCAAAGACCCGTCGACCTACGAACACATCGACCCCGCGTTGGTCGGCAACGCGCGCATTATTCCAATGTCGAATCAAGCGGGCCAATCCAACCTGCGCCGCCGTTTGTCGAGCGCCGGATTGGACGTGGAAAAAGGTGATCCTGCGCTGGGCCGCATCCTAGAAGTGGTTAAGGAGCGCGAAGCGCAGGGTTATTCCTATGACACGGCACAGGCGAGCTTTGAGCTGCTGGCACGCGATGTGTTGGGCCGGATGCCGGACTTATTTGAAGTCAAACGCTACCGGGTGACGGTCGAGCGGCGCAAAAATAAATACAACAAAATGATCACGTTATCTGAAGCTGTTGTCGTGGTGAAAGTCGACGGTGAAAAGCGTCTGTCGGTCTCTGAATCGATGGACGACGATGGCAATGACCGCGGTCCGGTGAACGCGCTGTCAAAAGCGCTGGCCAAGGATCTGGGGCAATA
>JBPOFE010000144.1:0-8724 GCA_051252035.1 Sulfitobacter sp.
CCGGGCAGCAAAGGACCAAAACCCTTAGTCATTTTCTCAGACCCCGCCGCCGCGATGCCCGCCGCAGATCGGCCATGAAATGACCCAGAGAAGGTGATGATGTCGGTACGGTCAGGCTCACCTTTGTCATAGAAATATTTGCGCGCCATTTTCACAGCCAATTCGCAGGCTTCGGTGCCAGAATTGGTGAAAAACACAGTGTCGGCAAAGGTATGTTCGACCAGTCGGTCGGCCAAACCCTGTTGCTGAGGAATTTGATAGAGGTTTGATGTATGCCACAACGCCTGCGCCTGATCGGTCAACGCCTTGACCAAGACAGGGTGCGCATGACCCAGCGCATTCACCGCAATCCCGGCACCCAGATCCAGAAAACGTCGGCCATCTGCCTCGATCATCCAAGACCCTTCGCCTTTGACAAAGCTCAGGGGCGCGCGGTTATAGGTCGGCAAAACAGAAGGGATCATCGGGAAAATCCTGTGATTGGGCTGCGTCAGGGCGTCAGATGGCCATGCGGACAGCAAAGGGTCAATGGTGATTTGGGTAAAGGTGCCAAAACGTGGCAGATGGATCAGCCCCGGTAAGGGGCCGCGCGGGGTGACGCTAGCGGATGCGTCGTCGGATGGTATATGTGGCGCGGTTGATCATGGGATATGCATAAGGCGCAAAGGTACTGCGCGTAAAGCAGTAATTTCGCGATTGCAGGGAAACAAGCGGACCTGCATAGGATGCTCCATGTATATCGAAAAAACCCAGAACAATGCCTTGGCTGCCGCGCTGATCCTGCTGGCGACAGCCTTTATTGCGGCCACCACTTTGATGGCAAAAATGCTGGGGACAACGACAATCGGCCCACCGTTGCATGCCTTGCAAATCAGCCATGGGAGATTCCTGTTTGCCTTCCTGACGCTGAGTTCTGCAGCACTGATGCTGCGCCCAACAATCGCCAAGCCGCATTGGCCACTGCATATATCGCGCACCGTATTTGGATGGGGCGGTGTGACCTGCATGTTTGCCGCCGTGGCCTTTATCCCACTGGCAGATGCCACAGCGATCTCGTTTCTCAATCCGGTGTTTGGGATGATGCTGGCGATTCCGCTTTTGGGCGAAAAAGTCGGTCGGGTGCGGTGGTCTGCGGCTGTGATGGCGCTGGCAGGTGCGTTCATTTTGCTGCGCCCAACGCCTGACAGCTTTCAACCTGCGGCTCTGCTTGCCTTAACCGCGGCGGCCGTCATGGGACTGGAGCTTATTTTCATCAAGAAACTTGCCGGCCGCGAAAGCCCGTTTCAGATATTATTGATCAACAATACCTTGGGTCTGGTCATTTCTTCGGTTGCCGTCCTTGCCGTCTGGCAAATGCCCACGCCCGCGCAATGGGGTATTTTGGCGGGGATTGGCGGCTGTATGGCCATCGCACAAACCTGTTTTGTGAACGCCATGGCCCGCGCCGACGCCAGCTTTGTCGCGCCGTTCAGCTATGCAACGCTGATTTTTGCTGCCCTTTACGATATATTATTTTTCAACGTGATACCGGATGTTGTGACTTGGATCGGGGCGAGCATCATCATCGCCGGTGCGGTGTTGCTTGCGCTGCGCGAGGCACGCTTGAAACCACAAATCCCACGGCCCCATACCAGCGCCTGACGGATCACCGCTTGCGCCCACCGACCAAGAGCGTAAAATGGCGTCTGATAAATGACAAAGCGGTCCAGCCTAAGGGGCCGCTTTTTAACTGGGGAACCCCATATGTCCTGGACCGATGACCGCGTAGAGATCTTGAAAAAAATGTGGGGCGAAGGCCAATCCGCAAGCCAGATCGCCAAGGAATTGGGCGGCGTGACCCGCAATGCCGTGATTGGCAAAGTCCACCGTTTGGGCCTGTCCAATCGTGCCACCACAGGCACTGCCGCCAAGGCAGAGCCAAAGGCCAAGGCCGCGCCCAAGGCAGAACCAAAGGCCAAGGCCGCAGCCACGCCTGAGAAAAAAGATGGCCCGATCATGCAGACGCAATCGGCCACCCCGCCTAAGCAAAGCCTGCCTGCGCGCAAACAAATCATTCCGGCGGGGCAACCCTTGCCACCGCAACCCTCTGCAAACGAGATTAGCCCCGAGGCACTTGCCAAGGTCAATGAGGTCGAGAAGAAGGCCAAGAAAATCGGCCTGATGGAATTGACCGAACGCACCTGTAAATGGCCCGTGGGTGACCCCGCGACCGAGGATTTCTGGTTCTGTGGCCTGCCCGTGAAACAGGGCAAGCCCTATTGCGAGGCGCATGTTGGCGTGGCGTTTCAGCCAATGTCCGCGCGGCGTGATCGTCGGCGGTAATCAGCACGCGCTGTATTTTAGTGGAGGTTAGGCTTCCCGCTTTGCGGACCTATCGACTGAAAGACAGACGTGGTGGGGGCAACCCAATTGCACCTTTTCACTAGGAAAGGTGTTTTTCCATTTCAAACCGGTCAAGTCGCTGAACGCCAAGCTGTACACTTTCGCGTTTCAATCGCTCAAAGCCCATCCGTTCAAAGGCTGGTGCCGCCATCAAGCTTGCGTGTACCCATATCCGTAGATGCCCCAGTTCGACAGCTCGTTCCTCAATGCGCTCATATAGCTGACGGAAAAGTCCATGGCCTCTGTAAGCGGGAAGAATATAGGCAAAGTCCAAATATTCGTTTTTTGCCAAACTCATAAATGCGACAATCTCGTTTTCCATTTCTGCGAGTAGGACGTCTTGATTTGCTAATCTTTCATTCCAAACATCCCCACTGCGGGGTTCAGCAATCCATGCTCTTCTTTGAGAATCTGAATAAGGACTACTTCCTTTATGGACCGCATCGAACATGACGCGGCCAAGCACATCATAGTCTTGAGATGTAGCCCAACGGAAAACACTGAGTTCCATTGTTTTGCTGCCTTTGAATACCAAGCCGAAAAATTGGATACCTGTACACCGCCAACGACACAATGGGCGCAAAGTTGCCATTACGCTCTTTCAATGCAGCCCAAGCTGCAACAAACCCCACCCAACAGTGAGTTGCTTCTGACTGAACAGCGTGGTTTTTAGCGCGTGAAACGTTGTATGAAAGGCCCGCCCCATGTCCGATACAATCCGCGCCGCCGATGCCCTCGCCCGCCGCCTTTATGCTGCCGGGTGCCGTACGGCGTTTGGCATGCCGGGGGGTGAAGTATTAACCGTGATTGATGCGCTTGAAGCGGCGGGCATTCGGTTCATTCTGGCGAAACACGAAAACGCCGCCGGCTTTATCGCCGAGGGCGTGCATCACCGCGATCATGCGCCCGCCATTCTGGTCGGCACCATTGGCCCCGGCACGTTAAACGGCGTCAACACCGTGGCCAACGCCCTGCAGGATCAAGTGCCACTGATCGTGATTTCCGGCTGCATGGATGCGGATGAAGTCGTGCGTTACACCCATCAAGTGATTGACCAGCAAGCCGTCTTTCGCCCCATCACCAAGGCGAGCTTTTCTCTAACCGCCGGTGCCGCGCATAGCATCGCGGACAAGGCCGTGGCCATCGCCACCGAAGGCCGGCACGGCCCGGTGCATATCGACGTGCCGATCTCTGTTGCGGACGCGCGTATCCCTGCCACCGTGCCTGCCCCACGCGCGCCTGCATCACCCAGCGCCCCAACCGGGCCCGACCTTGCCACCGCACGCGGCTGGCTGGAAAACACGCAGCGCCCGGTGATGATCGTCGGTGTCGATGCGATGAACCAAGGGGCCGAAGCGGCGATCATCGAATTTGCCGAAGATCACAATGTCCCGGTGATCACCACCTACAAAGCCAAAGGCATGTTGCCCGAGGATCATGCGCTGGCTTTGGGCGGTGCGGGGCTGTCGCCCTTAGCGGACCAACACCTGTTGCCATTTGTAAAATCCGCTGACCTGATCCTCTGTGTCGGCTATGACCCCATCGAAATGCGCCCCGGATGGCGGGATGTCTGGACGCCCGATAGCCACAATGTCATCGACATCACCGCCGCACCAAACCACCACTATATGCACCAATCCTCACTAAATTTCGTAACCGATTGCGCCGCGACCTTGCGCGCGCTGAGCGACGGTCTTGACGTGGTTGAAACTTGGCCTGACGGCGAGATTTACCAACTCAAATCTGCGCTCTCGGACGCGTTTCGCCGGGACGAAGATTGGGGACCTGCTGCAATCATCGACACCTGCCGCACCGTTTTACCGCGCGACGCAATTGCCTCCGCCGACAGTGGCGCACACCGTATTCTGCTCAGCCAAATGTGGGAGTGTTTTGAACCACGCGCACTGATGCAATCCTCGGCGCTCTGTACCATGGGATGTGCCGTGCCGATGGCAATTGGCGCAAAACTGGCGTCACCCGATCGCACGGTTGTTTCGTTTTCAGGTGATGCTGGTTTCCTGATGGTTGTGGGCGAACTGGCCACAGCGGCGGAACTGAACCTCGCACCGATCTTTGTTGTCTTTGTTGATGCCTCTCTTGCCCTGATCGAAAAGAAACAGCGTGAACGTCAGTTAACCAACCATGGCGTTGATTTTGCGCAGCATAACTTTGCCGCGATGGGGGTGGCATTTGGCGGCGCGGGCGTCACCGTGCGCAGCCGCGACGCGTTAAAGACCGCATTGAACGATGCCTTGGTGTCAGACACGTTCACCGTGATTGCCGCTGTGATTGACCGGGGGGCGTATGATGGCCGCATCTAAGGGGGCATTGGACGGGCTGTTTGTCCTCGACCTCAGCCGCATTTTGGCCGGGCCAACCTGTACCCAATTGCTCGGCGATCTGGGGGCAACGGTCATCAAGGTCGAGAATCCGTTGACCCAAGGCGACGATACGCGCGGCTGGGGGCCAAATTATGCGCTGGATAAGGATGGTAACCGTACCGATCTTAGCGCCTATTTCATGGCCGCGAACCGCAACAAACGCTCTATTTCTGTCGACATTGCCACGGATGACGGCCAAGCTACCTTGCGTCATCTCGCCGCGCGCGCCGATGTGGTGATTGAGAACTTCAAACCCGACGGCTTGGTCAAATACGGGCTGGATCATAAGACGTTGCTCACGGCACACCCATCATTGGTCTATTGCTCAATCTCTGGTTTTGGCCAGACCGGACCGAACCGCAGCCAACCGGGCTATGACCTGATGGCGCAGGGCTTTGGCGGGATCATGTCGATCACGGGCGACCCGGACGGCATGCCCACCAAGGTCGGTGTGGGCATAGCCGATGTGATGTGCGGCATGTATGCGACCATTGGTATTCTGGCGGCCCTGCGCCACCGCGATGCCACGGGGGAAGGTCAGCACATTGATTTATCGCTGGTTGATGCGCAAATGGCATGGCTGGTCAACGAGGGCACAAATTTCCTGACTTCGGGCGAGGAACCCAAGCGGCGCGGCAATGCGCACCCCAATATTGTACCCTATGATGCGTTTGAATGTGCCGATGGGCATTTCCTGCTCGCGGTGGGCAATGATGCGCAATTTGCGCGGTACTGTGACGCCGTTGGCTTGACCGGACTTTCCAGCGACACCCGTTTCACAACCAACCAATCACGCATCGACAACCGCGCCGACTTGATGGACCTCATTAAGCCCGCTATGCGTGAAATTCCCAAGGCGGACATGCTGGCGCGGCTTCAAGCGGTCAACGTGCCTTGCGGCCCGATCCATACTGTCGGTGAAGCACTGATGTCGGATCAGGCTGCTGCGCGTGGCACCGTGGTTGATGTGCCCCGCGATGATGTCGACACAGGTGGCCTGCGCCTTTTGGGCAATCCACTAAAGCTGTCGCGCACCCCAATACGCTATGACCGCCCGCCGCCGCGATTTGGGCAAGACACCAATGATGTATTGGAAACATGGGGGCCGACATCGGCGAAACAAACCGAATGATTCCCCGCTACGCCGCTGTTTTTGCGCGATAACCCGCCCATACACCCACGGCGCGACTAAATTTTTGACACATTGGATCACGAATACCTTAGGGCGCTTCACGTTGACGTGTTGCGCGGCCTGCCGACGTTCATTGCGGCACCATTTGCGGGTAATGCTGTCGCTTAACCCGTGACACCGAAAGGCATATATGATGACCCCTGATATCTGCAACGCCCCTGTGACGTTGAAAACCGCTGCAGCACTTGAGGCGTGGAATAGCATGACGCTGGCTTTTTTGGCGCATCAGGCGGCGACCCCTCAACATCTTGGCGCTGTTTTGACGGCGGAACCTGATTTTGTCATGGGCCATGCCGCACGCGGATTGTTTTCGCTGATGATGGGGCGATCAGAGCTGTGGCAAGTGGCGGAAGATGCACGTAGCGCTGCACATGCGGCCCTTGCCGCCGGGCCAATTACAACACGCGAGCAAGGGTGGCTCACGGCGCTTGACCGCTGGCTGGCCGACAGCCCGACAGGCGCAATTGCCGCCATCGAAGATGTGTTGAGCGCGCACCCCAACGATACATTGTCTGCCAAAGTCAGTCACGCCATCCGGTTCATTCTGGGCGATGCGCGCGGCATGCGCAATTCGATTGAACGGGTACTGGCGGCACATGGGCCGGACCACCCGCTGCGCGGCTATGTCATGGGATGTCACGCCTTTACATTGGAAGAAACCGGGGATTATGCCGCGGCTGAAAAAACCGGACGCGCAGGTTTGGTATATGCGCCTGATGATGCTTGGGGGCTGCATGCGGTGGCGCATGTTCATGATATGCGGGCTGAACCGGATGCCGGGATCACGCTGATTGAAGAAAACAAAAGCGCATGGGATGGGTCCAACAACTTCCGCTATCACGTCTGGTGGCACAAGGCGTTGCTGCATCTGGACCGCGGTGAATTGGATGTCGCCCTCGCGCTTTATGACACGCAAATCCGTGTTGAAAAAACCGACGATTACCGCGACATTTCCAACGCCACATCCCTGCTTATGCGGCTCGAACTTGAGGGTATCAAAGTCGGCAACCGCTGGGAAGAGCTTGCCGCATTTTCAGAAAACCGTGTCGAAGACGGCTGTTTGGTGTTCGCTGATCTACATTACATGCTCGCTCTTGCAGGCGCTGAAAAAGGTGAAGCGAAACAGGCCATGACCGCACGTTTCGCCCGCGATGCCCGCCAATCAGGTGATATGGCGTCCCGAGTCGCTGACCCCGGCGTTACCGCCCTTGCCGGGTTGAACGCCTTTGCAGAGGGGCGGTATGGCGATGCTTTTGTGAAACTGGCGGATGCCCGCCCAAAAATGCAAACAATCGGAGGTAGTCACGCTCAACGTGACGTGTTTGAACGGATGACCATTGACGCGGGACTGCGTGCGGGCCATTTCGACGCGACTGAAACCATCTTGCTTGAACGGTTGGCCCTGCGTGCCGGAAACGAAGACAGATTTACCGCAACCCGGTTTGATCGCCTGTCCCGCGCACGCAGTATCCCCGCTCAGTAACACCTATCTATACTGGATCAAATCGCGGCCATGACCATTGCCGATACCACATCAATACCGTCCCGGCCTGTCACCGCCCTTGGTGCGCAGTCTCAGACCCGCGTGCGCGACCTGCGCCTTGATTTCTTTCGCGGCATTGCGATGTTCATCATCCTTATCGCCCATACGCCGGGAAATTTTCTAAGCTCATGGATCCCGGCCCGCTGGGGGTTCTCCGACGCCACTGAAATTTTTGTATTCTGTTCCGGCATGGCCAGCGCCATTGCCTTTGGCGGCGGTTTTGACCGTATGGGCTGGCGGCTGGGATCGGCGCGCGTGGCATTCCGCGTCTGGCAGGTCTATTGGGCGCATATCGGTCTGTTTGTCGCCACAGCTGCCCTGCTGGCGGCAATTGATCACTATGGCGGTTTTGACAAAAACTACATCGGGTCGCTGAACCTGTGGAAGTTCTTCGAAGACCCGGCCGAGCCGCTCATCGGCTTGGTGACACTGACCTATGTGCCGAATTATTTCGACGTTTTGCCGATGTATATGGTTGTCCTGTTGATGATGCCGATTGTCATGGCCTTGTCGCGGGTCCATCTGGGATTGGTCGCCGTCTTCGTGATTGCAATCTGGCTGATGGCGCAAGATGCGCTGCTGACAAGGCTCGGATTGGAAAACCTGCATTTTGCCTTGCCCGCCGAACCATGGTCGGACCGCACATGGTTTTTCAATCCGTTTGGTTGGCAATTGATCTTTTTCACCGGCTTTGCGTTTATGCGTGGCTGGTTGCCAAAACCCCCTGTTACAAACCTGCTGATCGCCATCGCAGCCTTTGTCGTCCTTGCAAATATCCCCTTGTCGAGCATCGGCATCCGCGCCATTTCCCGCGATTGGTTCTTTGTAACAGAGGCGGGCAATCCGGTGATTGAAACGCGCCTTGCGATCAAGGGCCTGATCGACAAATCCGATTTTGGCCTGTTTCGCTATGTGCATTTCCTGTCGCTGGCCTATCTGGCATGGGTGATCGCAGGGGACAAAGGCGCGAACTTGTTGGCGCGTGGCACGGGTGCGCTGGCCACCGCATGGGGTGGGTTGGTTACGATCATCCTCAAAGTGGGTCAACAATCCCTTGCGGTGTTCGTGGTGTCGATGTTTGCCGCACGTCTGATGGGCTTTGTGATGGATATGACAGGCCGCGCCACGGTGACGGTGTTGTTGGTTAACCTCGCGGGGGCGCTGGCATTGGTTGCCACGGCCTATGGTGCTGGCTGGTTCAAGTCGCAACCGTGGCGCGCAAAGGC
>JBPOFE010000145.1:0-8705 GCA_051252035.1 Sulfitobacter sp.
TGTAAAAGTACTGCGTCGCGCACCAGTTGCTTGATGTCCTGTTCACTGGTTTCAGGCTCAGGCATGCGGGCAAATTTGCTGAACTCGTCGACGATGCGGCGCAGATCACCGGTTTGGCGGATGATCACGCCGGTCATCTGGTCCAGTGCCTCGGCATCCTCGCCTTCCATGTTGCGGCCAAACTTGCGTTTGATGCGTTCAGCGCTGAGCTGGATCGGCGTCAGTGGGTTTTTGATCTCATGGGCAATGCGGCGGGCCACGTCACCCCAAGCGGCCATGCGTTGCGCGCTGACCAGGTCGGTGACATCGTCAAAGGCAACCACATAACCTTCGAGCCGCCCGTCTTCAGCGCGCCGGGTCGCCATGCGCACCAAGAGGTTTTCCATCGCCCCTTGCCGCGACACTTTCACCTCGCCCTGGGCCACTTCACTTGATCCGGTTTTGACCGTATCGAACAGCGGGCCAAATTCGGGTATCGCAACGGTAAGCGCCAGTGATTGTTGGTCTTCGGTCCAATCCAGCAGCCGCATGGCAGAGCGGTTCACAAAGGTCACGCGCCCCTCTGGATCAAGGCCGACAACGCCGGATGTAACCGAACTCAGTACCGAGTCAAACAAGCGGCGGCGGCGTTCAATCTGTCGGGTGTTGTCCAGCAAGGTCTCGCGTTGACCTTTGAGCTGCTTGGTCATCTGGTTGAAATACCGACCCAGCATCGCAATCTCATCATCGCCGTCTTCCTCGCGGACTTGTACGTTCAAGTCACCCGCACCGACCTGTTGCGCGGCCCCGGTCAAGCGCCCGACCGGACCAGACAAGCGTTCGGCAAACCACAGGCCAAGCCAGACCGCGGCCAAAATCAAGATCACGGCAAAGGCCAGATAGACCAGCGCAAATTCAAACAACAACCGCCCGCGTTCTGATTCCAGTTGCTGATAAAGACGCACGGTCTCTTTGGTTTCATCCAGTAGGGACAGGATTTCGCCATCCACATCACGGCTGATGTAAAGATAGCGATCCACAAAAGAGGTCATCTGCACCAGCGCGCGAAATTCGTTGTTGGGCCAGTCTTCGATGACCAGCACATCTTGTTCCGCTGCGGCTTCCATTTGTGCGGCGGTGGGTTTTTCATAGTCGAAAAGATAAGATCGATCCCCGCGCGCCCTGATTTGTGCCGTACCATCAATAAGATAGGCCTCACGCAGCCCACGTTGCACTTGCCGCTGGCCTTCGCCCAACAAGTCACTGTCACTTAACGCGATGCCTTGGCGGCGGGCATTGTCGATGCTGCGGGCAAGGGCTGTGGCATCCTCAATCAAATCTTCGCGCTGTTCGGCCTCATAGGCCTGAGCGGCGGCGAGTGAGTTGCTGACAACGCCGCTGACCCGATCCGAGAACCATCCCTCAAGGCCAACATTCACCGTCAGCCCCGCAAATACCGCAACCGTTACCGTCGGGATCAACGCCATCAATGCAAAAACGCCGGTAAGCCGCAGGTGCAACCGCGACCCTGCTGATTTGGCCCGTCGCGCCGCGATCAAACGCGCGACTTGGCTTAGAACAAGGGCGGCAATCAACAGGACATAGACAAGATCCAACAGCAGGATCAAACGCAGACCGGGCGTGTTGGCGCTTTGACCAAGCGGCCCCAGTATCAGATAGGTCGCCATCGCCAAAACCGGACCAAGCATAACGAGGCCCAGCGTAAACGCGCTGCGCACGCGTTTGATCCGGCGCAAATGGCCGATCCGTTCAAGTGTAATGCTGCGTGACCGCGTTGCCACCGCTGTTCTCACCCAATGATGTGGTGCGCTACCGCACCACCCGCCATATTATGTGGTCCTGATCAGGGTTGATACCTGATGGCCACGGTTATGTGGCTGTTTTACATCATTTTGCGACCGCGTGTCACCTCAATATCGAGGTCGGTGATCTTCTTGCGCAAAGTATTTCGGTTGATACCCAATAAATCAGCACATTTGGCCTGATTTCCAGCGGTTGCGGCCAGTGCAATTTCGATCAACGGCCCCTCAATTTCGCGTAGTATCCGCGCATACAGGCCCGCTGGTGGCAACATATTGCCGTGCAGATCAAAATAGCGCCGCAAATGCCGCTCAACTGACGCCCCAAGGCGTTCGGTGTTGGCGATCGCGTGCAGTGGTTCGGGATCGGGCTGTTCACCCAGCACATTTTCGGCCTCGACTTGGGCAATCACCGGGGCGCGGCTGGTCAGGGCTAGTTGCCGCATAGCATGTTCCAATTGCCGGACATTGCCGGGCCATGAATAATTCGCAAACACCTTGAGCGCACCATCTGACAGGCGTCGCGCGCTCATGTTGCCACCTTCGGTCCGGTCCAGAAAATGCGCGGCTAGCAATTCAATATCCTCGACCCGATCCCGCAGGTTTGGCACATGCAGTGTCGCCCCGGATAGCCGATAATATAGATCGCGACGCAGGCTGCCCTCTTTCATCGCCGCAGCCAAATCGGATTGGCTGGTGGCCAAAAATCGCGGGCTGTACTCACCGGGGGCATCCATCATCCGGGCGATCCGCGCCTGTAAATCCTGTGGGATGTCACCGATTTCATCAATCAGGAGTGTGCCGCCGCGCACCCGCGCGAGCACCCGCGCCGGTCCTTCGATGTCTTGTAGATCGGCTGTGGTGACAGTCACGAATGGCAAGCTGCGTCGGTCGGAAAAGTCATGGATCGCCTTGCCGATCAGTGATTTACCCGTCCCGCTTTCGCCCCAGATCAGCACTGGTAAATCGGTGTTCATCACCCGTGCGACAACACGGTACAGCGATTGCATCACGGGCGTGCGGCCGACCAAGGGCAATTGGTCTTCGGTCGTGTACTCACCGCCCGAAACCACACGTTCTGGCGCGCCTTTTCGGTCCAGTGCGCGTGCGGTGCGCTTCATGAGATCGGGCAAGTCAAATGGTTTTGGCAGGTAATCAAAGGCATCCGCCTCTGCCGCTTTGATCGCCGTCATGATGGTGTTTTGTGCTGAGATGACGATGACTGGTAACTCTGGGCGGTCGGTCGAAATCTTGGGCAACATTTCCAAACCGTTGCCGTCGGGCATCGCCACGTCCGTGATCACGCAATCGCCTTTGCCCTCAGCGACCCAGCGCATCAGCGTCGTCAGACTTGATGTCGCATGCACTTTGCATCCTGCCCGCGTCAGCGCTTGGGTCAAAACGGTGCGGATCGTGCGGTCGTCGTCAGCGACCAGAACGGTGCCATCCATTATATCTTCTCCTCATCTAAAGGCGCGCGGGACAGGGATATGCGAAACACAGTGTTGCCGGGCACAGAGGTGACAGAAATCCACCCGCCATGTTCCGAGATGATTTTACTGACCAGCGCAAGACCAAGCCCCGTGCCGTTTTCCCGACCTGACACAAACGGGTCAAACACATCGCTTTTGATGTGTTCGGGCAATCCGGGGCCGTCATCAATAATTTCAATCTGCAAGGGCAGCGATTGACCAGAACCATCAGCCCGGCGCAACCGGAACGAATGTTCGAAGTAACTGTGCAGCCGGATGGTGCCGCCGCCCTCGCCCGCTGCTTCTGAGGCGTTCTTGAGCAGGTTCAGGATGACCTGCAGCAATTGGTCCTTGTCACCCAAGGCCAAAGGCAGCGACGGATCGTAATCCTCAATAATCTTCATCTGCGCACCAAAACCCAGCAGTGCAGACCGCCGCGCGCGGTCCAGCACATCATGCAGGTTGACGGGTTTCCGCTCCGGTACGGTCAAGTTGCCAAATTGTTCGACTTGCTCCAGCAGTTTCACGATGCGGCGGCTTTCGGCGACAATCAGGTCTGTGAGTTCCAGCTCATCTGCGCTTAGGTTCATTGACAGCAGTTGTGCAGCCCCCGTGATCCCAGCCAGCGGATTCTTGATCTCATGCGCCAGCATTTCGGCCATGCCGACAGCGGATTTGGCAGCGGATTTCACCGTATGGTTTTGCGTCATGCGTCCGGCCAATTCACGCGGGGTGATCATCATGATCATATGTCCCGGCGCTTCTGACAGCGGTGCGATTTGCAATCCGCATTGCAACGGCGCACGCTGACCGGAGCCTACATCGACGTCGTTCACAAACAGCGGCGTGCTTTGTTCGCGGGCGCGCGCAAAGGCCACCTCAAGCGGATCATCCACCGCGATGATATCCCACACAGGCACCCCTGCGACAGTTTTCATCGAGGCGTTTAGGAACCCTTCAGCGGCGGGGTTGATGTCGACGATCCGATCATCCGGCGCGATGATCACGGCGGGGACTGGCAGCGATGCCCAGATGCGCAAATCCGACTTCATGCGGCGGCCTGACAGGGTTCGAACTGCATGGCTTGGGTGATCAGGTCTTGCGTTTCAGCCACCGTTTTGGCTGTCAGCACCGCACGGCGCAGGTCCGTAGGCGTGCCGCAGGTGTCCATGTACCACCCCAGATGTTTGCGTGCGACGCGCATGCCATGTTGCGGACCGTAAAAGCCAAGCATCGCCTCGTAGTGCGTTTGGACCATTGCCTCAAACGCAGTTCCCGAGGGAATACTTGGTGCTGGCGTGCTGTAAATGTCATGACCCATCTGCGCCAATAGCCACGGCTTGCCCTGCGCCCCGCGCCCGACCATAACACCATTGGCGCCGGATTGCGCTAATGCCATGCGGGCGCTGCCTGTATCGACAATATCGCCATTTGCAATCACCGGGATGCGCACCGCGTCCTTGATACGGCGGATGGCATTCCAATCGGCGCAGCCTTTGTAAAATTGGCAGCGGGTGCGGCCATGAATGGTGATCATCCGGATGCCTGCCGCCTCTGCCCGCACCGCAATATCGGTAGCATTCAGCATCGCATCATCCCAGCCCAACCGGGTCTTGAGCGTCACCGGCACAGTGACCGCGCCCACCACAGCTTCGATCAGTCGCAACGCATGGCCCGGGGTTTTCATCAACGCCGACCCGGAAGCGCCCTGAGTGACCTTTTTCGCAGGACAGCCCATGTTGATGTCGATGATCCGCGCGCCCTGCGCTTCGATCATCCGCGCAGCTTCGGCCATTGGTGCGGCTTCGCGTCCCGCGATCTGTACGGCAGTGCCAGCAACGTCCAACCCAAGTTCCGCTCTTTCGCGGGTGCCCGGACTGCGGCACAGCAATTCGTGGCTCGCCACCATTTCGGATACGACCAATCCCGCCCCAAAGGACGCCACCAAATTACGGTACGGCAGATCGGTGATTCCAGCCATCGGGGCCAGAAAAACCGGGAAGAGTGGGTCAAAAGGCAGCGGGTGCTGCGTCACATGCTTAATCCTTAATCCATACGGAAGTGCGTGAGGTGTAGCGGCAAGGTGCTGCAAGCTCAATGAAATAGGCCGGAAAGACGTGGCGTTTCTTGTGCCTGTGCTTAAATTTTAGGCACAGATAGGGAGCGATTGCGCGGATGCCCTCCTTTGCCTAGACAGGCAATATGCAAAAAGCGCTCACCATATGACCATTACTGCTCTGATCGTTGCCGCCGGGCGTGGCACCCGTGCGGGCGGCGAAGTGCCGAAACAATGGCAGATGCTGGGGTTCACCCGCGTGATCGATCGCACGCTTGCGGCGTTTCAGAACCATCCACGAGTAGACCGGGTTGCAGTGGTTTTGCACCCCGATGATATGGATCACGCCGACGCGTTTGTTCAACAAGGAATAACCGTGGCAACGGGCGGTGCCGAGCGCGCCGCCTCTGTCCGCAATGGGCTCGCCGCCATTCATAATAGCACACATGTCCTTATCCACGACGCGGCGCGGCCTTGCGTATCTGCGGCAGTGATCTCAGGCGTGATTGATGCGCTGGCCACGGGACAAGGCGCTGCACCGGGACTTGCCGTTACGGATGCGCTTTGGCGGGGTGCAGAGGGCCGGATTAGCGGGACCATGGACCGCTCGGGGCTGTTCACGGCGCAGACGCCGCAGGGGTTTGATTTGACAATGATCCGCGCGGCGCATGACGCCTACGATGGCCCCGCCGCCGATGATGTCGAGGTGGCGCGCGCCGCCGGGATTCCGGTGACACTGACCGCCGGTGATGCGAATAATATCAAGATCACCACACCGGATGATTTTGCCCGCGCCGCAAGAATATTGGAGAATAGAATGGACATTCGAACCGGCAACGGCTTTGACGTGCATGCCTTTGGTCCCGGCGATCACGTGATGCTGTGTGGTGTGAAAATACCGCATGATCAGGGGCTTGTCGGACATTCGGACGCAGATGTGGGGATGCACACAGTGACGGATGCGATCTATGGTGCGCTGGCGATGGGTGACATTGGCCAGCATTTCCCGCCGTCTGATGCACAATGGAAAGGCGCGGCAAGTGATACATTTCTGCGCCATGCCGTTGGGTTGGTGCATGAAATGGGTTTTGCCCTGACCCATGTGGATTGCACGTTGATTTGTGAGCATCCGAAAATTGGGCCACACAGCGACGAGATGCGCCGTGTCATGGCTGAAATATTGAACATTGACGTGACCCGTGTGTCGGTCAAGGCCACCACATCCGAACGGCTCGGCTTTACCGGTCGTGGCGAAGGCATTGCTTGTATGGCCACAGCAACATTGGTGAAGTCATGAAAATTGCAAAGCTGATTGCGACGCTGTTGGGTGTCGGATACATCCGTCCCGCGCCCGGAACGTGGGGCTCTCTGGTCGCCCTACCCTATGCTTGGCTTGTCCATGTGATTGGCGGCTTTCCTCTGCTGATCATCGGCGTTGTTGCAGCGTTTCTCAAAGGCTGGTGGGCCACGGCCAAGATGACTGAAGGCGCGGAAGATCACGACCCATCCGAGATTGTGGTGGACGAATTGGTTGGCCAATGGATCGCGCTGTTGCCGCTCAGCTACGCAGCATGGTCGATGCAGATCAGCATTCTGGCCATGTGGCCCGGTTGGATCGCTGCTTTTGCGTTGTTCCGGTTGTTCGACATCTGGAAGCCATGGATCGTCGGGTGGGCGGATCGGCGCGGCGATGCCTTGGGTGTGATGCTGGATGATGTCTTTGCGGGTATATTCGCCGCAATCTGTGTGATGGCTTTGGCAGCACTCTCTCACGGGGTATAATCACATGAATATCGCCGCACAAATTCTTCAAAACGCTATCGAAAAGTCCATAATGGTCGCTTGTGCTGAAAGCTGCACGGGCGGGATGGTAGCGGCGGCACTGACTGATCTACCCGGATCATCTGCAATGTTCGACCGTGGCTATGTGACCTATACCAATGCCGCCAAGATGGATTTGCTGAATGTGTCAGCGCAAACGCTGCGCGATCATGGCGCCGTATCAGAAGCCACCGCACAAGAGATGGCGCAAGGCACGTTGGCCCGTTCAGATGCGCAGATCGCTGTTTCGGTCACCGGCATCGCAGGTCCGGGCGGCTCAGACCACAAACCCGAGGGGCGTGTGTGTTTTGGATTGGCCACGGCAGGCACATGTATCACCGAAACACAGGAATTCGGCGCGTTGGGCCGTGATATGGTCCGTATCGCGGCGCGTGACCATGCGTTGACCCTTGTGTTGGCCGCCCTTCACGAAGCGCCTGCTAAATAGGCAATTCCTGCTCTGCTGCGCTCAAAAACTACGCAATCACAGTTTCGCCCAATAAATATGCGCCCCGATCCTTTCCTACGCAGGTGTGCCGCGGTTTGGCTGTCTCAACCGCATAAACCACTTCG
Organism: Sulfitobacter sp.; assembly: GCA_051252035.1. Taxonomy (GTDB): domain Bacteria; phylum Pseudomonadota; class Alphaproteobacteria; order Rhodobacterales; family Rhodobacteraceae; genus Sulfitobacter. The sequence goes on from JBPOFE010000145.1 coordinate 7,722, forward strand.
GAGAGACTTAATGAATGCCGCTGATTCCGCCTGGATCATGACCGCCACTGCGCTTGTTCTGTTTATGACGTTGCCGGGACTGGCGTTGTTTTACGGAGGTCTGGTCCGCGCGCGCAACGTACTGAGCGTGTTCATGCATTGTTATGCCATCGCCTGCTTGATGAGCGTGCTTTGGTTTTTTGTGGGATATTCCATCGCGTTTGGCCCCGGTGAAAGCGGCCTTTGGGGCGGATTGGCCAAGGCGGGCCTGAATGGCGTCACAGCCGATAGTCTGTCTGGCTCGCTCCCGGAAATCCTGTTCTTCGCGTTTCAGATGACCTTTGCCATCATCACACCTGCACTGATCGTCGGTGCCTATGTCGAACGGATCAACTTTGGCTTCATGCTGCTGTTTTCCGGCCTGTGGATGTTGCTTTGCTATGCACCGGTTGTGCATTGGGTTTGGGGCGGCGGAATGCTGGCCGATGGTGGTATCTTTGGCGAAGTTGGGGTCAAGGATTTTGCCGGGGGCATCGTGGTGCATGAAACCGCTGGCCTTGCGGCGCTGATCATCGCGGTCTTCCTTGGCCCGCGCAAACATCAGACCACGCCGCCGCATAATCCCGGTTTCGTAATGATCGGGGCGGCGATGCTTTGGGTCGGGTGGTTTGGCTTTAACGGCGGCTCACAACTGGCGGCTGATGGTGGGGCCGCTATGGCAATTACTGTCACACATATTTCTGCCGCGACCGCATCACTGACATGGGCGCTTTGGGAAAAGATAAAGTTTGGCAAGGCATCTTTGGTGGGCATCGTCACCGGCACGATTGCAGGCCTTGCCTCAATCACGCCTGCGTCCGGGTTTGTCGGACCGTGGGCGGCGCTCCTGATTGGTGCGGTTGCGGGCATCCTATGCCAAGAGGCTGTGGTGCTGATCCGTAACAAATTCAAGATCGACGACACGCTGGATGTTTTTGCCGTCCACGGTGTCGGCGGTATCTTTGG
>JBPOFE010000146.1:0-8674 GCA_051252035.1 Sulfitobacter sp.
TCGTTGATCTCGTCCATCTCCATCACGATGTCATAAGGCACCTTGGCCTCGGCCAGAAGCACGTTCATGTGACCCGGCAAACGACCCGCAACCGGGTGGATGGCAAACCGTACGTTCTTGCCCTTGGCGCGCAGTTTGCGCACCAGTTCGGCCACACCTGCCTGCGCCTGCGCCACGGCCATGCCGTAGCCGGGGATGATGATGACACTGTCGGCCTCGTTCAGCGCCGTGGCGACACCATCGGCCTCAATGGCGATCTGTTCACCTTCTACCGCCATTTGTTCGCCCGCAGGGCCGCCAAAGCCGCCTAGAATGACGGACACAAACGACCGATTCATCGCCTTACACATGATGTAGCTGAGGATCGCACCGGACGAGCCGACCAACGCACCGACAACAATCAACAGGTCGTTGCCAAGCGAGAAACCAATCGCCGCCGCGGCCCAGCCGGAATAGCTGTTCAACATGGACACCACGACAGGCATGTCTGCGCCACCAATGCCCATGATCAGGTGATAACCGATGAACAGCGCCGCCAAAGTCATCAGGAACAGCGGGAAAAACCCGCCAGTGTTGAAGTACCAAATCAGCGAGATCAACGAGACACCCGCCGCCGCTGCATTCAAAACATGCCCACCGGGCAGCTTTTGTGCTGTGCTTGTCACGCGTCCTGCCAGTTTGCCGTAGGCAATGACAGACCCCGTAAACGTCACCGCACCGATGAAGATGCCCAAGAACAGTTCAACCCGCAGGATGTTCAACTCTACGGTCGATTTCTTGGCGATCAGGGCAGCAAATGTTCCCAGCGTCTTGGGGTCACCGCCGTCTGCCATGAAACCTGCAACTCGGTTCATTTCGAAATGCGCGATGAAGCCCACAAAAACCGCCGCAAGCCCGACCAGAGAGTGCATCGCGGCAACCAATTCCGGCATCTGCGTCATCTGTACCCGTGTCGCCAATTGGTAGCCAATTGCACCACCGCCCGCGATCAGGATGATCGACAAAAGCCAATAACCCGACCCCGGCCCTATCAGCGTCGCAATCACCGCCAGCGCCATGCCGACAATGCCGTACCACACCGCGCGTTTCGCGCTTTCCTGCCCCGAAAGCCCACCCAGAGAGAGAATGAAGAGAATTGCCGCTACGACGTAAGCTGCTGTTGTAAAACCAAAATCCATGATCCGCGACCCCTTAAGATTTCTGGAACATGGCGAGCATACGCCGTGTCACGAGGAAGCCACCAAAGATGTTGATCCCACACATGAAGATCGACAACGCCGCCAGCAAAATAACAAGAAAGGAGGCCGAGCCAATCTGCATCAGCGCCCCAAGAATGATAATCGAAGAGATCGCATTGGTCACCGCCATCAACGGTGTGTGCAAACTGTGCGCCACACCCCAGATGACCTGAAAGCCCACAAAGACCGCCAGAACAAACACGATAAAGTGCTGCATGAAGCTGGCAGGTGCCACAAGCCCCACGGTCAGCAACAGCGCACCACCGATGGCCAGTAGGGTCACTTGATTGCGGGTCTGCGTTTTGAACGCCGCAACTTCCGCTGCACGCTTTTCTTCGGCTGTCGGCACTTTCGCCGCTTCCTTTTTCGGTTGCGCCGCAATGGCTGCAACTTTGGGCGGCGGCGGTGGGAACGTGACCGCCTTTTCATGGGTAATCGTTGAGCCGCGTATGACATCGTCTTCCATGTTGTGATTGATCACACCGTCTTTTTCCGGCGTCAGGTCGGTCATCATATGGCGAATGTTGGTTGCATAAAGCGTCGAGGCTTGCGCCGCCATCCGGCTTGGGAAATCGGTGTATCCGATGATGGTCACACCGTTTTTGGTGACTATCTTTTCGTCCATCACGGTCAGCTTACAGTTGCCGCCCTTTTCCGCCGCCAGATCGACAATCACCGATCCCGGTTTCATCGCGGCAACCATGTCTTCGGTCCACAACTCAGGCGCTTCACGGTTCGGGATCAGCGCGGTGGTGATCACGATGTCCACTTCCGGGGCCAATTCGCGGAACTTGGCCAGCTGTGCCTCGCGAAATTCCGGTGAGGAAACAGAGGCATAGCCGCCTGACGCCGACCCATCCGCCTGTTCTTCCTCAAAATCAAGGTACACGAATTCGGCACCCATCGATTCAACCTGTTCGGCAACTTCTGGACGTACGTCGAATGCCAGTGTGATCGCGCCAAGTGATGTAGAGGTGCCAATCGCCGCCAAGCCGGCCACGCCTGCACCCACCACCAACACTTTCGCGGGCGGTACTTTACCAGCCGCTGTGATCTGGCCAGTAAAGAACCGACCAAAGTTATTGCCCGCCTCAATCACCGCGCGATACCCTGCGATATTGGCCATCGACGACAGCGCATCCATTTTCTGCGCCCGTGAAATACGCGGCACCATGTCCATTGCAATTACGGTCGAGCCCTTAGCCGCCGCTGCTTCCATCAGATCCTTGTTGCCCGCCGGGTTGAAGAACGAAATCAGGGTTTGACCGTCGCGCAGCCGCTTGACCTCGGCATCAGATGGCGCACGCACCTTGGCGACCACATCCGCCGCTTTCCAAAGCGCAGCGGTGGTTTTTACGACCTCGACACCAGCAGCTTTGTAAGACGCATCATCAAACCCAGCGGCCGCGCCAGCGCCCGTTTCAATCACACATTCATGACCCAGTTTTTGCAATTGCAGTGCCGAGTCTGGCGTCATCGCAACGCGTGCTTCGCCCTCAAAAATTTCCTTTGGTGTTCCGATCTTCAATTCAGAATTCCCCGCATTGGCCTGATCCGTGTCCCCCGTGGCACGATTTTCACAAATAGGGATACGCGGCCTGAGTGTTTTCCACAAGGCGCTGAACGGCTTCGAAACGTCGCGTTAGCCCTAAAATATCGCTATTCGTTGCAGGTTTCGCGATCTGGCAATGCCAATTGCCAGCAACTGGTCATAGCGGTCTCATGCAACACAGATCACTGACATATCCCCTTGCACGCACTCCTTTCAGACGCCAGCATCGGGCGAACCTTGAGGGAGACAATTCAATGATGCTCAAAGGCAAACACGCACTTGTCACGGGTGGCGGCACGGGTATTGGGCTGGCCATCGCCCAAGACCTCGCCAGCAAAGGCGCACAGGTCACGATCACTGGGCGGCGTCAGGACGTGCTGGATGATGTTGCCACTGCGGGCATCACAGGCATGGCCATGGATGTACGTGACGAAGACAGCGTTGCGGCCACAATTGCCACCGCCGTCATTGCGCGCGGTCCGATCCAAATTTGCGTCGCCAATGCGGGCATCGCCGAGGGAAAATCGGCACATAAGACCGACATGGCGTTTTGGCGCAATATGATGGCGACCAATCTGGATGGCGCATTTTTGACCATCCGCGAAAGCCTCATGTCGATGCGCGAAACCGATTGGGGTCGCGTCATTGCCGTATCATCAATGGCAGGGATGCGCGGCTTGCCTGGGGCGGCCTGTTATTCAGCATCCAAGCATGGAATGATCGGTTTGATCCGATCGTTGAGCGAAGATTACATGGGGTCCGCCTTTACCTTTAACGCGCTCTGCCCCGGTTACGTAGACACACCGATTGTCACCCGTAACACCACCTCGATTGCCGCGCGCGCGGGGGTAACCGAGGAAAAGGCCCGCGACATGATGATCAAGGCGAATCGTCACCAACGCTTGATTGAACCGGGTGAAGTCGCCGCCGCCGCCGCGTGGCTGGTTGGCCCCGGGTCGGGCAGCATCAATGGCCAATGTATTGAGATTGCGGGCGGTCAGATGTGAGGGCGCGCTGTGGGCCGCGCGCCCACTTTACGTCGTGCCACGTTGGTAAAGTGGGCGCATCGCCCACCTCGCGTGACCGACTTTAAATCCTCGTTAACTAACCCGGCGCTATGCTCTGGCTCATGTCAGATTACATTCGCAGACGCAGCCCGGGTGGCACCTTCTTTTTCACCATCCGCTTGGCAGACCGAAACAGTGACCTGCTGATCCGACAAATCACCGATCTACGCCGGGCGATGCGCGGCACCCTTGAACGACATCCATTCCACATTGACGCCATCGCCGTACTGCCCTCGGTCATTCATACGATCTGGACCTTGCCCGACGGTGACAGCGATTATCCAAACCGCGTCGGCATGTTGAAATCAAGATTCTCGCGCAGCCAGCCGATGCCCGCGCACCGTACCCTGACCCAGATCAGGCGCGGCGAAAAGGCGATCTGGCAGCGGCGCTATTGGGAACATCAAATTCGCGATGCCGCCGACCTCGCACGCCACCGTGATCTGATCTATCAAAGCCCGGTCCACGCGGGTCTGTGTCCCACCCCGCAGGATTGGCCGCATTCATCGCTACACCGTGATTTGGCCAAGGGGGCGCCTGCGCCCCAACCTATCGGCCATGGTGCAGCGCGGCTGCACCTTACACCGTCACCCCGCGTGAACCGCTACCGGGATGATATTCAACGTGCAATGTGAGGTAAGGTGGGCGCATGGCCCACCGACGTGCTAAACCGCCTGCAAAGCTGGCGCGCGACCCCGCGCGGACCAATCACGTGCCGCATCGCCAAAGCGTTCAAACAACGGACGTGACACCGGATCATTTGCCGCGTCCCACTCCGGGTGCCATTGCACCGCCAGTGTGAATCCCGCAGCCCCTTGGACATAAATCGCCTCTGGCGTGCCATCATCAGCATGACCGTCAATCACAACCCGTGGTCCCGGCTCCTTGATCCCTTGACCATGCAGGGTATTGGTGCGCACCATCTGCGCGCCCATCACGTCATGAAACACACCGCCTTCATTGAAAATCACATCATGGCGCAGTTCAAACTTCTCTTCCAACGATCCATCCGGGGGCATCCGGTGGTTCATCCGCCCCGGCAAATCACGAATTTCAGGATAAAGCGTGCCGCCCATCGCGACGTTCACTTCTTGAAAGCCCCTACAAATACCCAAAAACGGTTGCCCCCGTTCGACACACGCCCGCACCAGCGGCAAGGCAATCGCATCCCGCGCCCGGTCAAATTCGCCATGCGCAATGGTTTCCGCTTCACCGTATTCTTCGGGATGCACGTTTGGGCGCCCCCCGGTCAGAAGGAAGCCATCGCAGATTTCGAGCAACTCACCGACGCTGACATGGCGCGGATCACTGGGGATGATCAACGGAATACAATCTGAAACCCCCGCAACCGCGTCAGAATTCATCTGCCCACCCGCATGAACAGGATATTGATCATTCAATAGGTAAGAATTGCCAATAATGCCAACAACAGGTCGCGCCATAGGTCACCTTCACTCCGTGCACTGGCGCAATGATAGGCACAGATGCGCATCACCTCAACAGGGCAATGGCTTAAATCTCGCCGATGACACCAGCTGCTTCGATCCCGGCCATCGCTGCCACCGCGTCGTTGTCAGACGTGTCCCCCGTGACCCCGACCGCCCCGATCACAACATTCTTTTTGTCACGCAGCAACACACCGCCCGGCACCGGGATCACCTGACCGCCAAACACACCGTTTACGGCGGCCATAAAATACGCCTGATCCTCGGCACGTTTCATCTGTGCCGTACCCGCCATGCCCAGCATCACCGCACCGTAAGCCTTGCCATGCGCAATCGCAAAACGCCCCGGTGCGGCCCCATCCTCGCGTTCGAACGCCTGTACATGGCCACCTGCATCCAGCACCACAACCGATAGGGGCTTCAGCCCCAACTCATGGCCTTTCTCAAATGTTTTGCGGATGATCGTCCGAGCTTTTCTCAGGGATAGGGTCACGACATTTCTCCATTCATCTGGCCAACAAAACTTCGGGGAGCCTCAAGGGCTTGCCCCTCATTCCGACACGTTCAACATCTGTCTCAGGTCGCGGCCTTCAGTTCAAGCCGCCGCGCGTGCAGCACCGGTTCGGTATAGCCTGACGGTTGCTCGCGGCCTTTAAAAACCAGATCACAAGCCGCTTGAAACGCGATCCCGTCGAAATCCGGTGCCATCGGTACATAAAGCGGATCATCTGCATTCTGGCGGTCCACAACCGCTGCCATCTTTTTCAAACCAGCCAAGACCTGTTCTTCTCGGATCACACCATGGTGCAACCAATTCGCCAAGGCCTGTGCCGAAATGCGACATGTGGCGCGATCTTCCATCAGGCCAATATCATGGATGTCAGGCACTTTGGAACAGCCCACACCCTGATCAACCCAGCGCACGACATACCCCAAAATACCTTGGGCATTGTTCTCAATCTCACGGGTGATCTCTTCTTCAGACAGATTGCGACCATCCATCACTGGCAATGTCAGCAGTTCCGACAACGTGCCACGTGCCCCGCCCGCCTTAATCTCATCCTGCCGCGCCAGTACATCCACCTGATGATAGTGCGTGGCATGCAAGGTGGCCGCGGTGGGCGATGGCACCCATGCGCAGTTCGCACCCGATTGCGGGTGACCGATTTTTGCTTCCAACATCTTTGCCATCATGTCGGGCATTGCCCACATGCCCTTGCCGATCTGGGCGCGGCCCTGCAGCCCACAAGCAAGGCCAATATCGACATTGCGATCCTCATAGGCGGCGATCCATGCGGTATTTTTCATGTCCCCTTTCGGCACCATCGGTCCGGCTTCCATTGAGGTATGGATTTCGTCACCGGTGCGGTCCAAGAAACCTGTGTTAATGAACGCAACGCGATGTTTGGCGGCCCGAATACACTCAGCCAGATTGGCTGAGGTGCGGCGTTCTTCGTCCATGATCCCCAGTTTCACTGTGTATTGCTCCAGACCAAGGGCTGCCTCAACACGCGTAAAAATCTCATCCGCAAAGGCAACTTCTTCAGGCCCGTGCATTTTGGGTTTGACGACATAAACGCTGCCCTTGACCGTATTGCCGCCCGTGCGTTGCAGGTCGTGCATGGCGATCATGGTGGTGATCATCGCATCCATCAAACCTTCGCCAACTTCCAATCCATCCCGGTCCAGAACCGCCGGATTGGTCATCAAATGCCCCACATTACGGATCAGCATCAGTGACCGCCCTTTCAGCGTCACTTCGGCCCCGTCCGCCCCCCGATATACACGGTCGGGATTCATCACCCGCGTCTGGGATTTGCCGCCTTTTTCAAAGGTTTCGGTCAGGTCGCCTTTCATCAGGCCAAGCCAGTTGCTATAGGCCACAATCTTGTCTTCGGCATCGACAGCCGCAACACTGTCTTCGCAATCCATGATCGCCGACATCGCGGCTTCAAGCGTGATGTCAGACACATGTGCCGGATCATCTTTGCCAATCGGATGGTCCGCATTTACATGAATATCAATGTGCAGGCCATTGTTTTTCAACAAAATACTGGTCGGAGCGCTAACTTCACCCTGAAAGCCAACAAACTGATCGGCATCGGCCAGCGGCACGCCATCACCGACGGCGGCGACCAATCCGCCGTCTTCAATACGGTAGCCTTCCGCCAAGACATGTGAACCCACCGCCAGCGGTGCAACTTCATCAAGAAACTCCTTTGCCCGTGCCACCACCCGCGCGCCACGATCCGGATCAAACCCGCCACCGCTCGGCAAATCGCCCAGCGCATCGGTACCATACAACGCATCATACAAGCTGCCCCAGCGGGCATTTGTTGCGTTCAGCGCAAAGCGTGCATTGGTGATCGGCACCACCAATTGTGGCCCAGGCACTTCGGCAATTTCCGGATCCACGTTCTCGGTTTCAATCTCAAACGCCGGACCTTCCTCAACCAGATAGCCAATTTCGCGCAAGAACGCGATATAGCTTTCGGCATCATGCGTTTGGCCTTTGCGCGCGTTGTGCCAACTGTCAATTTGCCGCTGGATATCCTCACGCTTGGCCAACAAAGCGCGGTTTTTCGGGCCCAGTTCATGCACCAGTTCCGAGAATTCAGCCCAGAAATCAGCTGCCGTGACACCTGTCCCGGGTAGCGCGTGTTTTTCAATAAAATCAACCAGTTGTGAATCGATCTGTAAGCCGTTTTTGTTTACGCGTTTCATAGATCGTCCTTCACAGATGTCGTATACTTGGAATTTGGAAATGCTTACCCACAAACATAGCGATGATCAAGCAATGCTGGTCAGAATAACTTACCAATTTTGCAAGAAAAAGCGCGAGACAATCAGCCCCGCGCATTCCCATATCTTATTGCGCCAACTCAGTTATCGACGGTGACGTCCACGGTCGGTACGCTGTCACTCACGGCTTCGGTTTCGCCATCATCGCTTTGGGACATGGTATAAAGAACCAACGCAACAAGCATAAGAGCCGCGAAAATGATAATACTCTTCATGCCTAACAACGGGGCCTTGTGACGGCGTTCTTGCTTTTCTAGGTCTGTGTCGGGAGCGGACATTTGTTTCTCCTTTTTCATTCTCATCTGAACCATGACCGTCCCTTGCGGGTCTTGCAGGACGGACATAACGTGTGGCCAATAATTCGTTCCAACTTGAGGATGCGCGATGCGTGATGCTGCCCCCCAGACGATCTATCTGGCCGATTACACTCCATTTGGTTTCGAAGTGGACGAAGTCAAATTGATCTTTGATCTGGACCCGCACCACACCAGCGTCAAAAGCCGCATCGCCTTTCGCCCCAACCCAAAGGCCACGGATCAGACGTTCTTCCTGCATGGTGAAAATCTGAAG
>JBPOFE010000147.1:0-8595 GCA_051252035.1 Sulfitobacter sp.
AAGGCCAAAACACACACATCTGCCCATCGATAGTATTGCAAACGAATGCAAGATATGGTGAAGTTTTGCATCAGATCTAGAATCTTACCACTTTTTGAAAGGTCGAAACCATGTCACAGAAATCCAACTCCGACAAAGGTGGTGCCGCTAAGAACGCAGGTACGGTCCTTCAGTCAGAACGGCGGGATTTTACCGATATGGTCCCGACAGATCGCGAGCGGGTACAACCGATGCGCGGGTTTGATCCAATCTATACAGACATTGTCGATTACATTGTGAGGTGCACCCATCGCATCTGGGATGAACGCAACGTGGGCCTCATCTACACCCACTATACCCACAACTGCGTTGTCTATGGTGCGACAGGCTCGATCTATAACCGCGAAGATGTGGTGCAGGACACAATCGCGCGCATGTTCATGCTGCCTGAACGCCGCGGCATGGCGACTCAGGTGATCTGGAATGGCAACGAAGACGACGGTTTCTACACCTCACACCTTGTGACTGGTACCGGGCGTCATAGTCAGCCGGGCGTATATGGCAAGCCGACAGGCCGTACATTCGCCGCGCGCACCATTGCAGACTGCATGATCTACGAAAACATGATCTACCGCGAATGGCTGGTCGTCGACAGTATGGCGCAGATCAAACAGATCGGCCTCGATCCGCAGGCCTATGCGGAAAATCTGGCCCGCCCCTATTTCGAAAAGGGGCTTTTGGCGGTGGACATGGGTGAAAATCGGCGTCTCATCGGGCAGTATCCACCAGAGGCAGAATGTGACACCTCAATCGCGAACACACCGCAAGAGGAAGAGGTTCTGCGCTGGCTGCACGAGATCCACAACAAGCGGATGTTTGGTAAAATCCGCGACGTCTATGCCCCGACTGTGCAATATCATGGCCCGCTGATGAAAGAACTTTATGGGCACGGCGCTGTCACGCATCAAACCGTGGGTCTCTATGCTTCAATCCCAAATGGGTTCTATATGCCCCAGCACATTTGCTCGACCCCGTGCGATGAGGGCGGCGTCAAGGTCGCTGTGCGCTGGATCGTCGAAGGGCATCACCTTGGCTGGGGTGTGTTCGAGGAAATAGGCGCCCCAACCGGCAAACGGCTTCAGGTCATGGGGATGAGCCACTTCCACATCAAAGATGGCAAGGTCGTCGATGAATGGACAAATATCGACGAAATGTCACTGCTTATGCAGATCAAACTTGCTCAAATGGCCGACCGCGATAGCGCTGTTCTGGACACGCCCGAAGATAGCTGAGCCCCCTTCCCCAAATTCTAAGGACCTGACATGGCACACCCACTACCACCCATCGCGGGCGTCAAGTATTTCAAAGCACCCGAACGGGATACCCTTTCCGATAATGCGCCAGTTGAAAAGACGGTCGCAGAAGTGCTGGGCGCCGTCCGCAGCAGGGGCGATGCAGCCATCGCAGAATATGCAGCAAAGTTCGATCAATCCGAACTGGAGGTGTTTGAAGTCTCTGATGAGGACCGTGCAAAAGCGCTGAACGACCTAGACCCACAAAGCCGCGCTGACACTGAATTTGCCATCACAAACGTGCGTGCCTTTGCACAGGCGCAACTGGAAACGATGCTGCCATTAGAGACTGAGATACTGACAGGCGTGCATATGGGGCATCGCATCATCCCGATGGAGCGTGTCGGCTGTTACGTGCCGGGCGGGAGGTATCCGCTTTTATCGGCGCCAGTAATGACAATCGTGCCAGCCAAGGTTGCTGGCGTGGATGAAGTTGTGGCTTGTTTGCCGCCCAATGCACATCCCGCGATGATTGCCGGGTGTCATTTGTCCGGCGCGGATCGCATCTTTCGCATTGGCGGTGCGCAAGCCATCGCCGCGATGGCCTTTGGCACGCAATCCGTGCCGCGCGTCGACAAGATCGTGGGCCCGGGCAATGCATTCGTAAACGAAGCCAAGCGACAGGTATTCGGCCCCATCGGAATCGACCAATTGGCCGGGCCTTCAGAAATCTTTGTGCTGGCAGATGAAACTGGTGATGCGGAAATGATTGCGACCGACCTTCTGGCGCAGGCCGAACATGACGTGCGCACCCGTGTCGGACTGATCACCACACATGCGCCGCTGGCCGATGCTGTGAACAAAGAAGTGACGCGGCAATTGGCCGACCTTTCGACCGCTGACACTGCCGGAACGGCATGGCGCGATTACGCAGAGATCACAATCTGCGAGGATGAAGCGGCCATGATCGCCTATTCTGATCACATCGCGGCAGAGCACCTTCAAGTGCATACAACCGACCCGCAAGCTTTTTCGCACAAGCTGCGCAACTTTGGCTCTTTGTTCATTGGGGAATTGGCCAGCGTTGTATATTCAGACAAATGTTCGGGCACCAACCATACGCTGCCAACGATGGCCGCAGGTCGCTATACAGGGGGGCTGTGGGTTGGCACCTACGTCAAGATTGCAACGCATCAATGGCTGACACCCGATGGGGTAAAACAAGTCGCCCCGCCTGCCGCGCGCCAAGCCGCAACAGAAGGTATGGAGGGCCACCGCCGCGCCGCACAATTGCGACTGGACCGACTGCAATCAGGGTAAGCCGCTACAAATTGGCGAAGATGTAACTCAGCAAACCGAACACCGCGGATCGCCGATATGGTAAGGCTCTTGTAGAGAAAATCTCAATTGATCAATCCCCAACGCTATGCATCAATCAGCTGACATCAAACCGATAAAACGCATGCGCATTGCGGCACATTACTTTATCCAGCACCTCTGCATCACCGTCCACTTGACCCATCACAAACTCAAGCACATCGGGATAGCTCAGATGTAAACGATCCACCGGAAAGTTGCTGCCAAACATCACCCGGTCCGGCCCAAACATCCGCAAGGTGTCTTGGGTCAATCTCACCGCCCTACCCGCCAATTCGCTGCGAAAGTACATCGCATAACCCGACAATTTGACGCTGACATGCGATAATTGCGCCAGCGCATGCATGCCACTGCTCCAAGTGATCAGCCCCTCATCGCTTAGGTCATGCGGTGACCCGATATGGTCTATCACAACCGGGATATCAGGGTGCTGAGCTAAAAATTCTGCCGCCTCACTCATCTGCTCCGGGTAAAGCTGCAGATCAAAACTCAACCCATGCTCTGCCAACATCGCATATTGGCCACGCCACGTCAGATCAGCCAACAGATTGGTTGCCGCAAAGCTGATGTCAGGACGGTCCGGCAGATACGAAATGATCTGTCGAATGCCGCGCAAATTAGGATAGGCCAGATGCCCGGCAAGCTGTTTGGCAAAATCGCCGGATGCTAAATCAGCAAAGCCAACGATCATAATCGGATGCCCGGATGCGTCACTGATACTTTGAATAAATGCCGTTTCAGACACTGGATTGGGCAGTTTAGGGTCACATTGCACATGCACAGACCCAGCCAATGTACGCGGCGCCGCCTCGCCCAGAAATTCGTCAATCAGATAATCTCGCTGGATCGGTGTCGGATCGCCAAATGGTTTCATTGCACCGATATCGCGCAACCAGACATAACCGACCTGCCCCGGATCGCTTTGCGGTGCCCAAAGATGGTGATGCGCGTCAATAATTCTCATGTCTTTGGCCAATCTTTCAGCGCTCGGCTCACCCGGTCCAAGCCTTTGCTCAGGTTCACTGACGCGCCACCACCGACACCTAACCGGATATGCCCGGGCTGATCATAGGCACTGCCCGGCAACAAAAACGTGCGGTACGGATCATCCAGCAGAACCTTGGCGAAATCATCACTGTCGATGCCATCAGGCAACCTTGCCAACCCGATCAATCCCGCGCGAGGGCTGACCCAACTCAGCCCTTCCTGCGCCTCGACCCAAGTATTCATCTGCACCAAATTCGCCGCCCCTTCACGCCGCGCCTTTTCCATCGCCGGGCCATAGCGTTCTGGCCGCATCGCAACCTCGGCAATCACCTCACCCATGATGTTCATGATTTCCGAGGAATTCTCGCGCAGAATCACTGCATCCATCACCATCTCCGCATCCGGGCAGATCAACCAACCCGTCCGCAGCCCTTGCAAACCCAATGCCTTGCTGACCGAACCCGTCGTGATGCCCCGCGCATACATGCCCGCAACTGATGGCGCGCGTGTCCCGTCCCATTCAAGGCCTGCGTAAACCTCATCAATCAACAGCCACGCACCAACGCTGTCAGCGATCCGCACCAGTTCGGCAATCTCATCCGCGCTCAGCAGATCACCGGTTGGATTGTTGGGATTCGAGATGAAAATCATCTTAGTCTGCGCCGATACGCTCGCGGCGACCCGGTCCAGCGGCAACCGCCACGCATCCGGCTCTTGTCGCTCAACCTTGACCACGTGCGCCCCGATGGCCTTGGCCAGCACCTCGGCCTGTGGCCAGCCCGGTGTCTCAATCACGATTTCATCACCGGGCTGAACCAATTGCATGATCGCCAGATAATTCGCCTCTGCCGCCCCTGCGGTGATCAACACGTCGGTTGGCGTACACATACCCGTCAGACCCGCCTGCGTCAGCACATGCGCGCGCAGTTCCGGCAAACCGCGAAAGTCGCGATTATTCCAATCCAGCGATTGATTAGGGTCTAAATCAGCCAGATAGTCCCCCAACACAGGTGACCCAGACAGCGAAAACCCGACAATCGCCTCAGGTGCAGCCGTGGTGGTCTCCAACAGGTATTCAAACAATCTGTGTATCTTGACTTTCATCATGCCTCCGCCAGAGTTAACCCATGAGAAACCAACTGATGCTAAAGGGCAAACCGAAACGTCTTGCCATCTTGGACTATGGGCTTTTCGAGGTCCACGCCGGCCCCCGCACCATCGGCATTTGCGGCTCCGTCATCGAAACCGACGCTGGTGAAGTGGTGCTGATCGACACCGGGTTCCCGCAGAAATACGCAGATGACGCCGACGCCGCGACACATGAGGACGAATTAGGCAGTTTTGGCCGCGTCCTGTCTGTGACACCAGACAACATGCCCGGCCCGCAGCTTGCCAAACTGGGGCTGTCAAAATCTGACGTTACGCTGATGATCCAAAGTCATACACATATCGACCATGTGGGCGACATGGCCGGATACCCTGACGCGCCGATCCTGATGTCTGCGCATGAACGCGCCCTGCCCCGCCCGCTCTATTGGTCCGGCAAACAGCCAATGGAATGGCCGGACCGTGACTATCATCTGATCGACACTGATACCCAAATAGGCTCTGATTTTGAGGTTCTGCACTGCCCCGGCCATGCACCTGGTCAATTGGCCTTTATGCTGCGCCTACCCGACACAGGATGGGTCTTGCTGACCTCTGACGCGATCAGCCGCGCATCCGAAATTGATGAGAAATTCGCTGGGTCTTGGGATGTGGAACAGGCGATCTTCCATGGCGACAGATTGATGGATTTGGCTCGGAAGCGCGACGCGCTGGTGATCTACGGCCATAGCCCCGAACAATGGCCCACGCTGAAAAAAGCCCCCGATTGGTTCACCTGATCAATACCCTTGAAACAACAGGTCCAGCGCACGGGTCAGCTCATCCGACTGGTCCAGCAGGTTCATGACATGGCCCCGCAATCCAGACACCGGGACCGCCGCGATGAAATGCGTTAGCACAACAAATTTCTCACCCTGAATGGTCACAAGCGGGTTCAACCCCTTCACCGGATGTTTGAAGTCGGCCAGCGGCACAACAGGTGCGACAACCCGTGTGGAATAATCCTCAAGATATTCGGACTGTAGATCCAAAAGATAGGTGTGGTCCTCGGCACCGCGATAAAGATCGAACCTAGACATCGAACATGCGGTATTTTTCCAAGGGCAATCCGTTTTCTTCGACCCATTTGTTATTGGCCTCAATCGCACCACGATTTTCTGCAATCCAGGCGGCACGCAATGCGGCGCGCACGCCTTCCTCCGCCGCCCGCGAAATATTGACCCCAAGCGCCTTCGCATCTTCCAGCATCGCTTGATCCAAGGTGACGTTCGTTGCTTTCTTGCTTCGCCCTTGAATACCCATATGATCTCTCCTTATGCGCATAAAATATGCGCATCATCTTACCAATGCGTCAACGCACATCGCGCCCTTGGTTCAAAATAATCACATTCCCGCTGGAAATATCCCCCGCTGGCGACACCAAAAACCCAACCCAATCAGCAATCTCACTGGGCTGCATCGCGCGGCCATGTGGCATCTGCGCGACCGCTTTGGCGAGCGTTTCTTCGGTCAATACCCCAAACAAAGGCGTTTCTGTCATTGCCGGGGCAATCGAATTTACTGCAATCTTTTCATTCGCATACCGCCGCGCGAGGTCTTTGGTCAGCGTATCCAACGCGGCCTTGGACGCGCGGTAATGTGGTGGGTCAAACACATCAAAATTATACGCCCCATTCGACGAAATATTGACAATTTTGCGCACGCCATCACGCCCCGACATCAATTTAATGGCCGCTTGGCAACAATGAAACGCGCCCGAGAAATTCAGCGCCATCTGCTTGTCAAACTCATCTGCAGGAATGTCAGGAAATTCGGACATAAAGCAGGTGCCAGCATTGTTCACCAAGGCATCAACGCCGCCGTGTGCCGCTTCGATCTGTTCAAACGTCCGCGAAATCGCGTCAACGTCCATCAAATCGGTCACTACCCCCTCAAAACCATCTGCCGCCATATCGGCCAGCCCGTCAGCGTCCACATCCAAGCCAATGACATGCATCCCATCGGCCATCAGCCGCGCCACAATGGCACGCCCCATACCGCCGGCCGCACCCGTCACCACTGCGATCTTACCCATGAAATCCCCTCCCCCTGTGGTCTTTTCTGCGCCACCACGTTATCCGATTTATATGTAAACGCACATATCTCGCCAAGCAAGGAATCTCCATGCCGATCCGCCCTGCCCGCCGCATCACTGAAACAAGCCCGAAAAACTTCGGCATGTTCGCCAAGGCCATTGGCATGCCCGGCGATCTGATCCACCTCGAACTTGGCATGCCCGCCGAAGACACGCCGCAGCATATCAAGGACGCAACCATCGCGGCCCTGCAAAATGGCGCCGTGCATTATTCAGACCTGCAAGGGCTGCCCGAACTGCGCAGCGCCATTGCTGACAAACTGCGCCGCCAAAACAAGATCGAGGTAACTGCAGATGAAATCATCGTCACCAATGGTTTGACCCAAGCGTCCTTTGCCGCGTTTATGGCGTTTCTGGATGAAGGTGACGAATGCCTGTTACTGGCACCCTATTACCCGCAACACATCGGTAAAGCCGAACTCGCTGGTGCCCGCGTTACCATCGCGCCCTTGGACGCCGCAAACGGATTTTCGATCAATACCGCCTTAATAGAGCCACATATCACCCCCGCCACGCGCGCAATTGCTTTGATTAATCCCTGCAATCCGACGGGACGAGTGTATTCCCGTGATGAGCTGCAAGCGCTGGCCGATCTGGCGCAAAAATACGACCTTCTGGTGCTGTCCGACGAGGTCTACGAAGAAATTACCTATGACGACGCCACCCACATCTCAATCGCGTCGCTGTCAGGAATGAAAGAGCGCACAATCACCATGTGCGCCTTTACCAAAGCGTATGCGATGGACGGTTGGCGGCTGGGATATATCGCCGCCAATGCGGCGTTGATTGGGCCGTGTATGAAAATCACCACAAATGAGGTGACCCATGTGAACACTTTCGTGCAACACGGCGCATTGGCGGCGCTCACGGGTAATCCCACCGTGCTGCAAAGCATGGTTGCCCGAGACCGGGAGCGCCGCGATTTGGTGGTCACGCGGCTTAACCAAATGCCCGGCGTCACCTGCGCAGCTGTGGAGGGAACAATCTATGCTTTCCCCAACATCGCAGCCACCGGGCTGTCCGCCCAGGAATGCGCGGATCAGCTGCTGTCAGAGACAGGTGTGGTGGTCGAGGCAGGCAGCTTTTATGGCGACGCTGGAGAAGGACATTTACGGGTCTGCTTTGGCTGCGCCGAACTGAACGTCTTAGCCGAGGCAATGGACCGGATGCAGCGATTTTTCAACGCACTTTAAATCAGGCTGTGCAAGGCCTCACACAAGCGTTCAACATGGCGCATTTCAGTCACTGAACCGGGGGATAGCCGCAAAATTCGTCCCCGGCAGTCAGCCAACAATTCGCGTTCCGCCAAGCCGTCAATAATGCCGCCGGTATCGGCTCCATCCGGTAAACACAGCATCACAGACCCGCCCCGCTGAGCCTCCGCTTTTGGGGTCGCAAGAGTTAAACCCACCCTGCCTGCCTCTTCAATTATCATCGCTGTCATCTCACGATTTCGCGCCAGAAGATCCGTTTGCAAACTGTGCCAACGCAATGCGGGAATCGACCCTAAACAGGCCAAAACCGATGGTGTGCCATGTTCCAAACGTCTTGCATCGGGCGCATAATCAAACGTATTCAAGTCCCATGAAAACGGGTTGTCCTGACTGAACCAACCACGCAACTCCGGCCGCACCTCTTTCAGTAGATCAGGCCGTATTTGAATGACCCCTGCCCCCGGTGTGCCGCACAGCCATTTGAGCGATGACGCCACGACGAAAT
>JBPOFE010000148.1:0-8441 GCA_051252035.1 Sulfitobacter sp.
AAAAGCTATCACCACACTGTTGCTGTCACGGCTTTGCAACCTCAATGTTGCAGGCAGGAATAGATCCTAAAGCTGTTGCGGTGCGGGGTGGCTGGACAGACGTTGGAATTGTTATGAAGTTCTATGCCTATGCGATGGATGATCCGACCGTCACAGATGTGCTTTTTGGCATAAATTAAACACAAGACAAAAGCAGGGTGCAATCAAGTATCTGTGAATAAAAGAAAATATAACAATGACTTGGACCCTTCGTTGAGCAAGGTGTCCAACCGCTGGACATACGGGGACGCGCGGTCTGGCACAAGCGGCAAAACGCAGCTAGAACGCCGCTTTAGTCGTTTTTTGCGACAACTTTGGCGCGGATAGGGAACTTTGCTCATGTTTACAGTTGTTTTGCTCACGTCGCCTGTAAACCCGGCGCTGGACCCTGCATTGGTTGAAAGTCTGCGCAATGCTTGGGGTGGGGGTGATGCGGTTTGGTTGGCACCAGACGAGGCGGCAGAATTTTCTGTGTCGCAAGTGCCGGGCAATCAATGGGAGGTTTGGGAAAACTGCCAAAGCATGGGGGTCGATTTGGTTGTCGTGCCGACCGAAGGCCGCCTAAAGAAAATGCTGTTGGCGGATATGGACAGCACGATGATCCAGCAGGAGTGCATTGATGAATTGGCCGATGAGGCGGGCGTTGGGGCGCGGGTCAAGGACATCACTGCGCGCGCCATGAATGGTGAGTTGGATTTTGACGGGGCGCTGCGCGAGCGGGTTGGTTTGCTCGCTGGGTTGGACGTCGGTGTGATCGACAAGGTGCTGGCGGATCGGATTACCTTGATGCCGGGCGGGCGGGCTTTGGTTGCGACGATGAAAGCAAATGGCGGCTATGCTGCGCTTGTTTCAGGCGGGTTTACCGCCTTCACGGCACAGGTCGCGGCGCAGTTGGGGTTTGACGAGAATCGCGCGAACACGTTGCTGGTCGCGGATGGTGTTCTAACGGGCCAGGTCGGGATGCCGATTTTGGGTAAGCAAGCCAAAGTGGACGCGTTGGAGGACATCACCACCCGGTTGGGATTGGCGGAAAGCGATGTCATTGCTGTCGGGGACGGGGCCAACGATCTGGGCATGTTGCAGCGTGCCGGGTTCGGTGTTGCCTTGCACGCAAAGCCAGCGGTGGCCGCGCAGTGCGATGTGCGGATCAATTTTGGCGATTTGACAGCGCTGTTGTTTGTTCAAGGATATGCCAAGGCGAATTTCGCTGTGTGACGAGGTGATTGTTTGGGGGTTTCAGACCCCAGATCCCCTTGAGCTTAACTGGCCAGATGAAGGGGAATAAGGCGGTAAAATTTAACACTTTACTTAATTAACAAAATTGTTAATTATTATTGCTATGAAAAACATTACCGCTACTTTTGCCGCGTTAGCAGACGAAACCCGCCTAGCTGTTGTTGAACGCTTGATGGCACAGGGTGAATTGCCCGCGGGAGACTTGGTGGCGCATGCCAAGATGACAGCTCCTGCCGTATCCCGGCACCTCAAGATTCTGCGAGAGGCGGGGATCATTCAGCGCCGCGTGGAAGGCACCAAGCGATTTTACTCTGTGCAACCCGAGGCTTTGAAAGCCGTTTCAGATTGGACGATTTCACATCGTGCCTTTTGGGAGGCTGGATTGGACAGGCTCGATGCGCTTTTGGCGCAAGAGGAAGGAACCCCACATGCCTGATATCCGTCTTGAGCGCAGCTTTAATGTCAGTCCCGAACGGCTGTTCAAGGTTATTTCATCGCGTGCTTCGCTGGTTCAATGGTGGGGGCATGATGGGATGACCTTGCCGGATGAGCAGCTTGATTTCAGCAGGTTGGGACCATGGCATTCCGAAATGCTGAGCGATGAGGGCAATCGGTTTAAAATGTCTGGTCAGGTCACGCATGTTGAACCTCCTAAGACCATTGGTTTCACATGGGGTTGGCACGACCCGGATGATCACCGCGGCGAAGAAAGCCACGTCACATTTACCGTTGTTGAAACCGCGACAGGGGCAAAGCTGATCATTGATCACCGCGATCTGCCATCTGATGAAGTTGCAGCACGCCATTCAACCGGATGGAACGGCCCGTTGACGCGTCTTGAACGATTCCTGAACGACGACGACCAAAAATAACTAAGGAGAACGATATGCCAGAATTTATGTTTGCATTTCATGGTGGCGCGATGCCGGAAACACCCGAAGAGGGGGCCAAGGTCATGGCCGCGTGGGAGGATTGGATGAAAGGGTTGGGCGACAATATGGTGAATCCCGGCAATCCGGTAGGCATGTCCAAGACCGTCAGTGCCAAGGGCGTTGAGGACAATGGTGGATCAAACCCGTTGTCAGGGTTCACGATTGTGAAAGCGGATTCGATTGAGGAAGCCTGCAAAATGGCCGCCGGATGTCCGATGGTTGCGGATGGGTCCGGGACGGCAGAGGTTGCTGAGATTGTTGAAATGTAGCTTGTGATTACGAGGCCGGCTGGGGGTTTCAGACCCCCAGTCGGCCCTGGGAATATTCAAGGCCAAAAAGAGACCTGCGATATTAAGCCAGATCTGCGGCTGGTTTGAGGATGCCAGTTTCAATGCCGCGCCAGTTTTTGATTGGCGCGTTCATGCGTTTGAGGGCCGCCGGATGATTGGCGTCCAGCACCCCCAGTTTGACCAGCAGCGCCGTAATGGCACATTCAGCAGCACGTGTGGTGCCACAGGCGGCCTTGAGAGCGATGCCGCGCTTTTGATCTGGTAAAATTGCGATAAAATAACCTTCAGCCCCGGTTTTCAGTGCAACCTTACCGTCCATTGCGCGCATCAACTCGGTACATGCCCGGCCTTCGCCCGCTACCAGTTCGGGATGCAGTCGCATGGCGCGGTGCAAGCGTGCCTCGGCAGAGCCGTCAGGGGCGGCAGCGAAATGCGCCATGGCGCGGGCCATGCCGTGCAAAGTGCTGGCATAGTTTGGCGCGGAACACCCATCAATGCCGTAGCCGGGCGATGTTTCCTGCGTCACCGTTTCAAATGCTTCTAAACACGCGCGCTGAACCGGATGCGATGGGTCCACATAATTGTCATCCCCACCAAGATGCTGATTTAAAGTCAAAAATCCTGTGTGTTTGCCTGAGCAGTTGTTATGAATCTGGCAAGGGCTTTCCCCGGCGCGGATCAATTCTTCGCGCGCGTCCCGGTCAGAGGGTTCCTGCGGGCCGCAACGAAAGTCGTTTTCGCCCAATCCAAGGGTTTTGAGCCATGTATTCACCCGGTCTGTGTGGATCGCCGCGCCTTGATGCGAGGCGCAAGCCAGCGCCAATTGTTCGGTGCCAAGGCCCGCTTTGTCAGCGGCACCAGAGTTGATCAGCGGTAAGGCTTGAATCATTTTGGACGACGAACGGGGCAAAACAACAGCTTCGGGATCGCCCCATGCATGAACGATTTGCCCGGTGTCATCACAGATCACGGCATGGCCGGAATGGACGCTTTCAAGAAAGGGTCCGCGCCAGATTTCGGTGAATGGGGCTGGGTTAACCATGAATTGTTCCTCCATCGGGCGTTTTGTGGGCGAAAACCTGCCAATCAGGCTTTCGTTAGTCGCGTGTTTGACGTTATTATGCTTGTTGTCGGAAAGAATACAGGCACTTGCAAGAGAGCAACCGTGATAAGGGTCGCCGACGGGTGTTTGGAACGATGTTTGAGGTTAAGGCGGCTGGAGGCTGTAACAGATGGGAATTTTGAGATCGCTGGGGTTGGCAACAGGTGTTGCGGCGTTACTGGCAAGTGGCGTTTCGGCGCAACAGCAGAGCACGAATAGAGTAGCGGCAAAAACCGATTGGAGTGTTTTTGTCGAAGATAACCCAACAGAATGCTGGGGTGTGTCGACGCCAAAGGAAACTGTAAACTCGCGCAATGGTAATGTGGTTGCGGTAAACCGGGGCCAGACTTTGTTGATGGTGTTTTATCGCCCGTCAGCAGGTGCCAAAGGGCAGGTTGCCTTTACCGGCGGCTATCCGTTTGCATCCGGGTCCACCGTGAACGTGAACATTTCCGGCAATACGTTTGAGTTGTTCACCGAAGGTGAATGGGCATGGCCCGCGACCACCGAGGACGACAACAAGATCATCACGGCGATGAAACGCGGTGCGGATGCTGTTGTTTCGGGTCGGTCGGGGCGTGGGACGCAAACCAAAGACACATTTTCGCTGTTGGGTTTTACCGCAGCGGTTGAGGACGCGGCAAAACGCTGCGGCGGCTAAAATTTATCAGAGTTTGAGTGAGCAGCCCTGCCATCGCGGGGCTGTTTGCTTTTGACCTGACGGGTAACCCCTATATAGAGGCACATCGCCGCCAATCGGAGAATCGCCAAATGTCTGACGCAACCGCACCGATCACACAAGATGTTCACACCATGCCGCGCAAATTGCCGGATGGGCCTGCGAACCTTGTGGGTATGACGCGACCGGCGATGCGTGATGCGCTGATTGCGATTGGTACGCCGGAAAAGCAGGCCAAGATGCGGGTCGGGCAAATCTGGCAGTGGATTTACAATTGGGGCGTCCGTGATTTTGACGCGATGACCAATCTGTCCAAGGCGTTTCGCGCGGAACTGGCCGATAACTTTGTGATTGCGGTACCAGAAGTAGTGACCAAACAGGTTAGCGAAGATGGAACGCGCAAGTATCTGGTGCGGATCGCGGGCGGGCATGAGGTTGAGATTGTCTATATCCCCGAAGAAGGCCGGGGCACGCTGTGTGTGTCCTCACAAGTGGGCTGCACGCTGACGTGTTCGTTTTGTCATACCGGAACGCAGAAACTCGTGCGTAACCTGACCGCGGCGGAAATTATTGGTCAGGTGATGGTGGCGCGGGATGATCTGGATGAATGGCCAGAAACTGGGACACGGACTTATGAGGCGCGGCTACTGTCCAACATCGTGCTGATGGGCATGGGCGAGCCGCTGTATAATTTTGAGAATGTGCGCGATGCGATGAAGATCGCGATGGACCCTGAAGGGATACAGTTGTCACGTCGCCGGATCACGCTGAGCACGTCAGGCGTTGTGCCAGAGATTGCACGCACCGCGAGCGAAATCGGCTGTCAGCTTGCAGTGTCGTTTCATGCCACCACGGATGCGGTGCGCGATACGCTGGTGCCGATCAACAAGCGCTGGAATATCGAGGTGTTGCTGGATGCCCTGCGGGAGTATCCCAAGGTCAGCAATTCGGAGCGGATCACCTTTGAATATGTCATGCTGGACGGTGTGAACGACAGCGATGCAGATGCGCACCGTTTGGTTGAATTGATCAAGGGCATCCCGGCCAAGATCAACTTGATCCCGTTTAATGAATGGCCGGGCGCGCCCTACAAACGGTCGTCAAACAACCGGATCCGCGCGTTTTCTGAGATTGTATATAAAGCCGGATACGCCAGCCCAGTGCGTAAGCCGCGTGGTGAGGACATCATGGCCGCCTGTGGTCAGTTGAAATCCGCCACCGAGCGTGAGCGCAAATCGCGCAAGCAGATCGAAGCAGAGGCGGGTGTGACCCAGTGAACGATGCGGTGAGTTGTGCCACCTGAAATCTACCGTGTTGCGGATAACCTGCCCGGCAGTCTGTTTATCATGCCCTGTCCAAGCGGCGATCACCTAGGCCGCGACATCGGGTTTTATCGTGACCAAGGTGTGGATACCGTGGTGTCGATGCTTGCGCCGGATGAAGCGGATATGTTGGGATTGTCGCACGAGGCCGAAGCATGCACTCGGGCGGGTATTGAGTTTCTATCCTCACCGATTAAGGATTTCGGCCTGCCAGATGTTGTGATTTTCGACAGTTTGGTTGCGCAAATAGCAGCAATGCTCAGCAACGGCAGACATGTTGCGGTGCATTGCCGCGCGGGTGTCGGGCGGTCAGGCATGGTCACGGCAGCCACACTGATTGCGCTGGGCAGTGATGCAGATAATGCAGTGCGCCAAATCTCAAGTGTACGAGGCGTTTCGATTCCCGACACAGTTGAACAAGGCAGATTTATCGCTGAATACGCAAAACGCGAAAATCCAAGTGCCACCTAATGCATTGAAAAATATATAATTTTATAAAACGCATTCCGTGACGGGAACCACCAAAAGACCTCTGTTCTGCCGTATTCCGGCAGAAATCTTGCCACGCTCCCGGATCAGATTGTTTCCTGTAAGCACTCAATCAGGAGACAACAGATGTCTATCATGAGCAACAACGACCCCTTTATCACCGCTAAGGTGATTGATCTTGTCATCCGCGAACGTCAGATGGCGCTTTCGGCCCGCGAATGGAAACATCGCATTGCCGGATATGGGTATGCGATCAAAGACACCGACCACGGTCAAGTGATCGAAACTTTGCCGCACCATGTCGAAGTCGGCGTATTGCCAGCTGAAGCACCAGCCCCCTACGCCCACTAAACATCTGCATGGGTTTAACGTCCGGGAATTTGATCTCGGGCCGTGGGTGTGTCCCAGTTTTCGATCATTTCCATCGCTTCGGCGGCGGTTTCGACGAAACGGAACAGATCTAGGTCTTCGGCTGAAATTGTGCCGGCATCCGCCAGCGCATCCCAGTTGATGATTTTTTCCCAGAACGCACGACCAAACAGCAGGAATGGCACGCGTTGCATGCGCCCGGTTTGGATCAGCGTCAGCGCCTCAAATGTCTCGTCCATGGTGCCAAAACCACCGGGAAACACGCAGATTGCTTTGGCGCGCATCAAGAAATGCATTTTGCGGATCGCAAAATAGTGAAAGTTAAAGCACAGCTCCGGTGTGACGTATTCATTGGGGGCTTGTTCAAACGGTAGCACGATATTGAGGCCGATAGATTGGCCGCCTGCGTCAACCGCACCACGGTTGCCCGCCTCCATCACACCCGGTCCACCGCCGGTGACGATGACGTCTTCTTTGCCGCCCGTTTCCATTGATTTTAGCGTCATCAACCGCGCGAATTCGCGTGTTTCATCATAGAATCGTGACAATTCAGCCAGTGTTTCGGTGCGTGCGTTGTGCTTTTTTGCTGGTTCGGGAATGCGCGCGCCCCCGAACAGAACGATGGTCGACTTGATCCCATGCGCGTCCAGCCCCATTTCGGGTTTCAACAATTCCAACTGCAAGCGCACGGGTCGCAGTTCATCACGACACAGAAAATCATCATCGTTAAATGCCAAGCGATATGCGGGGGCACGGGTTTGTTGGGTATCCGGGGTTTCCTCGGCGGCAGTGCGGTCGGTATGGGCATCGCGCAGGGGGTGACGGCGGTGGGCGTCGTTCATTCGTATTCTCCGTTGTACGTTCTGTGCAACGTGGCCCGGTTACGCGCGACATGCAACTGCACCTGAACGATTGCGCCAAACCCACCTGAACGATATAGCGCAGGTAAAGTCATTCAACAGTCGGAGACCCACCCCATGTCCAACGCCCAACTCGAAACTGCCATCGAAGCCGCATGGGATACCCGTGATCAGATCACTTCGGCCACCACTGGTGAGGTCCGCGATGCAATCGAGGAAACGCTCAATGCGCTCGATTCTGGCAAGCTACGTGTCGCTGAGAAGCAGGACGACGGCAACTGGCATGTAAACCAGTGGGCGAAGAAGGCAGTTCTGCTGGGTTTTCGCATCAAGGATATGGAGCATCACGAAGGTGGCCCGCAGGGTGCCGGATGGTGGGACAAAGTTGACAGCAAATTCAAAGGTTGGGGCAATGCAGAATGGAAAGAAGCGGGCTTTCGCGCTGTGCCGAACTGTGTTGTGCGCAAATCGGCTTATGTGGCGCCCGGCGCGGTCTTGATGCCATCATTTGTGAACATCGGTGCCTATGTTGACAGCGGCACCATGGTGGATACTTGGGTTACGGTTGGTAGCTGTGCGCAGATCGGCAAAAATGTGCATCTGTCCGGCGGTGTTGGCATTGGCGGTGTGTTGGAGCCGATGCAGGCTGGACCGACAATCATCGAGGATAATTGCTTTATCGGTGCGCGATCCGAGGTGGTTGAGGGCTGTATCGTGCGCGAGGGATCCGTGTTGGGCATGGGCGTATTCATTGGCCAGTCGACCAAGATTGTGGACCGTGAAACCGGCGAAGTGATGTATGGTGAAGTGCCAGCCGGATCGGTTGTTGTTGCAGGGTCGATGCCGTCGAAAAACGGTGTACACTTGTATTGCGCAGTGATTGTGAAGCGGGTTGATGAACGGACGCGGTCCAAGACCAGCATCAATGAGTTGCTGCGTGACTGATCAAAGCAGACGCGACGCTTGATAGCATATTAGGAGAGACATTATGACAGGAATTGGTTGGTTTGCGGCGATCTTTGTCGGCGCTTTGGCTGGGTGGCTCGCCGAGCGGTTTATGGAACGTGATCATAGCCTGCTGATGAATATCATTTTAGGTATTGGCGGCGCAGTGGTATTTAAC
>JBPOFE010000149.1:0-8436 GCA_051252035.1 Sulfitobacter sp.
CGCTACGAACCCAAGCAACAGTTGTTTGGGCCTAAGTCGAGGTTAAAGCCCCCGTTGCAGCCCCGCGCGCCCCGCGTTATGGGCAGGCCCATGACACATCCGACCCGCCCCCGCCGCAATTTCTATGGCCGCCTCAAAGGTAAGTCCCTCAAGAAATCCCAAAAGGGATACATTGAGGAGGACCTTGGCCCGCTGTCCCCTGGTCTGGTGAGTTGGGAGGAAAACCCGACGCGAGAGCCGCTTGATCTGGAGGCGCTTTTTGACGGCAAGCAGACTTGGCTTGAGATCGGTTTTGGCGGTGGTGAACATCTGGTGCATCAGGCCGCGGGAAACCCCGATGTCGGGATCATCGGCTGCGAGCCCTACATTAACGGTGTGGCCATGTTGCTGGGTAAAATCCGCAAAGCGGGGGTTGATAATCTGGCGGTGTATCCCGGCGATGTACGCGATATGTTTGATGTGCTGTCCGAGGCATCGATTGACCGCGCGTTTCTGCTTTATCCCGACCCATGGCCCAAGACCCGGCACCACCGCCGACGTTTTGTCACTGCGGAACATTTGGAACCACTGGCACGAGTCATGAAGCCCGGTGCGATTTTTCGCGTGGCGACCGACATCGAGGATTACGTGCGCCAGACGTTAGAACAGGTGCCGCGGCACGGATTTGAGTGGTTGGCTGAGCGGCCCAAAGACTGGCGCGAGCCGTGGGATGATTGGATATCCACGCGGTATGAGCAAAAAGCGCTGCGTGAGGGCCGGGTGCCGCATTATCTGACGTTTCGCAAGACGTGAGATGAGAGCGCGGACGGGTCCGCATACGATCTTATTTTGCTGATGAGGGGATTCTCCCCTCAAACTCCCCGGATATATTCGGCCAAAAAGAAGTAAGTGTGACGGTGTGATGGACGCCTGTGGCTTGCTGGTTTATTGAACATCTAAACTCTGATCGAAGGACATTTCTATGTCGAGCCATGGTGCCGCAATTCCAATGATTTCACGTGCCTGCGGGCCGCTTAAGGGCACCGCAGAAGTGCCAGGGGACAAGTCGATTTCGCATCGGTCCTTGATCCTTGGCGCGCTCAGCGTGGGCGAGACCACGATCACCGGATTGTTGGAAGGTCAAGACGTGCTCGATACCGCAAAAGCGATGCGGGCGTTTGGGGCTGAGGTGACGGACCATGGTGGTGGGTCGTGGTCAGTGCATGGCGTCGGCGTGGGCGGATTTGCCGAACCTGAAAACGTCATTGATTGCGGCAACTCCGGCACTGGCGTGCGGTTGATCATGGGGGCCATGGCCACCTCGCCGATTGCCGCGACGTTTACAGGCGATGCCAGCCTGAATGGCCGCCCGATGGCGCGGGTGACTGACCCGTTGGCGTTGTTTGGCACCCAAGCCGTGGGGCGGCAAGGTGGCCGTTTGCCCATGACGATTGTCGGGGCCGCAGACCCGGTGCCGGTGCACTATGTGGTGCCCGTGCCTTCGGCGCAGGTGAAATCAGCGGTGTTGCTGGCGGGGCTGAACGCGCCGGGTAAGACCGTGGTGATCGAGGCCGAAGCCACCCGGGATCACACCGAACGGATGTTGGCGGGGTTTGGGGCGGCGATCAGTGTAGAAGACACTGACGAAGGCCGGATCATTACCTTGACCGGGCAGCCGGAATTAAAACCCCAACACATTGATGTGCCGCGTGATCCATCCTCGGCGGCGTTTCCGGTCTGTGCGGCCCTGATTGTGCCGGGGTCGGACGTGTTGGTGCCGGGGATCGGCTTGAACCCGACGCGGGCGGGCCTGTTTGCCACGCTGCGCGATATGGGGGCGGATCTAACTTATGAAAACGAACGCACCGAAGGTGGTGAGCCTGTGGCGGACCTGCGGGCGCGGTTTTCACCGGATTTGAAGGGCATCGAGGTACCACCCGAACGCGCGGCATCCATGATCGACGAATACCCGGTGTTGTCGGTTGTCGCCTCCTTTGCCCAAGGCCAGACGGTGATGCGCGGCGTCAAAGAGTTGCGGGTCAAGGAAAGTGACCGGATTGATGCGATGGCCAAGGGGCTGCGCGCCAATGGGATGGAGGTCGAAGAAGGCCCCGATTGGTGGATTGTGACGGGGCGTGGTCATGGTCAGGTGCCGGGTGGGGCGACCTGTGCCAGCCAGTTGGATCACCGGATTGCGATGTCATTCCTGATTTTAGGGATGGCAGCGCAAAACCCGGTAAGCGTGGATGACGGCGGGCCAATTGCCACGTCGTTCCCAATCTTTGAGCCGTTGATGCAGCAGTTGGGCGCGCTGGTGTCGCGGCAGACCGCGTGAAGTTGCGCACGCAACTCTGCTTGGTCGTGATCACCATTGTCTATTTTCTGGCACTGGCGGTGTTTAGCATCTTTTGGTTATCTGCCGGTGATGTGGGCGCGTTTGATGGGCATTTCCGAGGGTATGAGTTCAATACCGCCAAGACCTATTTGGCGGCGCTGACACCACGCCAAAGCGCGCTGTATCTCGGGCCGTTCCGCATTGCCGACACGATTTTCCCGGCATTACTTGCGCTGACATTGCTGCGCTGGTTTCGGCATCAGACGACGCAGCCAATGCGCCTGATTCTGACACTGCTTACCGCGCTTTATCTTGCGGCCGATTATACCGAGAATATGTTGGTGGGCCGCTTGCTGCGCCTCGGCGCGGATGGGATCACGGATCAAACCGTCACCATGGCAAGTGGCTTTACGCAGATTAAATGGGTGGTGCTGATCATCTGCCTTTTGGCGGGAGTATGGTTGTGGCTGCAATCGCGCAAAGGAAATGCCGTATGACACATCAGGGTTTCACCGTCGCCATTGACGGGCCAGCCGCCTCTGGCAAGGGCACGATATCCAAGGCCATTGCAGCGCATTTTGGCTTTGCGCATCTTGATACCGGGCTGTTGTACCGGGCGGTTGCGGCAAAGGTTCTGGCGGGCATGGCACCCGCACAGGCGGCGCTGGAACTGGTGACCGATGATTTGGAAAATGATGCGCTGCGCACCCCCGCGGTGGCACAAGAGGCCAGCAAAGTTGCAGCCCTCCCAGAAGTACGTGCTGCGCTGGTGGACTTTCAGCGCAGCTTTGCCGCGCGGTCGGGTGGGGCGGTGCTGGATGGGCGCGACATCGGCACGGTGATCTGCCCGGATGCACAAGTGAAATTGTTTGTGATCGCCAGCGCTGAGGTCCGTGCGCGCAGGCGTCATGCCGAATTGATCGGTAAAGGAATGGACGTGACCTTTGATGAGGTGCTGGCGGATGTGCAGGCCCGCGATGCCCGAGACATGGGTCGTGTCGATGCGCCGCTCAAACCCGCAGCGGATGCCGTGGAAATTGACACTACCGACATGGCAATTGCGGATGCGGTTGCGGCCGCTGTGGCGATGATCGACGCCAAACGGTAAAGCCTTATCTGAATGTCGCTGGCCATTGGGCCAATCTAAATCACGTGGGAAACAAAAGGCGGCGCCGCCCGGTTTTGGGCTGCGGTCTTGTGTCCTGATGGGGCAATGCCCCAAATGCGCGCGGTGTCAGGTGCCATATTAGGGCAATGAGACCACATAATGTCCGCGACCGTCACATCGCGGGATTGGTTAACCAAGGCTGAGGTTTAAGGCGTGCGGGTTAAGACGTGGTAGCAGCGCCGCGCGTTGCTCACCCAAGTGTGTGTCGCTTTTCACGACGAACTGACGCAGGCTGAACTAAAGAGGAGACTTGCTTTATGTTGCGTGCCTTATGTTTTGCCCTGATCCTGCTGCCCGGCGTGGCATTGTCGCAAGACCCGCTTGGTCCGTCTGAGCCGCCGATGTCGCTGGAAAGGTTGGGTGACATCGTGCGGGCGCTGGACCCTGATCTGGTGGTGCGCGGCCCGGCGTTGGAATTCACGCTGGATGATATTCCGGTGGTGGTGATTGCCGATGCCCGCGCAGACCGGATGCGTGCGATGGTGCCAATTGCCAGTGCCGAGGGGCTGACGCCCGACGATATGATGCGGATGATGCAGGCCAATTTCGACAGCGCCTTGGACGCCCGTTATGCCGTGGCGCATGGGCGGCTATGGGGTGTGTTCATTCACCCGTTGTCACCGTTGGAAAAGGATCAGTTTCTATCCGGTTTGGTACAAACGATCACTGTCGCGAAAACCTATGGCACGGCTTACACGGGCGGCGCGGCAATCTTTGGCGGCGGGGACAGCAACGGGATTTATCAAGAACTGTTGGACGCGTTGCGCAAGAAGGGGCAGGAGCTTTAAAACTCCGTCCCATGCACTGCAGCCCAATCTCGTCGTAGTGCCTGCGACTGCCCCTTAAACCTCTCGGCCAACACCTCACTCGAAATCATGCGATCCGCCCTGAAATGCCGGAAATCCGCGCGCATTTCGCACCATGCGGCGATCACCACGACGTCAGAGTAATAGACAATTGCGATGGGCAGGATGGTGCGCCGGGTGACATTCGCCTCTGCGTCACGATAGTGCAGGGCCAGCTTGACCTCTTGGCGGATCGCGTTGCGGATGTCGCCTAGATCAATGTCGGCAGGTTTTGCGCCCCAGTTTGAGGAAAATAAGGTCTCGCTCAACGTCGTTGCGGCAGACAGTTTTTGCACTGCACGCAACGCAGCGCGTTCCAGCGCCTTGTCGCCAGTGCGGCTGATCATGCTGAGGCCGACGGAAATCGCCTCGGCCTCTTCGACATCGAAATTAATCGGAGGCAAGTTGTAGCCGGGGCGCATGATGTAGCCGATGCCAGCTTCGCCCTCGATCGGCACGCGCATGGCTTGCAGGGACGCCATATCGCGGTAGATCGTGCGTTTGGTGACTTCCAATTGATCCGCAATGTCTTGCGCGCGCACCGGAGTTTTGGCGCTGCGCAGCAGTTGGATGATTTCAAACATTCGTGACGATCGCATCGGGCATTCCTTGAGTGGCGCAGCGAGAGGGATAGCACATCACTGCTGACAGATACATGTCAGCAGTGTGGCGGTAGGTGGGATGAAATTCACCCAATCCGCAGGAGATACGCGATGGCCAATGACATTATGCAAACTGGTTTCGACACACGACCCATTACCATGGAGCCGCTTTGGCTGGTCGCCTATCAGGCCCCGGCGGAAGATGTGGATCGCATCTTTGATGAGATCATCAAGGTGACACCCTTGGTGCATGGCAAGACTGACCGCACCGCCTATCGCACGGCCAGTGGGCATGAGTATTATCGGCCCCTTGAAGGCACACCAACTGGTGCCGAAGAAGACACCCGCCGCAGACCGGGCGTCGACGAGGTGCGATTTTTCCTGCCGCGTGACACAGCCGTTTTGGACGGTGTGATCGAAGCGATTTATGCGGTGTGCAGTTATTATGAGCCGGTGATCACGGTGCAAGACGTGTTAAGAAGCCGGACCAAAGGTCTGGATGATCAGGACAATCCGCACAGGTGGTGGAACAAGACCGGGGATTGGAAACAACCAGATGCGTGATGCGGAATATCGTCTGGGGCTGCTGTTGGTCACGGCCTCGGCACTGGCATGGAGCACGGCGGGCCTGTTTACCCGGATCATTGAGGTCGACACCGGGACCATGCTGGTCTGGCGCGGTGTGTTCGGGGCGCTGGGCATCTTGGCGATTGCGCTGGTGATGCAGGGGCGGCAGGCGCTACGCGATTTTGCCCGGATGGGTGTGCCGGGGTGGGTATTCGCGATCATCTCGGCGCTTGGCATGTTGTGCTTCATCAGTTCGCTACGCCTGACCACGGTGGCGCATGTGTCGTTCATCTATGCTACGGTGCCTTTGGTCGCGGCGGCGCTGGCGTGGCTGGTGATTGGTGAGCGCCCCGGACGGTCGGCGCTGGTGGCGAGTGTTGCTTCGCTGCTTGGCGTTGGCATTATCGTGGGGCTGGGGGTTGAGGGGAACCTGTTTGGCGATCTGCTGGCCTTTGGTATGACCTTGTCATTGGCGGTGATGATGGTGATCTCGCGGCGCTATCGCGGGATACCGACCATGCCCGCCGCCTGTTTGTCTGCAATCCTGAGCGGGCTGATGGCGGTGCCATTTGCGGATGGGCTGGCGGTGAGCCTGCCTGATCTGGGGCTGCTGGCCGCGTTTGGTTTGGTGAATTCGGCCATCGGGTTGGCGCTGTTTACGCTTGGTGCGCGGTTGTTGCCCGCCATTGAAACGGCGCTGATTGGGGCGGTTGAAACACCGCTGGCCCCGGCGTGGGTCTGGATATTTTTTGCGGAGGTGCCAAGTGGTGCGACCATGATTGGCGGCGCCATCGTGCTGGCTGCGGTTCTGTTGCACATCCTGAACCAGAACCGCAGGCCAAAAGGCGTGCGGGTTTAAAGCCAATTGATGCGCATGGGGTGGTAAGCGCGGCGATCAACCCTATTTCTATATTGAACGCATCAAAAAGGAGACCATCATGAAATCCGCAAAAGACTATCTGGACGCCGCCAATGCCTCTGTCCCGAAGATGGACACCAAGGACGCCATCGCCAAACACGCGGCTGGAGAAGGCACGTTTATCGACGTGCGCGACAGTGGTGAGATCGCCAAGAGCGGGACGATAAAAGGGGCCGAACGTATCACACGCGGCATGATCGAATTTCGTGCTGATCCTGAGATGAAGGACTTCCACCATCCGGTGATGCAAAAGGATGCGGAACTGTATCTGATCTGTGGCGCGGGCGGGCAAGCCGCGCTGGCTGGCAAGACCTTGCAGGACATGGGGTATACCAATGTGACGAACATCGGCGGGTTTCCGGCTTGGAAGGATGCGGGTGGACCGACGGAGGGGTAGTCACTGTCCGGTTCAAGCCCGAAGTGACCAGTTCAAAAAATCCGTTTGGGACGACGACTAATCTCGGTGTGGATCATTTTCAGGTAGTGCGTCACACAAGTCGTCGGCGCTTTTCCAATCTGGCTTAACGCTCGCCCCTGTCTCATCAGGGATAAAGGGGGAGGCCGCCGCCTTGGCAAGATCGGGGATATATCGAGGACAATTCGGAAAAATCTCATCAGCGATTACCTGCACGGTCATCTTGTGGCCGTCAGGCGTTGGTCCATCCACCAGAGTGCACGTTCCGTTAACCCTCAAGCGTTTCGGTTGAGCGCCAAATTCAATGAAAAGCAGACCTATTCGGGATGATTTCAAGGCATTGCCGAGGCTACGATACATAGAGTTGCCATCAAAATCGGACCACTCCAAACTTGCCGGACCTGATACGCGGACAAACCCAGGAGGACCGCCCCTAAAGGAACAGTCGACACTCTGCTCATGTGCGGTTGCCAAGAAGAAGAACTCAGCGCTTTCAATAAAGCTCACATCCTGTTCTCGAAAAGTATCAAACCGGCGATGCTTCTCCAACGCGTCTGCCATTCGACGTCCGTCAAACTTGTCCTGCAGCTCGCGGTGCCCGTCGTGATACATACTGGTTGTTCGTCCCGCCATATTTGCCCCCCGGATGCACTGCCGAATACAGAATACCACAAGTGACTGCTTTTTTCGAACGGCGGTTTTGTCCTGCAAAGCGGACATCTGCCCGGCGGTGCGTCACCCCACCCATCCCCCTTGCACCACACCCCCAAATCCCCTATACGCGCGATGTCTAAGGGGCGGATACACGTTTCGGGACGCAGATACTCAGGCGGGGTCGGATTCTTCCGGCCCTCTTTCTTTTGCGTAACGGCTTCCAATCCTAACGACCAACTTGAAACCCAAAGACCGGCGGAGACAACCGCACGGCCCGTATAAAAACCAAAGGAAACGAAAACTACATGTCAAAAGCTATGGACGAATTTGAAGCACTACTGGAAGAAAGCTTCGAAATGGACACGCCCGAAGAGGGTTCAGTTGTCAAAGGCAAAGTCATCGCAATCGAAGCGGGCCAAGCCATCATCGACGTCGGCTACAAAATGGAAGGCCGCGTTGAACTTAAAGAATTTGCCGATCCCGGCGAGTCCCCCAAAATCGCAGTTGGTGACGAGGTTGAAGTGTTCCTTCGCCAAGTCGAAAACGCGCGTGGCGAAGCGGTTATCTCTCGTGAGATGGCGCGCCGCGAAGAAGCGTGGGACCGTCTGGAAAAAGCCTATGCCGCAGAAGAGCGCGTCGAAGGCGCAATCTTTGGCCGTGTCAAAGGTGGCTTTACCGTGGACCTCGGCGGCGCTGTGGCGTTCCTGCCCGGCTCACAGGTTGATGTGCGTCCTGTGCGTGATGCCGGCCCATTGATGGGTCTTAAGCAGCCATTCCAGGTTCTGAAAATGGACCGTCGCCGTGGCAACATCGTTGTGTCGCGTCGTGCGATCCTTGAAGAATCACGTGCTGAACAGCGTGCCGAAGTCATTGGCAACTTGGTCGAAGGCCAGGAAGTTGACGGCGTGGTCAAGAACATCACCGAATACGGTGCGTTTGTTGATCTGGGCGG
>JBPOFE010000015.1:0-32925 GCA_051252035.1 Sulfitobacter sp.
GCAGGGTATCATTGCCTTCGGCCCCATGGATATCATCATTGCCTGCCGCGCCATCAATCAGATCATCGCCACCATAGCCGCTGATCTGATCGGTGTTGTCGCTGCCCGTCAGCGTGTCTGCCTCTGCGCTGCCGACAAGGATATCATCTTGCGCGTCGGCCCCTAATTCTTGCGTAATTGGATGGTCGTCACCGTCACTGTCTTCGTCCACATCGACATAAACCGCGGCGCTGACCGCCATCAAACCCATCAATCCTGCCAACCACAACATTTGATTATCCTAACAACGGGTCTTCGGCACGGGATGCACCGACTCGCCGTTGAAAGGGCCATAGTGTTGCTGAAATATCCAAACCAAAGCGGTAAACTGGTTAACAGAGTATTATAGGCGCTCGGGGTCAGCGCTCCCATGTAATGGGCTGTTGGGAGTAGGGTAAGTAAAGCGGATGCCTGGGATGCCCGGCCTTGGATAAACCCAGATGGAACAGCGGTTTAGCTTGTTCTCGCAACATGGCGGCGACGCTGGCGCCACGATCCAAATGCGCACCATGTGTGCCCCATGCCGCGATGATGTGATCCGCCCAAAGCGCACTTTCTATCAAAATGGAATCATTTTCAGGACCGATGGGGTCAAGTGCCGCGCGCATGTCGCGTGGATCAGTGGCACGCCACGCGAAAATGTTGGTGACCCGAAACCCGCCATACCCCAGTGTCCGCGCCCGTCGTTCGCAACGCTCCACAGTGGGGTCGTTCTGCACTTCGGTCGCGGTCGAGGGGTTGAGCATCACAAACATCACCTGTTTGCCATCAGCGTTCCAGACGCGGCCAAGGCTATAGCGATATGCCTCACAATCTGAATAGACCGCCGTGGATGGCGCATCGCCTTTGGTATGTTTGCGAGTAATCATGTTTTAGTCAGGTGACTTGCAACGTTGCCACGTTGAAAACCCGCGCTGGATGCAATTCGCCCGCCTTAAAGCGACCCACAGCAACCGCTCGGCCTTCATAAGAGGCCCAAGCCTCATCGCCATATTCAACATCCTGCGCAATCACCATGCCGGGATTGCCGTTACGCAGGCGGATCGCACCTTCGGCGGTCGCTTTAACTTCGGGCAAATCTTGCAAGCCCTGCTCAAGTGGCAAAAGGCAGGCATCAAGTTCCGGCGTGCGGGCCTGCGCCTCAACCTGTTCCAGCGTTATAGCTTCTGCGGCGTCAAACGGGCCGGACCATATGCGCCGCAATTCGCGGACATGGCCAAAACACCCCAAGGCCTGCCCCAGATCACGCGCGATAGACCGGACATAGCCGCCCTTGCCGCAAACCATTTCAAGCGTCACGTGATCGACATCGGGCCGATCCGTCAACAGCAGGCTTTCCACCCAAAGCGGTCGCGCGGCAAGTTCCATCGCCTCACCTTCGCGGGCCAGTTTATAGGCGCGTTGTCCATCGATTTTGACGGCGGAAAATTGCGGCGGAACCTGTTCGATGTCACCGATGAAGTTGCTCAACACTGCCTTGATCGCATCGTCATCGGGGCGCAGGTCGGATGTCTCCAACACTTCGCCTTCCGCGTCATCGGTGTTGGTCGAGACGCCCAAGCGCACGGTGAACACATAGGCTTTCAACGCGTCGGTAATGTAAGGCACAGTTTTGGTGGCTTCGCCCAAGGCCACAGCCAGCACACCTGTTGCATCGGGGTCTAGCGTGCCAGCGTGGCCTGCCTTTTTGGCATCCAGCGCCCAGCGCACCTTGTTCACCACGGATGTCGATGTTGGCCCTGCGGGTTTGTCGATCACCAGCCAACCCGAAATATCCCGACCCTTGCGTTTGCGCGCCATGTTCACTCTCTATCTTTGACTAAATGGCCCTTTACCCTGCCAAGACACATCTGCCCATACCTTTTTCGAAAACAGATGTGGCAGGCTTGGATGCGTTACTCTGCGGGCTCAACAACGCCAATGATGGGACCCAATGCGCTGAACCCTGCGTCATCACGATCCAGATCGGGCGCTCGTAAGCGCGACACGTTGCCATCAAAATAAAGCGCATTCGGCAGCTTTAGATGATCGCGAAACAGCACGCCGAAGTCATAAAAATTCACGACATTGTCAGAAATTACAAACACTGCCCGCGCGCCATCGGCACTCGTGCCGACACCATTGCGGATATACTGTGATGTGCCGTCTTTCAGGAATCTGGGGTGCAATTGACCATCAATGACCAGCATCGGACCGGATTGCGTGGCCGACACACATGACGGCTGATCTCGCAGGAAAGCATTTGTTTCGAACACATCGGCGCGCCCTTCGCGAATGCAAAATACGCCGTTCGGCAACAGCCCGAAATTACCCGGACCGTCGCTGCTGATCACCCGTTGCGCCTCTTGACCGTTTTCAAGGTAATAACCAACGGGCGCGCGGTCCTCATGGTACATGCCGGCGTTTGTGGCAAAGCCAAGCCGCTGGCCGCGTTCCGCCAAAGCATTGTCAATGTTGCCAAAGTGGCCGTACACTTGGCCGCTTTTATCTTTGAGGAAAAGCTGAAGACGTTCGCTGGTCAGATCAACTTCGCAAATTGAATATTTGTTGCTTTGAAATGTCTCGGCCCGACACGTTGCGGCGTCCGCTTGTCTGGCGAAAGAGACCAGTGCCAAGAGGACAAGCAACTTCATGCGCCGGGTTCCTCGTCTGGCGCTTCCGCATCCCGGCGCACAACGTCCTGCGCCAGCATTCGGCGGGTTTCATCCATCTGATCAAAGGTTTGATCCAGCTGAAATCGCAGGTCTGGCGCAAACTTGAGCGTCAGTTTTTTTGAAACCATGCGTCGCAATTCACCTTTATTGCGCGCCAACAGCTTGAGCACCTCATCCTGACCCTGACCACCCAAGGGCAGAACATAGGCCGTGGCGATTTTCAGATCGGGCGAGGTGCGCACTTCACCCACGGTGATCGACATGCGGTTCAAATCCGGGTCATGGACATCACCACGCGCCAATACTTCAGATAAGGCGCGGCGGATGGTTTCACCCACCCGAAGCTGTCGTTGCGATGGGCCTGCGCCCTCATGAAACTTGTTCTTTCCCATGGCCCCCATCTAAGACCTCGCGCAGCCTTTGCCAAGGCGCGTGATGCAGGCTAAACGGAACGTTATTAGTTAAGGAGCATGACCATGACCCAACCTTCCGGTATTGCCGTCACAGGTGCCTCTGGCCGCATGGGTCAGATGCTGATCACTCAAATATCTGCCAGTGACCGCTTGCGCTTGGTTGGGGCGGTTGAACGGCCCGGTCATGCCTGGGTCGGTCAGGATGTCGGCGTTGCCATGGGCGGCGCTGCTTTGGGCGTGATTGTAACGGATGATCCCGCACAGGCGATTGCCCCGGCACAGGCGATTATTGATTTCACCGCCCCCAAGGCCACACTCGGATTTGCAGCACTCGCGGCCCAATCGCAATTAGTGCATGTGATTGGTACCACGGGGATGAGTGATGATGAGATTGCCGCGCTTGAACCTGCCGCCCGTGACGCGGTGATCATCCGCGCAGGTAACATGAGCCTCGGGGTGAACTTGCTGACGCAACTCACAAAACGGGTCGC
The DNA here is from genome assembly GCA_051252035.1 of Sulfitobacter sp. Classification (GTDB taxonomy): domain Bacteria; phylum Pseudomonadota; class Alphaproteobacteria; order Rhodobacterales; family Rhodobacteraceae; genus Sulfitobacter. The sequence goes on from JBPOFE010000015.1 coordinate 3,598, forward strand.
GGCGGCCTTGGACGAAGATTACGACATTGAGATCATCGAGGCGCATCACAATCAAAAAGTCGATGCGCCATCTGGCACAGCGCTGATGCTGGGTGAAGCGGCCGCCGCTGGTCGGGGTGTGGCATTGGCCGATGTATCAGACAGGGGCCGTGACGGCATCACTGGCGCACGCAAATCTGGCGACATTGGTTTTACGGCGATCAGGGGCGGTGATATCGTGGGCGAACATGATGTCATGTTTGCCGCAGCCGGCGAACGCATCATCCTGCGCCATGTTGCATCGGACCGTTCAGTGTTTGCCCGTGGCGCGCTCAAAGCCGCGCTTTGGGGGCTGGGCCGCGCACCGGGCCACTATGACATGCTGGATGTTTTGGGATTGTCTGACTGAGGGCAAGAACGGCTTTCTAAGGTTAAACTAAACCAATCCGGCGTTTCGCCCGTATCTCTTGCATCAGTCATAGCAGGAGATGTGCCGTGAAACTACTTTTTGCCCCTATTTGCGTTGGCCTCATTGCGCTGGGCACACCAAGTTTGGCCGACTACCAGCAGGTCACCACAAAGGCTGATTTCGTGGCTTTAATGGATGGTAAATCGCTGACCCGTCCGCTTGTGAAGCTGCAAGTTCTGCCAGATGGCCGGATTTCCGGCACGGGCGCCGCGTGGGAAGTCACTGGAAAATGGCAATGGAAGGGTGGATATCTGTGTCGCAGCCTTGAATGGGGTGGCGATGATCTCGGCTACAACTGCCAATCTGTTGAGGCCGATGGCGCCAAAGTCCGAATAACATCTGACAAGGGCACAGGTGATTCAGCAGTGTTTCGGTTGCGCTGATATGCTTGCTCTGCGTCAGAGCCTTTGAAAGCTGGAATAAAATAAATAGCTGGACGTGTCGGCATGGTCGCTTTTCGAGGACCAGACGTTGCCGTACACCGCGGCAAAGGGCCACTAGCGCGCCTAGTATCGCATGCCGGGCAATGGCGTTGAATGGGCTCTGGCCCTGATCACAGATTATGCACTAAGAGGCTGAACGTGATCTGCATTCCTCAACGATATGCCTGCGAACGGCTGCAACCGCAGGCACGGAGAGGCGCTGCGCACGACAAAGCAATGTGACCTTTACTGGATTCAAAGACCAATCTGGCAGCAGGCGAACAAGCGTTCCGTTTTCCACATCTTGTTTTGCCAGAAGTTCGGGTAGTATTGCGACACCGACGCCAAGCTTTGCCCCCGCAAGGGCCAGCTCCATCGTGTTGACTCTGAACGCGGGGTTTGGACAAGCATCTTGCGGCACACCGTCAGAGTTGTGAAACGTCCATTTCGGCATTTCCTGGGTTCGCAAAACGGCGGGCAGGTTTGCTAGATCCGAAGGCGCAGTTAACGGGTCAAAGCGACGCAGTAACTTCGGGCTGCCGAAAGGTGCGCGTGGCGCAACGGGAAGGGCAACTGCAACATCTCTCCCTTTGAACCGTTCGCCGGTCCGAAATGACAGATCGATATCGTCAGTTGAAAAGTCGGATTTCGCGTCATCCGCGTGTAACTCCAACTCGATATCTGGAAATTTCTGAAGCAACCTATCAATCATGGGTAAAAACACTGTCTCCAACAGGCTATTCGGCCCTGAAAGCGAGACGCGCCCCGCCACCGCATCGCCCCGTTCGAGCCCAAGCTCAACTTCGGCGCTCGCCGCTGCATCAACTGACGCAACGCAAATATCAAAGACGCGCTCTCCCGCTGATGTTGCCCTGACTGCGCGACCAGAACGATCCAGCAAGGTGAGCCCTAGATCGGCTTCAAGCAAGGCGACCTTCTGACTGATTGCCGACTTGGTTGTTTTTAGGACCTCCGCCGCTGCGCTCATCGATCCAGCCCTAAGTGTGGCGACGAAAGCCTTCGTGCATGAGAAATGTCTATCGTTCATGAAAACGAACGATAGTTCACTAACGGACTATTTTCCAGAACCATATGCATCTTTATGTTCTTCACGACGAAGACATCTAGGAGCTGAACCATGAACCCCGATTTTCTGTTCCATCCTGCCGATAGTCGCGAACACAAAGACTTCGGTTTCATGGCCGCCGACCTTTCCTTCAAGCCGCACCTCCAAGCGGACCGCAAAAAGTTCGGACCCCTGATCACGATTGATGACGGCACGCTTGAACCTGATGCAAAAGGGTTTGGGCTTCACCCACACAAAGACGTTGAGGTTGTGACCTTTCTGGTCGAAGGGACAGTGGAACACATTGATCCGAACGTGTCAGATCATAACGGTCAGATGTCTTCAAAAGGCATTCAAGTGATTTCGGCAGGGACCGGAATTGTCCACAATGAGGTTAACGCCTCGTCGAGAGAACCGATGCGCGCTTTGCAAATTTGGTTTGAACCACATTCGACTGGTTTGACGCCTGATTATTCACGCAAGCAACTCGATCCACCTGACTACACCAACAAACTCCAACTCGTTCTGTCCCCGAAAAGGAAGAATGGATCTTTGGCTGCGCAGCAAGATGTTCGAATGAGCTACGGACTGTTTACACAGGCGCAGACTATATCGTTTCAACCGGATGTGCCGGGTCGTAGCCTTTATGTCTTTGTCATTAATGGCACTGGTGAAGTTGACGGAAGAAGCCTGAGCAAAGGCGATGCCATTGGCATTGTTCACGCGAAAACGATGTCACTTGGGACTCACCCTGAATTAGAATTGCTCATTTTCGATTTACCACCGCTCACACCATCAAACTCAAATTGAAAGGAAAGATAATGGCCACGAGAAAACCCAGCCCCCAAAATGCCGCGATGGTGCTGATTGACCATCAGGTTGGCACAATGAATTGGGCTAAGTCTGTCGATCGGGAACTCATCGAAGCCAATACGCGGGCACTTGCGCGGGTTGCTGTCGATCTGGGAATGCCACTGGTGATGACCTCCAGTATGGAGGAAAACATGCAGGGGCCACTCATGCCAGTGTTGGAAGAGCTTGCGCCTGACGCCTATGGCGCACGCGTGAAACGCCCCGGTGTAGTAAATGCCTGGGATGACAGTGCTTTTGCAGATGCGGTGCGTGGCACGAGACGCAAACATTTCATCATGGCTGGGATCACAACCGATGTGTGTCTCGCGCCCCCGGCAATCGACGCCGTCGCTGAAGGTTTCGAGGTGACAGCTGTCGTTGACGCCTCCGGCTCTCCGACGTTGCTGACTGACGAAATGGCGTTTCGCAAGATGGAGCGCGGCGGTGTCGAACTGACGACAACGAGCGCACTTCTTGCTGATCTTGCAGTCAATTGGACCAGCGAAGACGGGCAAAAAATCATGGCAATCTTAGGCGAGGAAATCCTGAGCCGGGGCTGACAACTGCGCAATGGTGGTTTGGGCGATGGTCGCTGCTATCGCTTGAACCCACCAATAACGCGCCGCATGAACTCTATGAATTGAGCTTGTTCGGCATCTGTCAAAACACCAAGGGCCGCTTCGTTCTCATCTTGGGCTGATTGATACGCTTCGTCCCGAAGCTTCTTTGCGCGCTCCGTCAGCCAAATTAGTTGTGTCCTTGCGTCGGTCGGATGCTTGGTCCGTCTGATAAGCCCATCCCGCTCCATTCTATTGAGCGTGTTCGCCAATGTAGCTTGCTCGACATCGATCTTGCCTAACAGTTCCCTCTGTGAAACCCCATCAGCCTGCCAGAGTTCCAGCAGGACTGGGAATTGGCCAATGACGATACCCAATGGCGCAATCCGCGATTGCAGTCCTTTGGCGAACAACCTCGCCATGTGATTGACGAGATATCCGGCGGAGTTTTCTTTTTTGAATGACATAAACGTATTTAGCACTTGCATAGTGTGCTATGCAAGTTTATATAGCATGCTATTCAAATAATATACGGGAGAACAATATGTCCGGATTTCAAGAGCTCGATGCAATCGTCACACTCGCAGATCAGATGCAATCGGAAGAGGGGCCAATCGTATTGATCAACCTTTTCACTGTTGATGCCGCAGAAGAAGACGCGCTGCTTAAGGCATGGGCACATGATGCGGATTTCATGAAGGCGCAACCGGGGTACATTTCAACGCAACTTCACAAAGGGATCGCTGGGAGCTCAACCTTCATAAATTATGCTGTTTGGCAGGATGTTCAGACCTTTCGGGCGGCATTTACAAACCCAGAGTTTCAGCGCCGAATTTCCGAGTATCCAGCAAGTGCTGTTGCGCGCCCGCACCTCTTCAAAAAGCTCGCCGTCGAAAACCACTGCATAGCGTAAGGAGACGCAAAATGGTCGGAAAAATCACCCAATCGCCGGTGTCATCGGTTTTCTGATGATCTTGATCTTTTGGACGTCTACTGTCTTTAGCGAGTTGTTTTGCACACATGAGACAATTGTGATGGTCAAAGGCATGATCCTGAACGGCATGTTCATTCTGGTGCCTTCTATGGCGATTGTTGGTGCTACGGGGATGTCCATTGGTCGGCGACGCAAAGATCCACCAGCCCGTGCCAAGAAAAAACGGATGCCGATCATTGCCGCGAATGGCCTCTTGGTGTTACTGCCGCTGGCTTTTTACCTGGAGTTCAAGGCAAGCGGCGGTGAATTCGACACCACTTTCTACGTCCTACAAGTTGTAGAGCTGATCGCTGGTGCGACAAATCTCTTCCTTATGGCCTTGAGCATTCGAGATGGCCGGGCAATGGGAGCGCGACGGCGACAGGCCAATCCGGCTCAGAACAGATAGTTCGGAAAATATGCTGCCAGGGTATTGCGATGCGTTTCACCTTTCGCTGCCTTGGCATCGAAAAATAAGTAATGCCACCATTAGCTTTGGTTGCGTTGATGTCCTGATTGTTTGCAAGCAGACCACTGCGCCCAGTGATCACAGGTTTGCATTTGTTGTGTTGGATGCGACACAAGTCAGTCTCCGGCTTAATGATTGCGCCCGCTTTAGAAATCTACCGCCAGCCCTTTCTTTTCCCAATCTCCATATCTGACGGGTTCAGGGCCATCCCGTCCGCCAAACTCCTTGGGCATATTAAGAGCATCTTCCTTCAACCGACGCGCCTCAGCCTCTGCCAATGCGCGTCGGGCGGCGGGAGGCAAATCCGGTTCTGGTTCTGGTCGTGGATGCTGCGGCGCGTCTGGAATTGGTTTCTCAGATGGCTTGGGTTGCGGTGGCAGATCGGTGGCCGGAGGCTTGGTTGGATTTGGCATGATCGTCCTCTTGAGGCATCTTAAACCTTGATATACGTCACAGATTACCGCAGACAACCCACGCCCGCGCATAGAACCTTAAATAGAAAGTGATTTCATGGCAGACACAGGCGTTCAGGCCCGCAAAAGTGCCGTTTATCTGCTGGATCAGATATTGGGCGAAGACCCACGTTTGATGTCCGAATTGTTGGCAGATGGTGCGCTTGACAAATTGCCCCCTGATGACCGCGCCCGCGCCCAACGGCTGGCGCTGGAAACCCTGCGCGGCATAGAGCGCGCGGATCGGCTTTTGCAAAAGTATCTTAAGTCATACCCGCCTCTTACCATCCGCAATGTTCTGCGTGTTGGCACCATTGAGTTGTGCCAAGGTGGCGCACCACATGGTGTCGTTAACGCCATGGTCAATCTGGTGTCGAGCCACAGAACCCTAAGTCATCTTAAAGGATTAACCAACGCGGTACTGCGCAAAGTAGCCACCGAAGGCCCCGAAGCATGGGCTGCCTTGCGCGCGCCCCGCCTGCCGAAATGGCTGCGTGGACCATTGACCGAGGCTTGGGGGGGCGATGCAATGGCCGCGATGGAGGCGGCGCATTTTGCGGGGGCACCGCTGGACCTGACAGCGCGGCGTGATCCCGCCATCTTGGCCGAACGTGTTGGTGGGACTGTACTGCCCAATGGATCCGTGCGGATCATGGATGCAGGGCAAGTGTCGACAATGCCCGGATTTACCGAGGGTGATTGGTGGGTCCAAGATGCCGCCGCCGCCTTCCCGGTACAGGTCTTGGCCCCCGGCAAGGGCGAAGTCGTACTTGATCTATGTGCCGCACCCGGTGGCAAAACCATGCAACTCGCATCCCTTGGTGCACAAGTCACTGCGGTTGATGCGTCCGCTTCGCGCATGGTGCGGGTGAAAGAGAATCTCGCGCGCGTACACCTGCCCGCCAAGACCCGTGTTCAGGATGCACGGGATGTGACGGGTGAATATGACGCCATTTTGCTGGATGCGCCTTGTTCGGCCACAGGCACCATACGTCGCCACCCTGACCTGCCTTACGCCAAGGATGGGGCGGAATTTGGTGATCTGATCGAACTGCAGTCAGAATTGATTGATCATGCATGGTCCTTGCTGAAACCCGGTGGACGCATGGTTTTTTGCACCTGTTCGTTGCTGCCGGATGAGGGCGAAGTGCAGGTCGATGAGGCACTGGAGCGTCACGCCGATATGACAACCGATGCTGACGCGCTGAATGTGCCGGGCATCGACGCAAGTTGGCACACAATCGAAGGCGGCCTGCGCCTGCGCCCGGATTACTGGGCCGAGCATGGCGGCATGGACGGATTTTACATCGCCTGCCTGCGCAAGGCTGGCTGATCAACTGGCGCTGTCAGGCGGGTTTTCGATGGCCAGATAGGCTACTTTTGGAATGGCAACCAATTCCCGAATGCCCAACGCGTCACGATCTGCATCATCAAGTGCTGCAATGGCGGCGCTCACAGCCTCGAATGTCGCGCTTTTATCGGCGCTGGCCGCCGCAATGTAGGGCAGGCCCGGTGTTGGTGCAGTCCACTCCAACACCCGCAAGTCACCCGCAAACGGCTCATATTTCGCAATCAACCGCCATGATACCGCATCCAACGCGGCAATATCCGCACGCCCCTCTGCCACGGCACGGGCGGAATTCAGATGGCCGTGGCTTTGCAACCGATTTTCAAACCAAAAGCCCAACGGTTTGGTCAGGGCGTAAGCGGCGGCATAGCCCGATTGAGAAAACGTCTGATTATACGTGAACCGCGCGTCTTTAAACGCGGGCAATGTCGCCCGAGTATCATCCGCCCGCACCACAATGGCGCTGTTGTAATACCCCGGCGGGCAGTCCGGCACGCCAAAATCAGGGGTGCCAATTAACGTGACCCTATCATGTAACCATGTGCGGTACGGCATCCCGCAGGTCTGGCTCAGTACCAGATCAGGGGCGTTCCAGACCTCAAATTCATCGGCATCATTGGATAATGACACAGGGGCCGCAACGCCACGCGCCGCCAATTCAATGCGAACCAAATCCCAGTATCGCGCATGTGCCGCGTCCAGTTCCGGGCGCATATACATCATCAGACTGGCGATCACTTGTGTGCTTCCTTTGACTTTTAGAATGAATATTAGGCGTTACAATCCTTTGACCAATGCCAATTTGCGACCAATTCCGCCGATTGCCTGAGAATTTACCAAAATGCGGTGACTCGGGCGGCCACAGGGTTTATGGTTGTCCCAAACGCCACCAGAGCGTCAAGGGCAGCACATATGTTCAACACCACCAGCCTGAAGGCGCGCCAGTCGCGGTTTCTCAACCTGTGCCACGCATGGGCAGCAACCCGCACGCGCGCGCAGGTTAAGGGATTCGTATCCTCACCAGAGCCGCGCACCATCGGGTCGTTTGCGCGAGGCAGGCAGTTGGTGGCCGGGAATTACCTGTTCGCCGGGACGCTCCTTAATGAACCGGGTACGTCGCTTTGGGATGTGGCGCCACCGGATGCCGCCTATGCCGAAGAAATACACGGCTTTGCGTGGCTTGATGATCTGGCGGCTGTGGGTGATGCTGCGGCGCGGTCCGCGGCGCAGGACTGGCTTTGGCAATGGATTGATACCTTTGGCAAGGGCCGAGGGCCGGGGTGGACCCCTGATCTGACCGGGCGACGGCTGATCCGGTGGATCAATCACGCAATTTTTGTGCTGCGGGGGCAGGAATCGGATCAGAGCAAAGCGTTCTATCGTTCGTTGGAGCAGCAGACCCAATTCCTGTCACGCCGCTGGCGTGGTGCCGCACCCGGACTTCCCCGTTTTGAGGCGCTGACCGGGCTGATCTATGCGGGCCTGTCGCTGGAAGGCCAAGAGGCGCTTGCCGATCCTGCGATCAAGGCGCTGGCCCGTGAATGCACAACACAAATTGATGCACAAGGTGGCCTGCCAACCCGCAACCCCGAAGAACTGCTGGCCGTTTTTACCTTACTCACTTGGGCCGCCGCCGCCCTAAGCGATGCGGGACGTGGCACGCCAAAATCACATATTGAGGCCATTGAACGTATCGCACCCACCTTACGCAGCTTGCGTCACGCCGATGGGGCATTGGCGCGGTTCCATGGCGGCGGGCGTGGTGCCGAGGGTTGGTTGGATCATGCGCTGGCTGCCTCCAATATCCGGGCCATGCAGCCCGATGGTCTGGCGATGGGCTATGCGCGGCTGTCGGCAGGCCGCACAAGCGTGATCATTGATGCAGAAACACCGCCATCTGGAGCGGCGTCGGATAATGCGCATGCCTCAACGCTCGCGTTTGAACTGACATCAGGTCGCAGGCCGTTGGTGGTGAACTGCGGATCAGGCGCGTCGTTTGGCATCGAGTGGCGCCGCGCTGGCCGGGCCACGCCGTCACATTCAACTTTGTCCTTAGGCGGCTACTCCAGCGCCCGACTGGCCGAGGCCGATCGCCACACCGGACACGAGGCGCTGATTGATGCGCCCACATATGTTCCCGTTGAAATCAGTCAAGTTAACGATGGCATCCGTTTTCAAGGCGGACATGACGGCTATGTGATGACCCACGGCCTCACCCATGCACGCACGCTGGAACTCACGCTGGACGGGCGCGGCTTGGCGGGCGAAGATATGCTGTTCGCGATGGAGGATATTGAGAAAAAGCGCTTTGACCGCGCGCTAGACGCCGGGAAATTAAAGGGCATTCAGTTTGATATCCGCTTTCATCTGCATCCTGATGTCGACGCGACCCTTGATCTGGGCGGCGCTGCTGTCTCAATGGCGCTAAAGAGCGGTGAGATATGGGTTTTCCGACATGACGGCATACATGATCTGAAACTGGAACCGGGTGTATATCTCGAAACCACCCGGCTCAAACCACGTGCCGCGCAGCAGATTGTTCTCACGGGAATGGCATTTACCTATGCCACCCGTGTCAGGTGGTCCTTGTCCAAAGCGCAGGAAACTGCGATTGGCGTGCGAGATCTGTCACCTGACGATCCGTACAATGATGAAGACTGACCAAAGGACCTCTACCTATGCCCGACCTGCACCCCGTTAAGCGCGCTTTGCTTTCTGTATCTGACAAGACCGGTTTGGTTGATTTGGGCAAGGCGCTGGCGGGACATGGGGTCGAATTGCTCAGCACGGGCGGGACCGCCAAGGCGCTGCGCGATGCGGGGCTGGATGTGCGTGATGTGGCCGAGGTCACGGGCTATCCCGAGATGATGGATGGCCGCGTGAAAACACTGCACCCGGTGGTTCACGGCGGTCTCTTGGCGCTGCGCGATAATGATGATCATGTTGCGGCAATGGATACGCATAACATCGGTGCAATTGATCTGGTGGTGGTGAACCTTTACCCGTTTGAGGAAACCGTCGCCAAAGGTGCGGGTTACAATGAAGTGATCGAAAATATCGATATCGGCGGCCCCGCGATGATCCGTTCGGCGGCAAAAAATCATGGCTTTGTGAATGTGGTTGTCGATACCGAAGATTATGCTGCTGTCATTACCGAACTGGACGCGAACAAGGGTCAGACCACCTATGCCTTGCGCCAACGGCTTGCGCAGACGGCCTATGCGCGCACCGCAGCCTACGACACGGCTGTCAGCACGTGGATGGCGGCGCAGGTTGATGGCACCCCGCGCCGCCGTACCTTTGGTGGCACGCTGAAACAAACCATGCGTTATGGCGAAAATCCGCACCAAAACGCGGCATTCTATACCGACGGCAGCAACCGTCCCGGCGTGGCAACAGCGGTCCAGCATCAGGGCAAAGAGCTGTCCTATAACAACATCAACGACACGGATGCGGCATTTGAACTGGTCAGTGAATTTGCGCCCAGCACTGGCCCTGCCTGCGCAATCATCAAACACGCCAACCCTTGTGGCGTAGCAACAGGCGATACCATGATTGAGGCCTATACCCGCGCCTTTGACTGTGATCGGACCTCGGCATTTGGTGGGATTATCGCGCTAAACCAAATGCTGGATGGTGAAACGGCTGAGGCCATCAGTGGGATATTTACCGAAGTGGTGATTGCGCCGGATGCGAATGCAGATGCGCTGGCGATCTTTAGCAAGAAAAAGAATTTGCGATTGCTGACGACCGACGGCCTGAGCGACCCCGCATTGGCAAAACTAGCGGTGCGGCAGGTAGCGGGTGGTTATCTGGTGCAGGACAAGGATGTAGGCCGGATTACCCGCGATGATCTGAAAGTTGTGACCAAACGCGCGCCCTCTGACCAAGAACTTAGCGATCTCTTGTTTGCCTGGACCGTCGCCAAACATGTCAAATCCAATGCGATCATCTATGTCAAAGACGGCGCAACCGTGGGTGTCGGCGCGGGCCAGATGAGCCGGGTGGACAGCACCCGTATCGCGGCCCGCAAAGCGCAGGACATGGCCGAAGCGATGGGCCTTCCGGCGCCACTGACCCAAGGGTCGGTTGTTGCGTCTGATGCGTTCTTTCCCTTCGCGGATGGGTTGATTACCGCAGCCGAAGCGGGGGCCACTGCCCTGATCCAGCCGGGCGGCTCAATGCGCGATGATGAGGTCATTGCTGCCGCAGATGCTGCAGGTCTTGCCATGGTGTTCACAAACATGCGCCACTTCCGGCACTAAGGGGGCAATAGATGCGCAATTTTGTCTGGGCCGGGTTTGCAGCCTTTCTGATTGATCAGGTTAGCAAATACATCGTGATCCACATGATGGAACTGGCACGCATACGCGCAATCGACGTGCTGCCGCCCTTGGTGAATTTCCGCTATGGCGAAAACCGAGGCATCAATTTTGGCCTTTTTGGTGATGGAACAGACGCCATGCGCTGGATTTTGATCGGTTTGGCGGCCGTGATCTGTCTGGGTGTTACAATTTGGCTGCGCAGGTCTAAACAGGGGTTTTGGGCGCAGATCAGCGGCGGCCTTTTGGTTGGCGGTGCGCTTGCCAATGTCGTGGACAGGCTGATCTATGGCTATGTTCTTGATTTTCTTAATATGTCCTGCTGTGGCATCAACAATCCGTTTGTCTTCAACCTCGCGGACGTGTTTATCTTTGTTGGCGCTCTGGGTTTGGTGTGGTTCACATCCGACAAAAAGAACCCACCAAAACCTGTCGCAAAAAAACGGCAGTGACATTGACCGCTTGCCTGCGATATTGAAGGGCAGACCCAAAGGAGACGACCCATGCGCCGTACGCTCATATTAGTCCTGCTTCCGCTGACCCTAGCTGCTTGTGCCAGCACAGGGTTAAGAGACCTGCGTACAAACTCCAGCGGACCAGATGAATTTCGCGTGGCCCCCGTCAAGCCTTTGGAAGCCCCAACGGATTATAATACACTACCCGCACCGACACCGGGTCAGGCGAATTTGACGGATCGTTCCGCCATCAATGAGGGGATCGTTGCATTTGGCGGCCGTCCTGAGGCAGCAGGTGGTGCCATTCCGGCAAGAGATGGTGCGTTGGTCCAGCATGCCAGCCGATTGGGTGTGACACCGGGTGTCCGTCAGAAATTGGCCGAAACAGACGCACAGTTTCGAAAGCGCAAGGCGCGCTTTACTCAATTCCGCATCGTCCCCACAGACCGTTACAGTCAGGCATATCGCCGAGAAGTGCTGAATGCTGAAGTCGAAGCTGCCCGCTGGCGCCGCGCCGGCGCGCGCACACCATCGTCGCCGCCGCGTGTTCGCTAAACGTCGGAATTAGGGCGATCCGCTCACTTTTTCGCGTATTGGCTTGAATGTCGGCGGCAAGGGCGTACCTAGCTAACAACGATTATTATCAAAGGACTGATCATGTTTCGATCGCCGATTTTTGCGGCCCTGTTGACCTTTGCCCTGTTGCCGATGGGGGCTGCGGCCCGCACCAATGAAGCGGTCACACATTTTACCTTAAACAACGGCATGGAAGTAGTGGTGGTCGAAGATCACCGCGCGCCCGTCGTTCAGCAGATGGTCTGGTACCGCGCCGGGTCGGCAGACGAGCCAAAGGGATCATCCGGTGTCGCGCATTTTCTCGAACATTTGCTGTTCAAGGCGACGGACAAGCTCGAGGCAGGCGAATTCTCTGCCACGGTGTCGGCCAATGGTGGCACCGACAATGCGTTTACGAGCTATGATTACACAGCCTACCACCAACGGGTTGCCGCAGATCGGCTGGAGTTGATGATGTCGATGGAAAGCGATCGGATGAAAAACATCCGTTTGACCCCGGAAAACATCGAAACCGAACGCGATGTCATCTTGGAAGAACGCAACCAACGGACCGAAAACAGCCCCGGTGCCTTGTTCAATGAACAACTGGACGCGGCGCAATATTTGAACCACCGATACGGCACACCTGTCATTGGCTGGAAGCACGAGATGGAGCAGTTGGACCTCGCGGACGCGCTGTCGTTCTATGAATTGTACTATTCACCCAACAACGCAATTTTGGTGGTCTCCGGTGACGTGAGGCCAGACGATGTAAAAGCACTGGCTGAAAAATACTATGGCGCGATCCCGGCCAATACCGAACTGCCGGAACGGTTGCGCACAGAGGAACCACCGCAAACCGCCGAACGTCGTCTGATATTTCGTGATGGCCGCGTGGCGCAACCCTATGTCAGTCGCTCCTATCTTGCCCCTGAACGGGACAGCGGCGCGCAGGAACAAGCGGCGGCACTGACCCTGCTGAGCGAGATTTTGGGCGGCGGGACGACTTCATATCTCGCCGAAAAGCTGCAATTTGATACGCAAGTCGCGACCTATACCGGCGCGTTTTACAATGCCACGACGCTTGACGATACGACCTTTAATCTGGTTGTCCTGCCTGCCGCTGGCGTCACCCTGCAAGAGGCCGAAGACGCGCTGGATCAGGCGTTGGCGACCTTTATGGAAGAAGGTGTCGATGCAGAGCAATTGGATCGCATCAAATTGCAAATCCGGGCAGAACAGATTTACGCCCGTGACAACGCAGACCGGGTGGCAAGCCGTTATGGTCAGGCGCTTGCGATTGGTCTGACGGTAGAAGACGTGCAGGCGTGGCCGGAAGTTCTGGAAGCCGTGACTGCCGAGGATATCATGCAGGCCGCAGCGCAGGTCTTTGACCGTCGCGCATCGGTCACTGGTTGGTTGATGAAAGAGGAGGCCGCGCAATGAGAGTGATCTTTGCCCTGATTCTCGCAGTTGTGACAGCATTGCCTGCCCGTGCTGAGGTCAACATTCAATCCGTCACCAGCCCTGGTGGCTTGACCGCGTGGTTGGTTGAGGAACATTCAATACCCTTTACCGCGCTTGAGCTTCAGTTTCGCGGCGGCGCATCGCTGGACGCTCCCGGTAAACGCGGTGCGATCAATCTGATGACCGGTTTGTTGGAAGAAGGCGCGGCCGATATGGATGCGCGTGCTTTCAGCCGCGCAACCGAAGCACTGGCGACCAGCTTTGGTTTTGATGTCTCAAGCGATTCACTGACAATCTCCGCGCGGTTTCTGACCGAAAATCGCGATGCCTCCATTGCGCTTTTGCGGGCCGCTTTGCAAGAACCGCGCTTTGATGACGCGGCAATTGAACGGGTGCGTGGACAGGTTCTGTCGATCATTCAGTCAGATCAAAAAGACCCTAATGACATCGCGGGCGAAACCTTTAATCGCACGGTGTTTGGCGATCATCCTTATGGATCATCGTTGAATGGCACTCTGGACAGCGTTGCCGCCCTGACCCGTGATGATTTGATTGCCGCCCACGACGCAGTGCTGGCGCGGGACCGGATATTCATCGGGGCCGTGGGCGACATCACACCGGAAGAATTAGGCAAGCTTCTGGATGATCTGTTGGATGGCTTGCCGGAAACCGGCGCACCGATGCCACCGCGCGCTGATGTCAATATCCCGGCTGGCGTGACTGTGGTTGATTTCCCGACGCCGCAATCGGTGGCGCTGTTTGGTCACAAAGGCATCAAGCAAAGCGACCCGGACTTTTTCGCCGCTGTGATTCTGAACCATGTGTTAGGCGGCGGCGGATTTGAAAGCCGCCTGATGAATGAAGTGCGTGAAAAGCGTGGCCTGACCTATGGCGTCTATTCCTATCTGGTCTCACGCGATCTGGCCGAAACCTATATGGGGTCCGTCAGTTCGGCCAATGACCGGATTGCTCAGGCGATCGAGGTGATCCGTGGCGAATGGGCCAAAATCGCACGTGACGGCATAACCGAGGATGAGATGAACGGCGCCAAGACCTATATCACCGGATCTTATCCACTGCGGTTTGACGGCAATGGGCCAATTGCGGGAATTTTGGTGGGGATGCAGATGTTAGGCTTGCCCATTGATTACATCGCCACCCGCAATGACAAGGTGGAGGCGGTCACATTGGATGATGTGAAGCGCGTGGCGGGTGAACTGCTTGATCCTGAGGGGCTGTATTTCGTTGTGGTGGGTCAGCCAGTTGGCTTGGAAAGCACTGTTGTGAACTAGGATGTGTTTAATCTTGGCCCAAAGGCCAAGATTATTGAGTAACTAAGGCGACAAGAAACTGGGGTCATTCCCCGTATGGCACCCAGATATTCTTGATCTCGGTCGCCGCTTCCAAAAACGCGCGCCCTTCGCCGGCGTGACCCATCCAGTCACGTGCAAGGCCGTTGTTGACCCAAGTGCGTTTGAGGTTGCCCGCAGCGGCATGTTCGATGGTTTTGCTCAGTGAAGCTTCACCAAAGGACCAGACCGCATCCACATCCATATGACGCGCCATCGCCTCGGCCAGATCGCTTTGCGGACCCGTCAGTATATTAACCACACCGCCCGGCACATCAGAGGTCTCAAGCACCTGAGCAAAGTCAGTGGCCGACAGCGGAAATGGCTCAGACGCTGCCAATATCACCCGGTTGCCCATCGCAATGGCAGGGGCCATGCAGGAAATGAGACCCAGCAGCGGTGTCTCAGCCGGACAAAGCGCGCCGATCACGCCAACGGGTTCTTTCATCGCCATGGCCACGCCCCGGATCGGAACGCCGTGGACTTGCCCGTCATATTTGTCTGCCCAAGCGGCATAGGTGAACAGCCGTTTTATGCTGGCCTCGACTTCGTTTTTGCCACTTTTGCCGCCCTGCATCGCATTCAGACGATCGCTGAATTCATCGCTGCGCGCGGCAAGGTTTTCGGCGATGTAATACAGGATTTGCGCCCGCAGATGGCCCGTGGTTTTTGACCATCCCTTGGCGGCATGTGCCGCCTCAACTGCGTTGCGTACGTCCTTGCGGTTGGCCAGCGACGCGTGACCCAGCAAAGCACCGGATTTGCCCCAGACGGGCGCAGAATAACCCCCATCGGGACGCGACTGTTTGCCACCGATGTAAAGTTTCGCCGTACGATCCAGCGGGTCGGCAGGCGCGCCATCGCCTGTCATCGGCTCAATCGTTTTCAACGGCTTGGCATTCCCTTTAGGCCGCGTATATCCCGCCAGCCCTTCCCAACCGCCTTCACGGCCAAAGCCGCTTTCGCGCACGCCGCCAAACCCGGCAGCAGCATCCATCAGGTTGGTGCCATTGATCCAGACAATCCCAGCGGCCAGTTTCGGCGCGATATCCAGCGCCAGATTGATGTTCTCGGACCACACTGTTGCGGCCAGCCCATAGCGCGTGTTGTTGGCCAACTGCACCGCGTCTTCTGGGGTGCGAAAGGTCGTGGAGACCAGCACCGGACCAAAGATTTCTTCCTGCATCAGCGTGTCCGCAGGGTTCAGCCCGGTGATCAATGTCGGCGGATAATAGCAGCCGTTTTCAGGCATCGCCGTGTCGGCGACGAATTTCTCACCTGCGGTATTGGCGCTAACCTTATCACTCACGGATTTGAGTTGAACTGGATCCACCAATGCGCCCACATCAATGGACTTATCCAAC
Organism: Sulfitobacter sp.; assembly: GCA_051252035.1. Taxonomy (GTDB): domain Bacteria; phylum Pseudomonadota; class Alphaproteobacteria; order Rhodobacterales; family Rhodobacteraceae; genus Sulfitobacter. The sequence continues at coordinate 19,697 of JBPOFE010000015.1, forward strand.
GGATCGCCCACGCGCAGCTTGCTCATTCGGGCGCGGAGTTTGGTATAAAACGCATCTGCCACAGGTTCATGCACCAACAGGCGCGATCCGGCACAGCAGACTTGGCCCTGATTGAACCAAATGGCGTCAACCAATCCTTCGACCGCGGAATCCAGATCGGCGTCGTCAAACACGATGTAGGGGGATTTGCCACCCAATTCCAAAGTGAGCGCCTTACCCGTACCTGCAGTGGCTTCGCGGATCCGGCGGCCCACAGCGGTGGACCCGGTAAAGGCAATTTTGTCGACGTCCGCGTTCACGATCATCTCGCCCACCGCACCATCACCCGTGACGATGTTGACGACCCCCTTGGGCAGACCCGCCTGACGGCAGATATCGGCAAAAAGCATCGCAGTCAGCGATGTATATTCCGCAGGTTTCAGCACCACAGTATTGCCCATCGCAAGCGCAGGCGCGATTTTCCACGCCAACATCAGCAGAGGAAAATTCCACGGAATGATCTGGCCACACACACCCAAGGCTTGCGCGTCCGGCAATTCACTTTCCATCAGCTGCGCCATGCCAGCGTGATAATAAAAATGCCGCTGCGCGAGTGGGACGTCGATGTCACGCGCCTCGCGGATCGGTTTGCCGTTGTCCAGCACCTCAAGCACCGCAAACAGGCGGCTGTGTTTCTGCAACAACCGCGCCAGCGCATAGAGATACCGCGCACGGCCATGACCGCCGAGCTTTTCCCATTTCGGTTGCGCCTTGCGCGCGGCTTTGACCGCTGCATCGACATCCGCTTGGCTGGCTTGGGTAAGCGTGGCCAACACTTCACCCGTGGCCGGGTTCTTGCTGTCAAAGCCATCACCGGGATCGGTAAACACGCCATCAATGAAATGACCAAAACGGTCGCCTTGATCCACCAACCATGCCAGCGCATCGGCGGCGGATTCCGGGGCTTTGCCATACTCCATGGTCTCGAATACTTCGGAAACTGTCATCGCGGGCATCCCTGTTTAGTGAGAATGTTAAAATTTCGTAAATATTTCAGATAGTTCCCCGCGGGGAACCTCAGCTTGTCGCGTGGCGGTATCCGGCGGAATAGCTGCCGGTGATGTGGTGTTCGAGTTGGCGCTCTATGTCGTTGAGCAAAGATGAAGCACCAAAGCGGAACAGATCAGGCTGCAACCAGCGGTCGCCCAACTCTTCTTTCATCAGCGCCAAATAGGTGATCGCGTCCTTGGCTTTTGAAATACCACCCGCAGGTTTGTACCCAACCCGTATCCCGGTGCGGTCATAATAGTCGCGGATCGCGCGGATCATCACAAGGCTGACGGGCAGGGTGGCATTGACGCTTTCCTTGCCCGTTGACGTCTTGATGAAATCGGCCCCCGCCATCATGCAAATCAGCGAGGCGCGGGCGACATTGCGCAGACTGCCCAACTCGCCTGTAGCCAGAATGGCCTTCACATGGGCTTCGCCACAGGCGGCGCGCATGGCTTGCATTTCGTCATAAAGCGCTTGCCAATCGCCCGACAGTACATGCCGCCGCGATATCACGATGTCGATCTCGGACGCCCCCGCCGCGACGCTCATTTCAATCTCTTTGATCCGCAGCTCAAACGGCGACAGGCCCGCCGGGAACCCGGTGGAAACAGCGGCGATGGGGATGTTGGTACCTTCAAGCGCAGCTTTCGCCGCGGGGATCATTTCATGGTAAACGCAGACCGCGCCCGTTGTAATCGGCTCCATGCCAAGCGCATCGAGCAGGGCGGGTGCCACAGGTTGCCGTGCCTTGGCACAAAGCCGCGCCACCCGGCGTGCGGTGTCGTCGCCGGAAAGCGTGGTCAGATCAATGCACGTAACCGCGCGCAATAGCCACGCCGCCTGATGCTGCTTTTTCACCGATCTGCGCGCGGGCAAGGATGCCGCCCGGCGTTCAATCGCTGAGGTGTTTGCCTGCACAGAGCGCACCCAATCCATATCCAGCGGCATGCCGGGATTACGTGGTTCCGTCACCTGCGGCAGATGCGACGCGGTCGTGGTTGTCGCGGTTGTTTGGGCGGGCGAAAGCTGGGTGGTCATAAGACGTCTCCGGGTCTGTCAGACACCTAAGGTGCCATGCCCACGCCCCCTTTGGCAATGGGCCGCCTGATCAATTGCCGCGATGTTATTTGCGCAAAAACTGCACAAACGCACCTCGGCGCCTGCACGCAGTCAGGGCAGAGTGAATTCAGAAAATCGAGCAAGAGGGCAGATAGAGATGAAGACGTTTTTAATCCGTGGCGTGCCATTGGCGATGCAGCAAGACGGCTGGTGGATGCATAGCGATGCAGCGGCAAAAGACCCCGCACCGGGCAGCGAAACAAAAGTGCCAGAGATGGGGCGGCTGGCGCTGTTGATCCCATTGATCGCGCTGGGCGATGTGTTGGTCTGGCAAGTCATGCCGGGATTATCGCTGGCGGTATTTGGCGTGGCGATTGTGTTGGCCGCACTTTGGGTCGCGGGCAGACGGATCAGCGGTCAAAGGCTTGCTTTGGCTGCGGGCGGTAGCCTGTTGGCGCTGTTGCCCTTGGTGGAACTGGTGCAGCCCCTGTCGCTGTTGATCGCCATTTGCGGTGTGTCGGCAATGCTGGCTTTGCTCGCGGGATTGAACCCCGCTGAGCTTGCCCGTGGCGCGCTGCGGCTTTGGCCGATGGGGGTGCGGCAGACGTTTGACGACGGGACCAGCCTGTTGGGCCGTACCGATGTGGGCGGTTTGCCCGCGGTGATGCGACGGCTGGTCATGGGGTGGTTGGTGCCTGTGGTGCTGGGGCTGGTGTTTGTGCTGCTGCTGCTTGAGGCCAACCCAATTGCGATGGGCTGGGCGGATGATCTGACCCGATTAGACGTACCTGAGATGGACCGCGCCATATTCTGGCTTTGTTTGGTGCCGTTGATCTGGACTGCCCTGTCTCTGACAAAGATGCGCGAACGCCTGCGCGGCACAAAACGTCTGCACAAGATGGGTCCGGCGCGCCAGAGTATCATCAACCCGGCCTCCGTGACCCGAGCGTTGATCCTGTTCAACGCAGTGTTTGCGCTGCAAACGGCCATGGACGTGATTTATCTGTATGGCGGTGTCGGCCTGCCGGATGGCATCACCTATGCCGAATATGCGCATCGCGGCGCTTATCCTTTGGTGGTCACGGCGCTGCTTGCAGGTGGATTTGCCCTGCTCACGCGGCGTTGGACCGATGGCAATCAGATGCTGCGTGGTCTCTTGATGGTCTGGGTGGCGCAGAATGTGATGTTGGTGATCTCTTCGCTGGTGCGCCTTGAGTTGTATGTTGAGGTTTATGGACTGACACATCTGCGTCTGGCGGCTGGTATTTGGATGGGTCTGGTCGCGGGTGGCCTCGCGCTTATCCTGTGGCAAGTTTGGCAAAAGCAAAACAATTGCTGGCTGATGCTGCGCGGTGGAGCGATGGCGAGTGTGGTGCTTTATGTCTGTGCGCTGATCAGCTTTGATGCGGTGATTGCGCGCTATAATCTGACCCATCCGGTACAGCGCGATACCTATTATTTGTGCTGGCTTGGCGACGCGGCCCAGCCGATCATCGCGGCAAGTGAGTTAGAGCTTGGTCACAATATCTGCCGGGGCCGTCACCAAATCAGCACACCACATGATTGGCGCGAATGGGGCTTTCGCAATTGGCGCGCGCGCAATAGCTTGGCGGCCATCCAAGCCGAGGTCCGCCCGTGAAGCCGAATATCTTGATTGTCGACGATGATCCACAAATCCGCAGTGTAATCTGCATCGCGCTGCGTCAGGCAGGGATGGAGCCGAGCGAGGCGGGTGATGGGGCCGAAGGATTGACCAAGGCGCGCTCGGGTCGGTTTGACCTGATCGTGCTGGACATCGGATTGCCCGAAATGGACGGGCTTGAGGTTTGTCGCACCTTGCGCGCTAGTGACAACACGCCCGTGCTGTTCCTGACCGCCCGCGATGACGAGATTGACCGTGTGTTGGGGTTTGAACTGGGGGGCGATGATTATGTCACCAAACCGTTCTCGCCGCGCGAACTGGTGGTCCGGATCAAGGCAATCCTAAAGCGCAGCGGTGCAGGGCAGACAAAGCACGATGGGCAGGCCAAGCTGCACACCGGAAATCTTGAGATTGACCCCTCACGCCACCGCTGCCTTGTGGATGGTGCACCCGTTGCCCTGACCGCACGGGAAATGGGGATTTTATCGCACCTGATGACCCGGCCCGATCAGGTGGTCCCCCGGCCCGCGCTGACCGATGCGGTGTATGGCGCGCATATTCATGTGTCAGATCGCACAGTCGACAGCCACCTGCGCAATCTGCGTGCCAAACTGGCCGAGGCCGGATGCAAAGATGCGATTGAAACGGTACATGGTGTCGGGATCAGGATGGGCGCATGCCGCAGCGTGTAAGACGCAAATGGCGCCCGCCGCTGGCGCTGGTGGTGGGCGGTACATTGGCCGGGGTGCTGGGGGTGCCGCTGGTTGGTATTGGATACTTCAGGGTCGCGGGCAATGTGTTGGGCTGGGCCGAAACCGCGTGGTTGATTGCGTGGATGGCGATTATCTCGACCACAATCCTTGGCTTTCTCTTATGGCGTCTGGTGTTGCGGCCCGTCTATGCGCTGACCGCTCATGCGCGTTCCATGAAGGCCGGGCGTGTTGATGCGCCGCTGCCACCGCATTTTGGCACGCCGGAATTTAGCGAGCTTGGTCAAAGCGTCATTGATATGGGCGAAACGCTGCACAACCGCGCTTCTGGCCTGCGTGCCTATGCAGATCATGTCACGCATGAATTGAAATCACCGCTGACTGCAATCACCGGGGCGGCGGAATTGCTGCAAGGTGACGTTGATCAAAAAGACCGCGCCGCTTTGGCCGCGACGATACAAGATGCAGCCGCGCGGATGGAGCATCTGTTGAGTGATATGCGCGCCCATGCGGCGGCGGGATTGGACCGCGCGGGTGGACAAGCCGCACTTGGCGAAGTTGCGGCTACGTTGTCGGGCATCGACGTGCAGGTGACGCAGGACGGCACTTTGCCGATCTCGCCAGAAGATTTGCAGGCGGTGCTCATGCAATTGGCTCAAAACGCGGTGGCACATGGGGCGACTAGTCTGAAGCTGCAGTGGGGGGATGGCACATTACAAGTCACGGATGACGGAAACGGTGTAGCAGCGGGTAATCAATCGCGACTGTTTGATCCGTTTTTCACCACCTCACGGGCAACGGGTGGCACGGGTATGGGCCTGTCGATAGCGCGGGCGTTACTGGGCGCACATGGTGGCAAAATCATTTTTGTCCCGACGGACAAGGGTGCGCGGTTTGATATTTCATTCTAGCGTCGCGGTTAAGATTGCGAATAAGTCGCAACTGGATTGACTTAGTTGCGAATAGTTCTCATATAGAGCGTATGAAAAACAACGTCACACCCCCCGCGTTTACCCGTCGTGAAACCCTGTTGGGCGGCATGGCCTTGATCGGCACCGCATCTATGGCACGGGCGGCTGATACCCTTAGCGTCGTGGCCACCACGGGCATGATTGCCGATGCCGCGCGTCGGATTGGCGGCGAACAGGTCACGGTGCGCGCGCTGATGGGGCCGGGTGTTGACCCGCATGGCTATCGCCAGACCCGCAGCGATATCGTGGCGATGACCCGCGCCGATCTGGTGCTGTGGCATGGTCTTTATCTTGAAGCACAGATGGAGCGGTTTTTTGAGGAGTTGGGGCGCAAACGCACGGTTGTCGCGGTCGCGGAAGCGTTGCCCAAGGACATGTTATTAAGCCATGCGGATTATGATGGGCGTTATGATCCACACGTTTGGATGGACCCAACGACATGGCAGGGCGTTGTGAGCGAGATTGCGGCGGCCCTGACGGCGGCACGTCCGGATCATGCAGATATGTTTGCGCAGAACCTTGAGGTCTATCAGGCGGAATTGGCGGCCCTCTCAACCTATGCGGCGGATGCCCTGACAAAAGTAGCGCAAGATCAGCGGGTGTTGGTCACGGCGCATGACGCCTTTGGCTATTTTGGTCGCGCCTTTGGGTTCGAAGTGATCGGCATCCAAGGGATTTCCACAGCAAGTGAAGCGGGTCTGAACCGGATTAGCGAGTTGGTCGACGACCTTGTCACCCGCAAGATCGGGGCGGTGTTTGTCGAAACATCCGTATCTGACCGCAACATGCGCGCCCTGATTGAAGGGGCGGCCGCACAGGGCCACGAGGTGCACATTGGCGGGTCGCTTTATAGTGACGCGATGGGATCTGATGGCACGTATGAGGGCACCTATATCGGGATGATTGACCACAACGTCACGACCATCGCCACGGCTCTGGGTGCTGATATTCCACCATCGGGTATGCAGGGCAAACTGGCGCGGGGAAGTTGAGCGATGGCTGTTGAACTCGCCATGGTCGATCAGGCGGTGCCTGACAAACCCGATCGGATGCAAAGCCCGCTGGCGATCCGCGGCATGACGGTTTCCTATGGCCAAAAGCCAGCGGTATTTTCTGTCGATATGACGGTTGAACCGGGGCAGATGACGGCGATTATCGGACCAAACGGCGCGGGTAAGTCGACGCTGCTCAAAGCGGCGCTGGGCATTCTTGCGCCACTGGCGGGAACCACCACGATTTATGGCAAACCTGTAGATAAGCAACGCCACCGCATCGCTTATGTGCCGCAACGCGCGAGCGTGGATTGGGATTTTCCAACGCGGGTGATCGACGTGGTTTTGATGGGCCTTTATCCGCAGCTTGGCCTGTTGGGTCGTGTCCGCCCCGCGCACCGTGCCAAAGCAAACGAATGCCTGGCCCGCGTAGGCATGGAGGATTTTGCCACCCGCCAGATTGGTCAGCTGTCCGGTGGCCAACAACAACGGGTGTTTTTGGCACGCGCTTTGGCGCAGGATGCTGATTTGTATCTGTTGGACGAACCCTTTGCCGGGGTCGATGCTGCGACCGAAAAAGCGATCATTGCGGTACTGAAATCCCTGCGTGATGAGGGTAAAACAGTTGTTGCCGTACATCATGATCTGAGCACAGTGGCGGAGTATTTCGACAACGTATTTCTGATCAATACCCGGCGGGTCGCCGAAGGGCCGGTTGCAACGACATTTACCACCAAGACCCTGCAAGATGCTTATGGCGGGCGTTTGGCGGCCCCACAAGTTGAGGCGCTAAACCTCACATGATCTGGGACGCACTGACGTTGCAATTGGGCTATAACGCCACGCTGGTGACCATCGGTGCCGCCCTGTTGGGTATGGCGGCGGGCGTTGGGGGCACGTTCCTTTTTCTGCGTAAACGCGCACTGGTCAGTGACGCGATCAGCCATGCGACCCTGCCCGGTGTGGCGCTGGCGTTTATGGCCATGGTTGCACTGGGCGGTGATGGACGTAACTTGGTGGGTCTGCTCACAGGCGCAGCGCTGTCTTCGGCGATCGGCTTGCTCTTGGTATCGTGGCTTTCTACGCGCACAAGGTTGGCTGAAGATGCGGCGATCGGCTCCGTCCTATCGGTCTTTTTCGGTTTTGGTATTGTATTGCTAACGGTGATCCAAACGATGAGCGTGGGGCAACAGGCGGGCCTCGAAGGGTTCTTGCTCGGCTCCACCGCTGGCATGCTGCGCGCTGATGCGCTTGTGATTGCGGGGTCTGCGGCGGTGACATTGGCATTGGTATTACTGATGCGTCGCCCGCTGACGCTGGCGTCATTTGATCCGGATTATGCCATTTCTACCGGGCATAATGTGACCCGAACCGACCTTGCGATGATGGGGTTGGTGTTGGCCGTGACAGTGGTGGGATTAAAGATTGTTGGCCTTATCTTGATCGTGGCGCTGTTGATCATACCGCCTGTAACGGCACGATTCTGGACCGAACGCACTGATCATGTGGTGTTGATCGCTGGTGTGCTCGGCGGTTTATCGGCCTATATCGGTGCATCGCTTTCCGCCGCATTGCCAGACATGCCAACCGGCCCAATCATCGTATTGGTTGGCTTTGGATTTTTTGCGCTGTCATTGCTTTTGGCCCCCGGTCGCGGCGTGGCATCGGCAGTTATACGTCACACCGCCTATCAACGCCGCGTGCATTTGCGGCAGGGCTTGCTGGCTTTGGCGCAAGGACAACCGATTTATGAGCGCCTGACCTTGCGGTTGTTGCGTGCGCAGGGTTGGGCAAGGCCGGATGGCGTAGCCACCAAAGAAGGACGCACGCGCGCCGCGAAAGCACTGCGCGACGAAAACCGCTGGCAGATGATCCGCCGCGACCCCAGTTTTGAGGCCGCCGCGTCGCTTTATGACGGGTTGATCGAGATCGAAACCGTGCTGACCCCGGATCAAATTAGCGAAATAGACAGCCGCATTGAGCCGCGCCGCGTGGTGCCAGCATGAGTGGTGAGGAATTTATACCACTGTCATTGGTGCCGATGCTGACAGGCATCTTTGTCGCTGTGGCTTGCGCGCTGCCGGGCAACTTCTTGGTGCTGCGGCGTCAGGCATTGATCGGTGACGCCATCAGCCACGTGGTTTTGCCCGGTATCGTTGTTGCGTTTTTGCTGACGGGGGTTGTGACCACATGGCCGATGTTGCTGGGTGCCGCTGGCGCGGCGGTGGTGGCGGTTATCGCGATTGAGGCGGTGCGGCGCTTGGGCAAGATTGAGGCCGGTGCCGCGATGGGGGTGATTTTCACCTCCATGTTTGCGGGGGGTGTTTTGCTGTTGGAACAATCAGACACCAGCAGTGTGCATTTGGACGTTGAACACGCGCTTTATGGTAATCTGGAAAGCCTGATTTGGCTGGATGCAACTGGCTGGGGGTCGCTGCTTGACCCCGTTGCATTGGCGGGTCTGCCTGTTGAGTTACCGCGCATGGCGATCACTTTGGTTGCCGTGGCCCTGTTCATCTTTGTATTTTGGCGACCCTTAAAAATCAGCACATTCGACGAAGGTTTCGCCCGCACCATTGGCATGCGCACCAGCCCTTTGGGTCTGGCGCTTGTCATCATGGCCGCCATTGCAGCCGTTGCCGCCTTTGATGCCGTCGGCAGTATCATCGTGATCGCGATGTTCATCTGTCCACCCGCCGCGGCCCGGTTGATGACCAACCAATTGGAACATCAGGTGGCGTGGTCGGTGATCTTTGCCACATTGGCGGCCATCATCGGATATGTGCTGGCAGGCTACGGTCCGTTGTGGATCGGCTTTGCTGACAGCGTATCGGCAGCAGGTATGATCGCAACGGTATCAGGCGTGATTTTGGGTCTCACTGCACTGGTCGGACCGCATCGTTTGCGTGGGGCAAGCGCCGCGGTTGGATGACGGTGATATGGTGTATTTTCGATATGGCCCCTCAGACTACTCTGAAAGTGCGGTCTGATCGCCGTTATTCGCCTTATGAGTGTATCTGATCGACCCAAAGACCAACTGATTCGACTTTTTTACTCAAGTGATTCGTTTTTGCTTTGACCTCCGAATCATCCTTTGCCTATATGTAGCCCACATACCAACAGGTACGCGGCCTGCCAGCCTGCGTGACTAAATCTGGTAGTGCGTCTGGGGGGACGGCGAGATGTCAAGGTTAACAGCAGCGTGCGCGGCACTTTCCTGTTTGGTTGGTGGTTCCGTTCTTGCGCAAGACACAGCCAAAGAGGCGAAAGCATCTTTCATTTTTGATGGCGAACGTGTGCAGATTGAACGCGACAATCCCAACGTTGCACGTTTTGCCGCACATTTTTCCGCCAGTGGTGAAACCTGCGGCGCGCCCTGTATCGCACCGATGGTCGTTGCGGACGGAGTTGTGACCCTAGGTGAAACAGACGTCCTGCAATTCCTGATGACCGAAGTGGCGGGCAACAAGGGCCTGATGGTTGATGCGCGTATGCCCGAGGATCGCGCAGGCGGTTATATCCCCGGCTCGGTCAGCCTGCCATTTGCCACTTTGGACGCCAAGAACGAATTCAAAAATGATATTCTGCGTGCGCTTGGTGCGCGCGAGTTTGATGGGATTTTCAATTATACCGACGCCCGCGAATTGTTGGTTTATGACAAGGGCCCCAGCTCAGATGATGCCGGACGGTTGGTTAAAAACCTGCTGGCCGAAGGCTATCCAAAAGAAAAAATACGCTATTATCGAGGCGGCATGCAGGTCTGGTCGGTTTTAGGGTTCAGCATCGCAGAGGGCACTTCATGAGCAATTCCCATTATCCTGATCCGACATCACCCCGGATCACATTCGACAGCTATATCATTCCCGAAACGGTGCAGGAATATCCGGCGCCACGGCCCGCGGCCCGCATTAACGGTACAATCGTTGCTGTAAGTGTGATTGCAGTTCTGACATTCCTATTGGGCATTATGACGACGCTGCAGTTTGTAAGGCCAAGCCAACCTGTGATCATCGCAGCCGCACCCGTAGAACCATCATCAGGAAGTCTTGAACAATTTGTTGCAGCCAGTCTTGAGCAGGATGTGACGCGCCAACAGACACCTGATTTGCTGACCACAACTGGCGCGGCCGCACTTGCAGAACCAGAAGTTCCAAAGCTGGAGGCCGCAGTTTTGCAAGGATTGATGCCGTCGCGGACGGTGGGCAAGCTGACCGAGGAAGAGCGCAAGGTAAAAGCCCGCGAGGCGTTGGATATTGTCAGCCGCAACAAGTTGCGGATGTTGCGCGAGGGCGTGCTGGCTGGCGTTTATACGGTTAACACAAGGACCGAGAATGGCCAGAAGCGCATCGTCTTGAAAACCATCAACGCTGATCTCACCAGCAAGACTATGGGTGATCTATTGCAAAAGGCGGCGGATGAGGGGCGTATCGAAATACCAGCATCCCTGAACACGGCGGATGGGCAGGTCGATATGGATACCTTGCTGTTCAATCTGGTTCAGACATCATTGGCTGAGGATGGTACTGTTGAGGGCGCAGAAGCCGCACGGGAAATGAGCCGCCGTGCCTTTGCCGCGTCAAGCGCCAAAACCCAAGCCGTTAAAGGCGAACGTGTCTATATTGTCGAGCCGGGCGATAGCCTTGCCTATATCTCGCTACAGTTTTACGGGCGCCCCAGAGATTACAATCGTATTTTTGAGGCAAACCGTTCTCAGTTGAAATCACCGGATCGTATTCAGATTGGCCAGCGCCTGATAATTCCAGGATAATAAAAAACACAGCGTGCAAAGTAGCCTTTCTGGCAACGGGCCGATCCCATCAGGGTGCGGCCCGTTGGCTTTTCACAGGGCCGCATGCCTTTGCAATTTAGCAGGGGATAACTCTGTCAGGCGGCTGGAAGAATCGCCTGTGAACATGCTAGGTCTAGCGGCATGGCCCGCCCCAACCCCAACATAAGCGAAACACAGCCGATTATCCGCCAGTTGGATGATGCCGCGGTAAATCGCATCGCCGCCGGTGAAGTGGTTGAACGGCCCGCATCCGCCGTTAAGGAATTGGTGGAAAATGCCATTGATGCGGGTGCGCGGCGGATCACGGTGGAATACAGCGATGGTGGCAAGACTTTGATCCGGGTCACCGATGATGGTTGCGGTATCGCACCGAATGATCTGGCGCTGGCGTTGTCGCGTCATGCAACATCCAAAATTGACGGGTCCGATCTGCTGAACATCCACTCCTTTGGTTTCCGAGGCGAAGCATTGCCGTCGCTTGGGGCGGTCGGCCGTTTGACGATTGCGAGCCGCGCGAGGGGACATGAAGCGGCTGAGATTTCGGTGAATGGCGGCAAAGCCACGCCCGTTCGACCCACGGCGTTAAATGGCGGCACGGTTGTCACCCTGCGCGATCTGTTTTTCGCCACACCCGCGCGTCTGAAATTCATGCGCACCGATCGGGCCGAGGCGCAGGCAATTGGCGATGTCATCAAGCGTCTGGCAATGGCCGAACCGTTCATTCAGTTTGTGTTGCGCGATGTATCTGGTGATGGGCCGGGGCGCGACGTGTTCCGCGCCAGCGCTGAACAAGGCGAAATGTTCGATGCCCTGCAAGGACGTTTGGCGCAGGTTCTGGGTCGTGAGTTTGCGGATAATGCATTGCCGATTGATGCGACGCGCGAGGGGCTGCACCTGACGGGGTTTGCGGCGCTGCCGACCTATTCGCGCGGCTCTGCCGTGATGCAATATCTTTTTGTTAATGGCCGACCGGTGCGGGACAAGCTGTTGGTTGGGGCTTTGCGCGGGGCCTATTTCGATTTCCTCAGCCGCGACCGCCATCCGGCAGCGGCGCTGTTTCTGGATTGTGATCCAACGCTGGTCGATGTGAACGTGCATCCCGCCAAATCCGAGGTGCGATTCCGCGAGCCCGGTTTGGCGCGCGGGTTGATTGTATCGGCGCTGCGCCATGCCTTGGCCGGAGCCGGACACCGCGCGTCGACAACCGTTGCGGGGGCGACCTTGGGCGCGATGCAGCCGGAACCGACGGGCGCACGGGTCTATCAGATGGACCGCCCCAGCGCGGGTGCGCGGATGGCGGCCTATGATGGGCAATCACCGGGTTTTGCCGAAACGGCGGGCATGTGGGGCCGGGTTGAGGGTTCGGCGGAAGACGCGGAGCCTGTCAAAGAGGACGCGACGGATTACCCGCTGGGGACGGCCCGGGGTCAGGTTCATGAAAACTATATCATCGCCCAGACCGCGACAGGTATGGTGATCGTTGATCAGCACGCGGCACACGAACGTCTGGTCTATGAGAAGCTCAAGAACCAGATGGCGGAAAATGGCGTTGCTGCGCAGGCGTTGCTGATCCCTGAGATTGTTGAACTGTCGTCGAATGACTGCGCGCGTTTGCTTGAGCTAGCGGATGAACTGGCACGATTGGGTTTGGGGATTGAGGCGTTTGGCGGTGATGCGATTGCGGTGCGTGAAACGCCTGCGATCCTTGGCACCGTGAACGCGCGCGCGATGATCATGGATATCTTGGATGAACTCGCTGACCAGAACGACAGCAACATCGTGCAAGCCAAGATCGAAGCGATCCTGAGCCGTATCGCCTGTCACGGTTCGATCCGGTCAGGCCGCTGGATGCGCGCCGAGGAAATGAACGCGCTTTTGCGCGAGATGGAGGTGACCCCGCATTCAGGTCAATGCAATCACGGGCGGCCCACCTATGTTGAACTCAAACTGGCCGATATTGAACGGCTGTTCGGACGCACATGATTGAAATTGCAGGCCAGACTTATGAATGGGGTGACCCTTTGGTGATTGCCG
>JBPOFE010000150.1:0-8369 GCA_051252035.1 Sulfitobacter sp.
TTGTGGCCGGACGAAGTGCCCTTGCCGCGCAAAGCGGGGGCGACACGTGCGGCGCTGAACATCAGCGATTTGCAAGCGGTCGAGCGTGACTTTGCCTTTGTCGTTGATGCGGATGTTGAGGCGCTGACGCTGGTGAATGCTGCGATGGGGGCTGATAAGGCACTGATCGAAGATGTGCGTGTGTTTGACGAATTCATCGGAGGCGCATTGGGTGAGGGCAAGAAATCCCTTGCGATCACCGTGCGAATGCAGCCCGCTGATAAGACGCTGAAAGACGCCGATATTGAGGCGGTAGGGGCCAAGGTTGTTGAGAAAGTGGCCAAAGCGACGGGCGGGGTTCTGCGGGCATGAGCACAGGTGTGCGCCGTGCAATTGCCGATGATGCCGAAAGCCTTGCAGCCTGTATCAGAGCGGCCTATGCGCGATATTCTGATCTGACGCTGCCGGATGTGGCGGGCGGTATGGTACAGGAGATTGCCGAACATCAGGTTTGGGTCTTTGAAGCTGGCGGCGAAGTTGTCGGCGGCATCGCGCTGGGCAAGGATGAGGGGCGGGCGCATTTGCGCAACATTGCCGTACATCCCGACCATGGGGGCAAGGGCATCGGGTCGGCACTGATCAAAACGGCCATTGCTGCATGTCGTGCGGATGGTGTTCGTTCCATCGTATTGGCAACGCATGTAGGCATGCCAGAGAATGTGGCGCTTTATCGTCATTTGGGCTGGGTCGAAACCGGCCGTGAAAATGATAAAGTATATATGTCCCGCATGATTTAGTGGGCAAAGGAGAAGGCGATGAAAGTTTATTTATCCGGCGAAATCCACACCGATTGGCGCGAACAAATTACGCAAGGGGCCAAGGGGTTGGACGTGACCTTTAGCAGCCCTGTCACGGATCATGCAGCGAGTGATGATTGTGGTGTGGCAATCCTTGGGGCGGAGGCAGATAAGTTCTGGCACGATCGCAAGGGCGCGCAGATCAATGCCATTCGGACCCGCAAGGGCATTGAAGATGCGGATATTGTGGTTGTGCGCTTTGGCGACCAATACAAGCAATGGAATGCGGCGTTTGATGCGGGGTTTGCTTCGGCTTTGGGCAAGTCGCTGATCATTCTGCATGGGCCAGATCATCAGCATCCCTTGAAAGAAGTGGATGCGGCGGCATTGGCCGTGGCCGAGACACCGCAGCAAGTCGTGCAGATTCTGTCTTATGTGCTGACAGGTGAATTGCCGAAGTAACGCAAGCTGCCCCACGCGGGCGGGATGCCCGGCAGGATCAGTGCGGTTCAGCTTTGTATCGTCTTACATTGTCTGTGGGGACGTATAAAAGGCGGCGCCACCAGATCGGAAAGTCGTGAGACAGGTTTTACCCTGCATCCTGAACGGTTCAGTTTTGCGTGGTCTTACACGCCTCGTTTTCCAGTTTGCGCCAAAAGATGTCAGGCTTTTGGCTGGTGTCGCGACAGGATCATGGTTTAGGGGCGAAGCGTTAAAAAGATACTGCGCAGGCGGTCGGACATGTCGCCACCTGCGCAACGGTATTTAATCCCGAGCAGGTGTGACCAGTCCTTTTTGAACGGCGGGGCGTGCCTCGAACCGTTTGACGTAATCCACCAGATTTGTGTGGTCGTCCCAGCTCAAGATTTCCTTTGCGCCATAAAAATCAAGCGCACGCAGCCATGGGGCGATGGCGATGTCAGCGATGGAATAGTCCGGCCCGGCGATCCAGTCTTTACCAGCCAATTCCAAATTCAGCACGTTCAACAGACGCTTTGCCTCGTCGATATAGCGTTGCTGGGGGCGTTTATCTTCCCACTCGGAGCCTGCGAATTTGTAGAAGAAACCCAACTGGCCGAGCATTGGACCAAGACCGCCCATCTGAAACATCAACCATTGGATGATGTGCGCCCGCTCAGTCGCGGAATTGCCGATCAACTTGCCGGATTTGTCGGCGAGGTAGATCAGGATCGCGCCGGATTCAAACAATCCAATCGGCGCACCATCAGGGCCGTTTGGGTCGATGATCGCGGGGATTTTGTTGTTGGGATTGAGCGACAGAAATTCAGGGCTTTTTACATCCGCATCCGACAGCGTGACTTTATGCGGTTCATAGGGGATGCCCATTTCCTCAAGTGCGATGGATACTTTGACACCGTTGGGCGTTGGGAATGAATAAAGCTGCACAATGTCGGGGTTTGCGGCAGGCCATTTTTTAGCAATTGGAAAGGCGGAAAGATCGGCCATCTGGTGGTCTCCTTGAATTGAATAGCTAACAGATAGGTGTTTTTCCCCATAAAAATAGGCTGCTCTGCGTGCGCAGATATGCTAACGGATGTGCATCGGCGAACAAACTGGTGCGAACAGTCGCCCATAAACGTAAGGGACAAAGTATGCTTAATGAATTCAAAGACTTCATCGCCAAGGGCAATGTCATGGACATGGCCGTTGGTATCATCATCGGTGCGGCGTTTACGGCCATCGTATCTTCATTGGTTGCGGACCTGATCAATCCGATCATCGGTCTGGTCATCGGCGGTGTCGATTTCACCAACATGTATATGGTGCTGTCGGGTGACGTGCCAGAGGGTGCATCACTGGAAGCGGCGCGGGAAAGTGGAGCGGCGGTCTTTGCAATCGGGTCGTTCATCATGGCGGTCATCAACTTCCTGATCATCGCCTTTGTCGTGTTCATGCTGGTGCGATACGTGAACAAGGTCAAAGCAGCGGCGGAAGGCCCTGATGATGTGGCTCCAGAAGTCGACACTGGCCCATCTGAGTTGGACGTACTTTTGGAAATCCGGGATTCACTTGCCAAGGGGAAGTGATCAAGTTTCTTGAATGAAAGAAAAAGCCCGCCTTAATAGGCGGGCTTTTTTGGTTTGTTATATCTGATCTTAACCTGCGATTGCGTCGTCAGCCGAGATGTAATCCATCTTCAGCGCCTCGCCCACAGCGGCATAGGTCAGCTTGCCTGCGTGCACGTTCAGGCCTTCCTTGAGGTGTGGATCGTCGGAGCAGGCTTTCTTCCAGCCTTTGTTTGCCAATGCGATCATGAACGGCATCGTCGCGTTGCCAAGCGCGATGGTTGAGGTGCGCGCGACGGCACCGGGCATATTGGCCACGCAATAATGCATGATGCCGTCGACCTCATAGACTGGGTCTTGATGGGTGGTGGCTTTGGAGGTTTCGAAACAACCCCCTTGGTCAATCGCCACGTCCACCAATGCGGCGCCGGGCTTGAGCTCACTCAGCTGTGCGCGGCTGATCAACTTAGGTGCTGCGGCACCGGGGACCAGCACGGCACCGATGATCAGGTCCGCATCGCGGGCAAGTTCGATGGTGTTGCTTGCGCTGGCATACGAAGTCTTGAACAGGCTGCCATAGATATCGTCCAGATAGCGCATCCGTGGCAGGGAGCGATCAAGAACCGTCACCGATGCGCCCATGCCAGCGGCGATACGGGCCGCATGGGTGCCAACAACGCCGCCACCAATCACGATCACCTTCGCAGGTGCAACGCCGGGCACGCCACCCATCAACACGCCGCGACCGCCATTGGCTTTTTGCAGGGTCCATGCGCCAACTTGTGGGGCCAAGCGACCTGCGACCTCTGACATCGGGGCCAGCAAGGGCAGACCGCCGGTGCGATCTGTGACAGTCTCATAGGCAATGCAGGTTGCCCCGGATGCCAGCAGGTCTTTGGTTTGTTCGGGATCAGGGGCCAGATGCAGATAGGTGAACAGCAACTGCCCTTCGCGCAGCATCTTGCGTTCGCCAGCCTGCGGTTCCTTGACTTTGACGATCATGTCGGCAGCGGCAAAAATTTCTTCTGCGGTGGCGATGATTTTCGCCCCTGCTGCTTCATAATCCGCATCATCAAAGCCTGCGCCAACACCCGCGCCGGATTGAACGATAACCTCATGACCGTTATTCACCGCCTCCATTGCGGCGCTGGGCGTCAGGCCGACGCGGAATTCCTGTGGTTTGATTTCTGTTGGACAGCCGATTTTCATGTGACGATTCCCTGATTTTCATATTGCCTAAAACTTAGGCAGACCGCCGCGCAAATAGACGCGAATGCAGGGTCGCAAAGATAGATTTTTTCGAATAGTATTGCGTAATACTAACCTTTGACGCGAAAGATGTGCGCAAATGAGCTTGGACGAGATTGATCGGCGTATATTGCGGGCCGTGCAACGGAATGGCCGGATGTCGAATGCGGAACTGTCAGATGATGTGCATCTGTCACCATCGGCCTGTCACCGGCGCGTGCAGCGGTTGGAAAAAGACGGCTATATCCGCGACTACGTGGCCTTGCTTGACCCGCGTAAGCTGGGGGTGCCGACCACTGTGTTTGTCGAGATCACCTTGCAGGGGCAGGCGGATGAGATTTTGGACGCGTTCGAGAAAGCCGTCGCGCGGATACCGGATGTGTTGGAGTGTCATCTGATGGCGGGGTCGGCGGATTATCTGTTGAAAGTGGTTGCCGAGGACACCGAAGATTTCGCGCGTATTCATCGCCAGTATCTGGCTCGTTTGCCGGGCGTACAGGGGATGCAGTCAAGCTTTGCGCTGAGGACGGTGTGCAAGACGACGGCGTTGCCTGTCTAACCCGGCATCAAAGTCGAAATCGCATTCCCGATGAACTGTGTCACCTGCCCCCGTAGGAACAGCTAGTCAAAACACAACGCCGACACAAAGATCATCGCCACCTGATAGCCCGGCGCGGCCCAATCTTGCATCAGGATCGACAAGGCCCAGTTTTGGTTAAAGACGTATCCATAAGCGGCCCACGCCGTGTAACCCGTGATGGCCACCGACAAGGCCGTGAACCGCCAAGTTACATATCCGCGCAGCAACACAAGTCCCAGCATCAGCGAGAGCGCCACCAGATTGACCAGCCCGAACAGCCGCAGATCGGTGATCAGCCCGCGGATCGTTGTTTCATAACGGTTCTCGATAAATTCCTGTAATGTCCCCTGACCAACACGCAGTTTTGCCGCACGTTCGATCATTGTCTGATTGATGGCAAACCCGGCAAGAGCGGCCAATCCGCAATTCTCCAAACAGCGATCTGACAGGGAATAGGCCAACAGTGCGGGAACAATCTGTTGGCGATCAAGATCAATTTTTTGGGCGGATACGCCAAACTTTTTTGCCAGCGCGCCAAGGCGTTCCGCGCGCCCGCCCTCTGACAATTCCCGCGCTGATGCATCCAATGCGTCGTTGGTGGCGGCCTCAACCTTTGCGATGGCAAAGTTCTGAACATGCTGTTCGACCTGTTCGCGACTCACAAAGGTCACGACAATCAGGATTGCAGACAGGGTAATCCCGATCAATTGAACCGTGACCAATGGCCATTTTCCAGCCGTGTCCATGCCCCCTCCAGAATAGTTCATCAACTATCGTGTTTCCGTGCCCAAAACAAAACCCCCGCCGCCATCAGGCCACGGGGGTTTCGTATTTCGTGCATGCATCGGAATGATTTACATCATGCCTTCGCGCTGCAATTTCTTACGTGCCAGTTTACGGGCACGGCGGATCGCTTCAGCTTTCTCGCGTGCTTTTTTCTCGGATGGTTTCTCGAAATGCTGCTTGAGCTTCATTTCACGAAACACACCTTCACGCTGTAGCTTTTTCTTCAAGGCCCGAAGAGCCTGATCGACATTGTTGTCGCGAACACTAACCTGCATGTGGTTTTCACCACCTTTCTAGGATAAAGTTGCAATAATTTGCAGGAACCCGCCCTATATCAAGGCGATATTGCTTTGTCTATACTGCTGTGACGCAGAAAAGGAGCCCGCCATGACCAATCCCAAGGATAAACTGCTTGATGCCGCCCTTGATCACGTGCCGTTTGATGGCTGGTCCGAGGCGACGTTTGCCGCCGCCGTGCGCGAGAGTGAATTGGATACAACCGTGGCGCGTGCGCTGTGTCCACGCGGGGCGGTCGATCTGGCGGTCGCCTATCACAAGCGCGGTGATGCGCTGATGCTTGAGCGGCTTAAGGCGGAGGATTTGAAAGACATGCGGTTTCGGGATCGGATCGCCACTGCGGTGCGGCTGCGGCTTGAAGTTGTTACGGATAAAGAAGTCGTGCGCCGGGGTACGGCACTGTTTGCCTTGCCGCATCATGCGCCGGATGGGGCCAAGCTGATCTGGGGCACCTGTGACGCGATTTGGGATGCCTTGGGTGATACCTCGGATGATGTGAATTGGTACACCAAACGCGCGACGCTGTCGGGAGTGTATTCGGCGACGGTGCTGTATTGGTTGGGTGATACCAGTGAAGGTCACGCAGATACCTGGGAATTTTTGGATCGTCGTATCGACAATGTGATGCAGATCGAAAAAGCCAAAGCGCAGGTGCGCGACAGCCCGACGTTGAGCAAGCTGATGGCCGGGCCAAATTGGGTGATGAGCCATATCAAAGCGCCGACACGGTTTCCCAAAGGTGATTTGCCGGGGTCGTGGACATCGCCGAGGCGTTAGGGTTAACAGGGCCAAGCCCTTAATCCCGGACAAAGGCTGCCTATGCCGACCTCACAAATTCCGTTGATCGCGCTTGAAGCGGTAGACTATGCGCCCTCTGGCGTGTCCGTTTTGACGGGCATTTCGTTTCAGTCAGACGCACGGCGCATTGGGATCATCGGGCGCAATGGGTCGGGCAAGACGTCTTTGGCGCGGGTGATGGCGGGCTTGGTTGCACCGGATCGTGGGCAGGTCCGTATCGCCGGGGTGGACGTCGCAGGCGATCGCAAGGCGGCGCTGGGGTGTGTTGGTATTCTGTTCCAGAACCCGGATCACCAAATTATTTTCCCGACGGTCGAGGAAGAAGTTGCCTTTGGTCTGACTCAGATGGGGTTGTCCAAATCTGACGTTGCGGCGCGGGTGTCCGAGATTTTAGGTCAGTTCGGCAAGGCACATTGGGCACCTGCTGCCATTCATCAATTGTCCCAAGGGCAACGCCAACTGGTTTGCCTGATGTCGGTGCTGGCGATGAAACCAAAGGTGATCATTCTGGATGAACCTTTTGCCGGGTTGGACATTCCAACCGCGCTACATCTGCGCCGGATTTTGGCGGGGCTGGAGGTGACGCTGGTGGTGATCTCTCATGACCCGGATGTGGTGCGCGGCTATGACCGCGCGTTGTGGCTGGAGGGTGGACAGGTCGCGCAGGATGGCGCGCCGGATGATGTGCTGCCCGTATTTGAGGCACGGATGCAACAAATCGGGGACGGTGATGATCTCTCTTACATCGCCAGTTGAAACGCGGGCGCATGGCTGGCCTGCGGGGGCAAAGCTGGGCCTGCTTTGTGTCGCGACGATGGTGCTGTTTTCAGTTCAGGCAGTGCAGTGGCATGTGATTTTTCTGGTCAGCGTGGTGATGCTTTATGCGCTGCCGGGCAGGCGGTTCCTGATTACTGGGTTGCGACGTGTGGCCGTGCTTTGGCCATTCGTAGTGCTGATTGTCCTGTGGCATTTCTTCACCTCTGATCTGGTGGATGGTCTGGTGATCGCGATGCGGATGATCACCGCTGTGGCGCTTGCCAATCTGGTGACGATGACGACGCGGTTGTCGGATATGATGGGTGTCGTGCGCTGGTTGACCGCCCCCTTGCGGGTCTTTGGGGTACGGACAGAGCGTATCGAGCTGGCGATTGCGCTGGTGGTGCGGTTCACGCCCGTTTTGGCCGCCAAGGGACAGATGCTGGCGATGGCATGGCGTGCGCGCGCGGCGCGGCGTGTGGGCTGGCGGATTATCACGCCGTTTGCGGTGCTGGCGATTGATGATGCGGAACATGTCGCCGAAGCCTTGCGTGCGCGGGGTGGCGTGTAGCGGTTGACGGCACGGCGCATGCGGCCTACCCCTGCGCGCAACTACATTTGCGCATATACAGAGGATGCCTTCATGGAACGCTCAATCGCCCTTATTGCCATTTTTGCAGCTCTTATTGCAGCGCTTGGTTTGATGCCGAACCTGATGCTGGCGACGGGTGTGCCGATCACCGCGCAAAGCCTTGGGGTCATGTTGTGCGGCACCGTTTTGGGGGCGAAACGTGGCGGGCTTGCCGTGCTGTTGTTTGTCGGTCTGGTGGCGCTTGGTTTGCCATTGCTTGCAGGCGGTCGCGGCGGTTTGGGCGTGTTTGCGTCGCCCACCGTGGGGTTCGTCGTCGGCTTCCCGATTGCGGCATTTACGACAGGTTTTGTGATGGAGCAGATGCGCCGTCAGCCCGTTGGTCTGGCAGCAGGGGTATCCGCCGCGATTGGTGGTATTCTGGTCCTGTATCTGTTTGGTATCTCAGGGTTCATGATGGTGCTTGGCAAGGGATTGAGCGAAAGCCTGATCATTCTTGGGGCTTACATCCC
>JBPOFE010000151.1:0-8327 GCA_051252035.1 Sulfitobacter sp.
ACACAATCGGGACGTTTGGCTTCGATATAGGAGCCGAGTTCTTGCAGTTGTTCGGTCATATCAGTGCACCCTTCTCGCGGTCTTTGCGTCCGGTCTGTCAAATTCCCAAGCGACGTCAAGAATATCGTAGGGTTGACCTACTCTTCGACAGGTCAGTTCGACCATTGAAATCACCCGAGGATCAATGGGCATCGATACATCAAATCGCATCTCGGAAGGTTGAGCATGGCCGGAATAATCGCAAACCATCCAGACTTCACCTGACCAGCCTTGCGTTTCTTGTTGCTTCGAATTCTCTGATTTGAGATCGGTGCGAAAGCTACGTGCCTGTTCGACGTCATCAAATTCGCAAACAAACTCAAAATTTGCCGGCTGGTTGATCATCCCCTCCGACAAGTCGAAGCGAGCAATTATACTCTGATTTTCTGCAACCAAGACTTCAAGCTCGGTATCTTCAACTGCAGTGCTCATCGTACAATCGTCCCCGTCCGGCGCATTTTGCGTTGCAGTTGCAGAATGCCGTACAAAAGCGCCTCAGCCGTGGGCGGGCAGCCCGGTACGTAGATATCCACGGGCACGATCCGGTCACAGCCACGCACCACAGAATAGCTGTAGTGGTAATAGCCGCCGCCATTGGCACAGGACCCCATCGAGATCACATAGCGCGGCTCTGGCATCTGGTCATAGACCTTGCGCAAAGCGGGTGCCATTTTGTTGGTCAATGTCCCGGCCACGATCATCAGGTCCGACTGACGCGGGCTTGCGCGTGGCGCTGTGCCAAACCGTTCAAGGTCATAGCGCGGCATAGACGTATGCATCATCTCAACCGCACAGCACGCCAGACCAAATGTCATCCAGTGCAGCGATCCGGTGCGCGCCCAGTTGATGATGTCAGCGGTCGAGGTGACAAGGAAACCCTTGTCCTGCAATTCCGCATTCAGGTTCTGCGTGGCAACGTCCCGGTCCATCCCGGCTGTCGCTGGCGTGTAGCCTTCGGTCACTGCCATTCCAGCGCCCCTTTCTTCCATTCATAAGCAAACCCGGCGGTCAGCACCGCGAGGAACACCATCATCGACCAAAAGCCGACCATGCTGACATCCTTAAAGGCAACCGCCCATGGAAACAGAAACGCAATTTCCAGATCGAAAATAATGAACAGAATCGACACCAGATAAAACCGGACATCGAATTTCATCCGCGCATCATCAAAGGCGTTGAAGCCACATTCATAAGCAGACACTTTTTCAGGGTCCGGATTGCGTACGGCCAGAACCACCGCAGCAAGGATCAGAACGACCCCTAAGCCAATGGCAACGGCCAGAAAAACGAGGATCGGCAGGTATTCCCGCAACATGTCGTCCAAGGGGAGGCTCCTTTAGCGGTGCGTGGTCTTTGATATCGGCCAAAGACCTTTGCAGAACAGTCTTAGAATGGGTTTAACTGTGCAGAAAGGTGGGGTCAACGGGCGCAGGGGTGGAAAGCGAGGGCTTTTGTCCCGTGTCGGACCAAATCATTTCGTTACCTCGGCCATCCACTTGGCGATCATCTGGTGTTGGACGTTGGCCTGCGCATAGACACGGTAAAACCCGACCAGCTCGCGCACCGGGCCGGATATGCGGTCAAACCCGGAAATGAAGGCGACAATGACCCCCACTTGAGTCTCACCCATCATCACAAGATACCCACCATAAAGCAGCACCGCCAAAGGGCCCAGTGAATTGAGCAGGTTCAGCACAGCTTTGAGCAGAAACTTGAGCATATTAAAGCGCAGGCGGTTAGAGAAAATCTTTTTGAGTATAGCCAGATCACCGCTGTCGGTTGGCGCATCAAGCTCAGACACTTCGTCGCCCAGCGTACGCATGTAGCCAACGTGCCGTTCCACCAATTTATTGAGATAGCGTTGCATGAACGGTGTCACTACAATCTGCGGGATCATGAAAGCGATGGCAAAAAGTGCGATCCCCGGCTCCACCACGACCATATAGGCCAGCACCCCCAGCAGCAGCGACACATTGGCACAAGACTGGGACAACCCCTCGCCTACAAACCCGCCAAGTTTGTCCACTTCCGCGCCGACAATTGAAACGACACGGCCACTGCTTGCTTCGCCGACCTCATCAACAGATTTACCGTAAAGCCCCAAAAGATGCCGCCGCGTATACAGATTGGTGCTTTCGGTCATCCAGACCTGATAGCTGTTCAGCCCGAATTTAACTGCCTGATGCAACACGATAATGCCAAGATACAGCATCCCAAATTGCAACAGCAGAGGGACATCCTGAGTTTCCACCACTTCATTGACAATCCGCCGCTGCAGTTCAATCGGCGCGAGGTTCAAAAGAGCGACCACAACCGCCAGCAGACAGGCCCAAACCTGATGCCAGCGGGTCATCCGCCAGACAAATTCTAAAAGCGAGGCGACCGCTGTGTCATCCCCGGTTTTCTCAATCTTACGGGCTTTGAATATAAAATTAAGGATCTTCATCTGCCACCAAATAACGCCGACCTACGGCGCTATTGCACGCCTGTTCGCAAGTTCAAGGTGACATAGCGCTGATACGCCTGACCTCAAGCTGTCAGTCGCCGTGCCGCAGCAAATGAAATCAACCGGCGACTTTTTTCGTCCCACAAATCAAGGCTCGCGCATTTCAGGCTTTGCATGAATGTCATCCGGCTGCATTCAACCAATTCGCGGTGATCGTTCAGCACCTCAGACAGCCGATAAAACGGAATACGACTATAAAGATGATGCACATGGTGGATGCCGATGTTGGCCGTGAACCAACGCAGGATTGGCGGCAAATCATAATGCGAGCTGCCGTGCAACGCGGCCTCGTGCAACTGCCAGTCTTTATGTCTTTCCCAATGCGTGCTCTCAAACTGATGCTGGACGTAAAACAGCCAAACACCGACTGAGGCGGCAATGATCGTGGTCGGTAAGAACACCAGCACAAGTGCCTGCCATCCGCCGAAATACACGATCATACCCAGTGCAAGCGCAATCGCCACATTGGTCGCCATCGCGGAAAACCAATAACGGCCCTGATTCATCAACCCGAGCGGCAGGCGGTATTCCAGCATAAAAAGATAAGCGGGGCCGATACCGAACAACACGATTGGGTGGCGATACGCGCGATACAATAACCGACCAAAGGCGGTGCGCTGGTGGTATTCTTCAACGGTCAACGTCATCACATCGCCAATGCCACGCTGATCCAAATCGCCCGCATGGCTGTGATGGATCGAATGGGTCCGGCGCCACACGTCATAAGGCGTCAACGTCACAACGCCCAGCGCCCGGCCGATCCAGTCGCTGACGTTGCGGTTGCCGAAAAACGATCCATGACCGCAATCATGCTGGATACAGAACAACCGCAGCAAAAACCCGCCATTGATGGTCGAAATCGCAAAGGCGCCCAAATAACTGTATTGCGCAACCCAACATGCCGCGACCCACAGAACCACAAAGGGAATAAGACTGACCGCCAATTCGAAGCTGCTGCGTAGGCTATTCGGCTCGCGATAGCTTGCCAAAATCTTTACCCAATCACGGGCGGCTTGCGGTGTGGGGGGGGTATTCGGTGTATCTGCCATGGCCTGCTTCAAATTATTTTGTTACCTCGGATAGCGTAATGCAGATACATAGCAAGGGTTAAAGCGTGATTGACCCCAAAAAGACATTCGTTTTCTTTGCCTTTGACCCTGCTCATGGCTGACGTGACGGGGGTTTAAGTCACCCAAGCCGCTTTGCGTTTGTCAAAGAATGCGCCGATGCCTTCGGCAGCTTCCTCCGTTTCCCAGCGTTCCGCCAATGCCGCGATGGTATGGGATACGACCTCATCATCAATGCGCGGCCCCAGATCGCGGGCAAGCTTCTTTGCCGCAGCGACCGCCCCCGGCGCGCAGGCCAGATAAGGCGTCACTTCGGCCTCAATCGCGGCGTCCAGTTCTGCCACCGGAACGACACGCGCCAACAACCCCAGATCAACCGCTACAGCCGCACCAAAAAGCCGCGCCGACATAAACACCCGCCGCGCGCGCCCTTCACCCATCCGGGCAAGCACATAAGGTCCGATGGTCGCCGGAATGATCCCAAGCCGGGTTTCGGTAAAGCCCATCTTGAGCGTATCCACACCGATCGCCACATCACAGACACTCGCCATACCGACCCCGCCACCAAAGGCATTGCCCTGAACGCGGCCAATCAATGGTTTCGGCAGGGTATTCAACGCGCCCAACATCGCCGCCAGTTTGCCAGCCTCTTTCGACCGCGTGGCTGCGTCCATATCCGACTGATCACGCATCCAACCCAGATCGCCACCCGCACAGAAGGATTTGCCTGCACCGGTCAGCACAACGACGCGCACGCCATCGTCGGCACCAAGGTCCGACGCCGCGCGGGTCAACTCGGCCAGCATCTGTGCCGACATCGCATTGTGTTTCTCTGGACGGTTCAGCGTCAGTGTCGCTACACCGCGCGTGTCTGTGTCAATGGTGAGTGTTTCAAACATACCCTGCTCCTTGCGACAATCCCGGCACGTCATGACCAGTCCGTTGCCAATCCTCAAATATCCAAACCATCCGATCAACAAACCAAATCTTTGGCAACATGGCCAACATGGTGCCAAACACAGCACCTTCCCACCACAGCGTCGCAAGGCCCCATGCCATCACCACAATGCCGGGAAGCGCAAGCCACCCCAGAATCAAGGCGGCCCGCTGGTGATGAGCTGGCAAATCTGCCTTGTGCTCAAGATAGATGCGTTCACCGTAAACGCCCTTGCTCATCCAATTGTCGATGCGCTTGGGCGGTGCAAACGCGCGTGGGTTATACCATATCCATACCAGTGCTGCGCCAACCGCGATCAACGCGCCCCACCCCAACCACACACGGCTCCAAATCGCGAGGCTGAGCATGGGTAGGCCCGTGGCCATCCTAGTCCACCCGGACCATGGATTGGCATGACGCCGCCATACATCGTCATTCATACCCATCAGCCGCTCGGCCCAGACCGCGAGTTTCATATCTAACCTCGCATTGCCCGTGCCATGTCTGCAGCCTCTTCCAAAACGCTCTGATCCAGACCCGTCTGATAGCCTAGCGCGGTCAAGTGCTTGTTCACACTTTCCGTTGCAACATTGCCCGCCGCACCGGGGGCAAACGGACATCCGCCAAGCCCTCCCACTGCCGCATCAAACACCCGCACACCCATCGCCAGAGACGCATCAATGTTGGCCATCGCCCGGGCCTTTGTGTCGTGATAATGCCCCGCAAGCCGACCAACGGGCACGACATCACGGACCGCCAGTAACATTCTTGCAATGCTGTCTGGTGTCCCTGCGCCAATCGTGTCACCGAGCGAGATCTCGTAGCACCCCATGGAAAACAGCCTGTCCGCGACCTTCGCCACTTGCGTAGGGGCGACCGGGCCATCATAGGGGCATGCTACCACACAAGACACATAACCGCGTACTGGCAGGTCGATGTGACGGGCTTCCTCCAAGATCGGGGCAAAGCGTTCAAGCGATTCCGCAATGCTGGCATTGATATTCTTTTGGCTGAACCCTTCGGACGCCGATCCAAAAACGGCGATCTCATCTGCGCCTGCGGCGATCGCATCTTCATAGCCCCGCATGTTCGGCGTGAGGGCTGCATACCGCACACCATCCGCGCGGGTGATCTTGGCCAAAACCTGCGCGGAACCTGCCATTTGAGGCACCCACTTTGGACTTACAAAACTGGCGCATTCGATACGGCTAAAACCTGCCTGCGACAATCGATCCACCAAGGCGATCTTGTCCACAACGGGAATCTCACGCGCCTCGTTCTGTAAACCGTCTCGCGGCCCCACTTCAAAGATCTCACACGGTCCCAAGCTCATCACTGTCCCCCTAATTCATCTGGCCAAATAAACTCAAATCCGACACCTGCTTCACTCAACAGGCCAAGGCGGATAAAAATCACGTTCGTAAATGCCGCCATTTTCTGGCAGCGATTTAATAAAACTAGCACGCTCGGTAATCCGTTCATACCATTCTGCGACCGACGGATGCGCGTCCAGCGACACAAAATGCCGCGCCATGTAAACCGCTTGCCCCACAGAAATATCCGCTGCTGAAAAGCCTGAGGTCAGCATATAATCACGGTTCTCAATCGGCGTGCTCAACCGCGCCTCAAGCGCATCATAACATTTGCCAATGCGTGCCGCCTCGAGCTTCATCACAATCGGACTGCGCATATGATCTTCGCGCAGCGCGATGTGCTGCTGGGTCAATGCTGCGGTGTGCTGGCTAATGGTTTCGGCAAAATGCACCCAGACGAGCCATGCCATTCTGTTGGGGGAAGTTACGGATCGGCCCAACCGATCCGGACTGAACCGCTCGCATAGGTATTGCGTGATTGCCCCTGTCTCAAACATCCGTTCGCCATCAATTTCCAGCGCAGGCAGCCGGCCGGCCGGAGACAGGCTCAAGTACTCCGGCTCACGCAAGCTGTTATCAAATGCATGGAGCTTAACATGAAATTCAACGCCCAACTCATTGAGCAACCACAAGGTACGCATCGACCGGGTTTGCGGGCAGTGATGTAGGGTGATCATCTCGTCTCTTTCATAGGAACCAAGTGCCAGTATCACGGTATTGAATCAAATAGCCCACAGCCATTGTGACAAAAGGTGCAAGCCATAAAGACCGGGCAACCCCACGCCGCTTGACCACAGGCGGCGGTGGCACGGGTTCACCGCGCCGCCAGAGCTTTCTAATCGAAAGAATTAGAACCCAGACCGCGCCTTCGCCGAGCATTTGTATCAACAAAAGTGGCCAGGTTAAGAACAGGATCGCTGCGAGAAGCGGCAGGGAATATCCAATGCTGTAGGTCAAGAAAGCGATGACCGCCACCGCGAGCAGTTCAAAGACATGAACCTGTCCGTCAAAGACCTTCATGCGGCATCTTCAACTTCCGCTTCTAACCGAACCAGCGCCGCACCAGCCTCTACCTGATCGCCCGCCGCCGCCAGCACCTCGGCCACGACCCCGTCGCGTGCGGCCAGCAAGCTATGCTCCATTTTCATCGCCTCAAGTACGGCCAACCTGTCACCTTTAGCCACCGTCTGCCCGACTTTGGCGTCAACGCTGCGCACCAATCCGGGCATTGGGGCTTCGACCAGATTGCCATCGCCATGTGCGCCCGCTGCGCGCGCCAGCGGATCAACCCGGTCAAAGACCATACCATAACCCTCAAAGACCGTGATCCGATCTCCTGATACCGCAACATCTGCCGCTGGATAACCGTCCAATTGCCACACGCCGCCAATGCGTTCGGCCCTAATCTCGGCATCCCCAATCGACCAGATTTGCGCATTTGGTGACATCACCTGCACCTTGATCAGATGCTCCTCATCGCCCCACTGCAACATCACCTGCCGCCGCAAGGGCCGCCACAAGGTGAACCCGGTCTCGGCTGACGTTTCCAGCAACCCAAGGGCCGCCATCCCCGCCAGTGCCACATGGCGCGAGGTGATCGCTGGGGGCGTCGTCAAGGTTTCAATATCGCGCGCAATCAATCCCGTATCCACATCACCTTTGCCAAAGCCTTTGTGTCCCGCCAATGCGCCCAAAAACGCCAGATTGGTCACTGTGCCACCGACCTGACAGCCCGCCAAAGCCGCCCGCAAGCGTGACAACGCGATATCGCGGTTGGCGCCATGCACAATAACCTTGGCAATCATCGGGTCATAAAACGGGCTGATTGTATCGCCGGCCCGCACACCGCTGTCCGCGCGGGTACTGGTGGCAAATTTCAAATGGGTCAGCGTACCCGTTGCGGGCAGGAAACCCTTTGGCACATCTTCTGCATAAAGCCGCGCCTCAAACGCATGGCCATTGATAGACAGCTCATCTTGGGCTTTCGGCAGCGGCTCCCCCGCTGCAACCCGCAATTGCCATTCCACCAAATCAACCCCAGTGATCATCTCTGTGACGGGATGTTCCACCTGCAGCCGCGTATTCATCTCCATGAAGAAGAAGCCATCGGCACTCAGGCCGCCAGACCCATCCACAATAAATTCAACCGTGCCTGCGCCCGCATAGCCGATTGCCTCTGCCGCCTTGACCGCCGCCTGCCCCATGGCATCGCGCATGTCTTGGGTCATGCCTGGTGCCGGGGCTTCTTCAATCACTTTCTGATGCCGGCGTTGCAAAGAACAGTCACGCTCAAACAAATGCACGGCATGCTTGCCATCGCCAAACACCTGCACTTCAATATGGCGAGGCTTGGTCACAAATTTTTCAACCAACACATCCGCATTGCCAAACGCCGTCTTGGCCTC
>JBPOFE010000152.1:0-8301 GCA_051252035.1 Sulfitobacter sp.
CCATGAAACCCGGCGTTCATGCCATTGGTCGCAAGATCCGCACGTTCTGTCAGCCTCGCCTCGACACCATAACTGTCCGCGTAATAATCGACCCGACCCCGCATCTCTTCCATGTCTTTCGGGCGATGTGCGAATTGGGTCTCGCCATCTGAATGGCGATCAACGTCAATGCCAAACCGTGTGGTCAGTTCTTCAACCAAATTGACTGCCGCATGCTCTGTCTGCCGCCACGCATCGCGCCCGTCGCGGCCAAATTGTTTGTCCAATGCCGCATTGTCGAGCATGCCACCACCAAGGCAGCAAAACCCGCCGTTGCGCCCAGATGCACCCCATCCGACATAGCGATTTTCGAGAACCGTAGCGACGACGCCAGCCTCGGCCAGATGCAGAGCTGCCGATACACCCGTAAATCCACCGCCAATAATGGCCACATCACAACGATGATCGCCCTCTAATGCGGGTCTGTCAGGGCTTTCACATGTCTCATCCCACCAGCACCCCCCACGGGGTGCATCGCTATAGGCAAAGTCGGGATAGATCCGCTTCATTCAGCCGTACGTTCCGCCGCCTGCGCGTCCTTCTGCGCCCGCAGTGAATTGCGTTTGCTGACCAGCGAAGCCGTGATCACACCTACCGTGACAATCGCGATCATAATGGTCGACAACGCGTTGATCTCGGGTGAAACCCCCAAACGCACAGCACTGAAAATCTTGATCGGCAATGTGGTCGCGGATGGCCCGGATGTGAACGACGCAATCACCAGATCATCAAGGCTGAGCGTGAAGGCCAGCAACCAGCCCGATATCACAGCTGGCGCGATGATCGGCAATGTCACCAACCGAAACGCCTCCCAAGGCGACGACCCCAGATCAAGCGCCGCTTCCTCAAGCGAGCGATCAAACGACACCAACCGCGATGAGACAACCACCGAAACGTAGCACATCGAAAACGTCGTATGGGCCAGCACGATGGTCAGCACCCCACGGTCCAACCCAATGCCGATAAACAGCAACAACAGCGACAAACCCGTGATTACTTCGGGCATCACCAGCGGCGCGTAAATCATTCCCGAAAACAACGTCCGTCCCATGAACCGCCCACCGCGTACCAAGACATAAGCCGCCATCGTGCCCAGCACCGTGGCAAAGGTCGACGATATCACCGCCACCTTAATCGTAACCCAAGCGGCATTCATGAACGCTTCGTTCTGGAACAAGGTGCCGTACCATTTGGTTGAAAACCCGGACCAGACCGTCACCAATTTACCAGCGTTAAAGCTGTAGATGATCAGAATGATCATCGGGATATAGAGAAACGCAAACCCAAGCGTCAGCGACGTGACATTGAACCAACTTAATCGCTTCATTGCTCTGCCTCCGCTTGTTTTTGCTGGTTCCGCTGGAACAGCACAATCGGGATGATCAGGATCAACAAGAGGATCACGGCAACCGCGCTCGCCACCGGCCAATCACGGTTGTTAAAGAATTCTTCCCACAACACCTTACCAATCATCAACGTACCGGAACCACCCAACAGCGATGGGATCACAAATTCACCCAACGCTGGAATGAACACAAGGAAGCAGCCCGCAATGATGCCATTCTTGGACAGTGGGATCGTGACCAACCAAAACGCCTGCATACGCGAACAACCAAGGTCTTCTGCGGCTTCATTCAGGGATTCATCCAAGCGATCAAGCGCCGCATAAATCGGCAAAATCATGAACGGCAGATAGGTGTAAACGATGCCGATATAGACGGCGGTATTGGTATTCAGGATCGTCAGCGGCTCACCGATGACACCCAGCCACAGCAACAGTTGGTTCAGCAAGCCTTCGGTACTCAGGATACCCATCCACGCATAGACCCGGATCAGGAAACTGGTCCAGAATGGCAGGATCACCAGCATCATCAGCGTCGGCCGCCATTCTTCGGGCGCTTTCGCCATCCCATAGGCAATCGGATAGCCAACCAACAAAGTACAAAACGTCGAGACCACCGCAATGCGCAGCGAACTCAGGTAGGCTTTCCAATAGAGATCATCGGAGGCGATAAACGCAAAATTTTCAAAATCCAACTCCGCCAGCAACGCACCAATGCCGTCACGCAGGGTCGGTGTATAAGGCGGGATCGCCAGTGCAGTGTCCGACAGCGAAATTTTGAACACAATCAGGAACGGCACCAGAAACAGGACCAAAAGCCATGCGTAAGGAACCGCAATCAGGGCTGCGCGGCGCATCATTGGTCTAACAACACGCCAGCGGTCGCGCTCCATGATATCCACACCGGGTCTTCCCATGTGATGTCACGCCGGGCAAGGCGCCGGGTGTTCGCGGTCTGTGCCTTGATGATCTGACCGCCGGGCAGCTGAACGTGATAGGTCGACAGGTTGCCAAGATAAGCAATGTCGAGGACTTTACCCTGCAACGCATTTGGCGCGTCCTTGGGTTTGTCCGCACTGATCCCGATCTTTTCTGGTCGGATTGCCAGATGCGCCGCTTGCCCATCACTGAATGCCTTTTCTGACGCGGCTATGATTGGCGCTTCACCGGCGGCCCAATCCAGATGGTACTGATCCTTGCCCGCGGGTTTGGCCGTAGCCTCGATAATATTCACCTCGCCGATAAAATCAGCGACATAGACCGAATTTGGATATTCATAAATCGCCGCTGGCGTGGACACCTGAATGATCCGGCCTTCGTCCATCACCGCCACACGCGATGCCACGGTCATCGCTTCTTCCTGATCGTGGGTCACGATCACAAAAGTCGTGCCTGTGGTTTCCTGAATATCCATCAATTCAAACTGGGTATCTTGGCGCAGCTTTTTGTCCAACGCGCCCAAGGGTTCATCCAGCAACAACAACTTTGGCGCTTTGGCCAATGACCGCGCCAAGGCCACACGCTGCCGCTGGCCACCAGAAATCTGATGCGGTTTGCGTTGGGCGAATTTTTCCAGCCGGGTGAGTTTCAGCATCTCATCAACCCGCGTGGCAATCTGATCTTTGCTCTGCTTGTCGCGTTTCAGGCCAAAAGCGATATTTTCCCAAATACTCAGATGTGGAAACAACGCATAGGATTGGAACATCATGTTCACCGCGCGCTTGTTTGGCGGCACATTGGCAATGTCTTGCCCGGCCAATTCCATCCTGCCGCTGGTCGGATTTTCAAACCCCGCCAACATCCGCATCATCGTCGTCTTGCCACATCCCGATGGCCCCAAAAGGGCAAAAAATTCCTGTTCGTAAATGTCCAATGTCAGATCGTCGATGGCGGTAAATTCGCCAAATTTTTTGGTAACATTCTTGAACCGGATCAGTGGCTCTTCGTTCGGGTCGTCCCAGGGGGCAAAAACGGTTTGGCTCACGAGGATATTCTTTCTTTTATTCAAGACGTCGCAATAGGCAAAAGGGCGAGGCTGATTTTGCCCCGCCCCTATTAGGTAATATTAAGTACCGGATTTGATCTTGGTCCACATCCGCGTCACGGTTCGCTGAACTTTTGGGCCGTATGGCGATGTGGTGTACAGATTTTCCAGCGTTTCGGGCGTTGGATAAATCGCCGGATCGCCGATCACATCTTCTTCAAGGAATTCCTGCGACGCGAGATTGCCGTTGGCGTAGTACACGTAGTTCGACGCCGCCGCCATGTTCTGTGCATCCATGATAAAGTTCAGGAACTTATGCGCACCTTCTGGGTTTGGTGCGTCCACCGGGATCGCCATGTTGTCGAACCACATCAGCGCACCTTCCTTGGGGGCGTTGTATTCAATCTCAACACCATTGTCGGCCTCTGCCGCGCGATCACGCGCCTGCAAGATGTCGCCAGACCAGCCGAACGCAACGCAAATGTCGCCATTCGCCAACGCGTTGATGTATTCAGAGCTGTGGAACTTCTGAACAAATGGCGCAACCGCTGTCAGTGTCGGCTCCACCTTCGCAATCACATCGGGGTCTTGGCTGTCAGGGTCTTCGCCGATGTAGGCCAGCGCCGCAGGAATAATCTCTGCCGGAGCATCAAGGAAATGCACGCCACACGCCGCCAGTTTTTCCATGTTGGCAGGATCAAGGATCAATGCCAGCGAATTGACCGGTGCATCGTCGCCTAAGACTTCTTTGACCTTGTTGATGTTCACGCCAAGGCCCGTGGTGCCCCACATATAGTTGATGGCATAGGCTTGTTCAGGGTCATATTTCTTGAGCCGTTGGTCGATCACATCCCACATGTTTTCGCTATTGGGCAGCTTGGATTTGTCCAGCTTCTGGAACGCACCCGCCGTGATTTGGCGTTGCAGGAATGTGCCGGAAGGCACCACTACGTCGTAACCTGATCCACCGGCCAGCATCTTGGTTTCCAAAACTTCGTTGCTGTCGAACACGTCATAGACGAGGTCAATACCAGTTTCGGTTTCAAATTTCTCAAGCAGCGATTCGTCGATATAGTCGGACCAATTGTAAACCCGCACCTCTTCGGCAACTGCCGTAGATGCAAGCAAAGCCGTTACAGCAACGCTGCCCAAAATCGTATATTTCATGTCATACTCCCGTTTTACAGACGTCATACCGACGTGATACAGACAGGGTTTTTCCCCGCCTTTGGTTAATTTGATCAAGTTTTGCCTCTTACGGCAAGATAATTTATGCTTTCATGCACAGCACCATGGTGCAAGGTGTACGGTATTGACCATTTAACAGGCGTTTAAAGATGAATGTGGACCTGATCGCCCCCTCCAATCCCTTTAAGTCAAATGAGTCTGGCAAAGCACCGGTGCATCAGCACGTTTATGAACGATTGCGCGCAATGATCTTGTTTGGTGATCTGGCCCCCGGGCAACCGGTTACGATCCAAGGACTGACATCGAAACTTGATGTGGGCATGACACCTGTGCGCGAGGCATTGCGCAGATTGATCGCAGAAGGTGCATTAACCCATCAAGGCAACCGTCGCGTCAGCGTGCCGATATTAACAGCCGAGAGCGTCGAAGAGCTTGGTTTTATGAGAAAAGCACTGGAACCTGAGCTGACGCGTCGGGCTGCGGCGAAAATGTCGTCTGAGCACGTTGCCCATCTTCGGGCTTGCGATGATGATCTAAACAAGGCCATCGCACAGGGCGATGTGGGCGGTTATCTGACCCACAACTATCGCTTCCATGCCTATATTTATGACTGTGCAGATGCTGAAATCATGGCAGCCACGGTTGATCGGTTGTGGCTTCGGTTTGGACCCTCGCTACGGGTTGTCTGTGGGCGTTTTGGCACCAGCAATCTGCCCGATAAACACATGGACCTACTCAATGCGCTTTCAAAAGGCGATATTCACGCCGCCGCAGAAGCCATGGCCGAAGATGTCGAACAAGGCATCCGTCAAGTGCGCGCCGCGCTGCAAACAGAACCCACCTCATAGCGATTCGGTTTGACTTCGCATAATTTGATCATATTCTGCCGCCAATCAGTTTCGCCGCATCAACGAGGTATGCCATGACCGCTATTACAAACCACCTGCCCACTGCCGAACTACAGGCGCTTGATGCTGCCCATCACATGCATCCCTTTACCACGAATGACGAATTGGCCGCCAAGGGCGCGCGCGTCATTACGCGGGCCAAGGGCATTTATCTGACCGACAGCGAAGGCAATGAAATCCTCGACGCCATGGCGGGCCTGTGGTGCGTGAACCTTGGCTATGGCCGCCCTGAGATGGGAAAAGTTGCAGCGCGCCAAATGGATGAGCTGCCTTTCTACAACACCTTCTTTATGACCAGCCATGTGCCCGCGATTGCGCTTGCCAAAGAACTGGCCGATCTGGCCCCCGGCGACCTAAACCACGTGTTCTTCGCCGGGTCGGGGTCCGAGGCGAATGATACCAACCTGCGCATGGTCCGCACCTATTGGGCGCAAAAGGGTCAGCCCGAGAAAAGCCACATCATCAGCCGCAAGAATGGCTATCACGGGTCCTCCGTGGGATCAGGCAGTCTTGGTGGCATGACCTATATGCACGAACAAGGCGGCATGCCGATCCCCGGCATCCACCACATCGGACAACCTGATTGGTGGGCCGAGGGTGGCGATCAGTCGCCCGAAGACTTCGGCCTTGCCCGCGCGCAGGAACTTGAAGCGAAAATCCTTGAGGTCGGCGCGGAGAATGTCGCGGCGTTTATCGGTGAACCCGTTCAGGGGGCAGGCGGCGTGATCATCGCGCCCAGCACCTATTGGCCTGAAATTCAGCGGATCTGTACCAAATACGACGTCTTGCTTATCGCCGATGAAGTGATCTGTGGCTTCGGCCGTACGGGCAATTGGTTCGGCTCCGAAACCATGGGCATCACGCCTGATATCATGACCATCGCCAAGGGCCTCAGCTCTGGCTATGCTCCCATCGGCGGGTCGATCGTCAGCGACAAAATCGCCAAAGTGATCGACGCCTGTGAATTCAACCACGGCTATACCTATTCCGGGCATCCGGTTTGTGCCGCCGTCGCGCTTGAAAACCTGCGTATCATGAAAGAGGAAAACGTCGTCGATCACGTCCGCAACGTCGCGGGTCCGGCTTTGAACGACGCGCTGCAAAAACTGGGCGAGCACCCATTGGTGGGCGGTGTCAATATTTCGGGCATGATGGCATCCCTGCCACTGACCCCGCACAAGGAAAGCCGCGCAAAGTTTGCCAGCGATGCGGGCACAGTGGGTTACATGTGCCGCGAACACTGCTTTGCCAACAATCTCGTGATGCGGCATGTGGGCGATCGGATGATCATCTCGCCCCCGCTTGTGATCACACCGGAGGAAATTGCCGAATTTGCCAAGCGCGCAAAACTGGCGCTGGACGCGACCTATGCCACGCTGAAAGAAAAAGATATGCTCAAGG
The DNA here is from genome assembly GCA_051252035.1 of Sulfitobacter sp. Lineage (GTDB taxonomy): Bacteria > Pseudomonadota > Alphaproteobacteria > Rhodobacterales > Rhodobacteraceae > Sulfitobacter. The sequence continues at coordinate 6,863 of JBPOFE010000152.1, forward strand.
CGGCGTCTTAAACTATTGCGGCTTTGCGGCGGGTGGGCCACACCCGCCGCGTAAAGCTATAGCGCACGCAGTCGATCCAGAAGCCGCAGCGACGGATACCCATCCGGGATAATCCCTTTGGCTTGCTGAAATGCGCGCACGGCGCCTACCGTCAAAGGGCCCATTTTTGCGTCGATCTTTACCGTATCAAATCCCGCCGCTGTCAGCCGTTCCTGTAGCTCAACGCGTTCATCATAGGTTAAAGCCCTATCTGCACGTGGCCATGAATGCTGAATAGGGATGTCACCCCTGATCCGATCACTCAGATGGCCCACCCCGATCACATATGCGTCTGCCGTGTTGTAATGTTCAATCACTTCGAAGTTTGAGAAGACAAGGAATGCCGCGCCTTCCGCACCTGCTGGCAACAGAACCGACGCCAGCCCATGATCCTGAACCGTGTTGCCATTCACATCCATCACGCCCATCGCCGCCCAATCGCTTGGCAGCTTTTGGATTTCACGGTTTGCCAAAAGATAATCAAACCCCTCAGGCACGTTCACTTCAGTACCCCAAGGCTGGCCCTCTACCCAGCCAAAATGTTTGAGATAGGCAGCCGTTGACGCCAGTGCATCAACCGGATCGTCGCCCCAAATGTTGCGCTTGCCATTCTTGTCGTAATCAACGGCATGCGCGTTAAATGACGATGGCATAAACTGGGTATGTCCCATGGCCCCGGCCCAACTGCCTGTCATCTGATCCGGCGTTGTATCTCCGCTTTGCAATATCTTCAGGGCATTGATCAGCTCGCCTTCGAAAAATTCGGAACGCCGCGCATCATAGGCCAAGGTTGCGAGTGAATTCATCACGCTGCCGCTGCCGCGAAACGTCCCATAAGCGCTTTCCAGCCCCCAAATCGCAACGATGATCTCTTTTTCGACGCCAAACTCCGCTTCGATCTTGGTCAGCGTGTCATCCCATTTGGCCAATGCACTGCGCCCATTTTGAATACGCAGGTCAGACACCGCCGTGTCCAGATAATCCCAAATCGTTTTGGTGAATTCCGATTGGTTCCGGTCTCGTTTAATCACCTGCGCATCATAACTCACACCGCGCAATGCAGTATCAAACGTTGCGGCGCTGATGCCTTGATCCAATGCACGGATTCGGAAGCCTTTGATCCATTCCTTCAGTCCCGCTGTGGTCGCTTTGTCAGCAATGCCTGCTGCATCGGTCACGTCAGAGGACGCAATGACGCTTCGCGCTTTGGGGCGAATGGACGTTTCCGAAACCGCATTATGCGGCAAAATCAGACTTGCAACCACAACGCTCGTAAAAAGATGCCTCATCATGATGGTCCGTTTCTTATGATTTGATTTCTCTGCAAGTTAGCCGGGATCGCGCCTTAACCAAAGGGCTCAATCTACCTGCGCGCTGCTTTCCGCCCGTGCCTCAATCTC
>JBPOFE010000153.1:0-8208 GCA_051252035.1 Sulfitobacter sp.
CTCGATTAGATGGCACAGCAGGCCAAATTCGCCAATGTCCAAGTGGCCTGAACATGTCGGCAACACTACGTAACAGATATAAGGTTAGCGCTAACATATATTAAAAATATGGTGTAAGGAGCCACCGAATGGTTGCGGACCGACCGTTCTGAGTGAATGAACGGTATCAACCAGTATATTTGACCCGAAGAGAACACCATGTCTGAACAAACCCAACCGATCACCACTTCTGATGATCTGCGCGATGATATTTTGCGACACCTAAAGCTATCGCTGGGCAAAGACGCCGCGCATGCAAGCCTGTATGATTGGCGGATGTCGCTGTCGCTTGCCCTGCGGGATCGTGTGGTCGAGCCATGGTTTGCATCGACACGCAAAACTTATGAAGGCAAACATAAGCGCGTCTATTACCTGTCGATGGAATTTCTGATTGGTCGGCTGATCGAAGATGTAACAATCAATCTGGATGTCGAAGGCGTTGCGCGAGAGGCGATGGCGTCACTGGGTCAGGATTATGATGTGGTTGTAACGGATGAACCTGATGCCGCGCTTGGCAATGGTGGGCTTGGCCGATTGGCCGCGTGTTTTATGGACAGCCTTTCGACCTTGGCGATCCCGGCCTATGGCTATGGCATCCGCTATGAACACGGGTTGTTTGAGCAGCATTTTCAGGACGGCCAACAGACTGAAACCGCCGAAGGATGGTTGGCCCAGCGCCATGCGTGGGAGTTTGAGCGGCCCGAAGTCGCCTATAACATTCACTTTGGTGGCTATGTCAGCGAAACGAATGGCAAGCCAAACTGGAACCCGTCAGAAACAGTATTGGCGATGGCCTATGACACACCGACCGTGGGCTGGAAGGGCAAGTGGGCCAATACGCTACGCCTTTGGGCCGCCAAGCCGGTCAAGCTGTTTGACTTAGAGAGCTTTAACCGGGGTGATTATGTCGGAGCGAACGCACCGGAGCGGTTGGCGCGCACGATTTCGCGGGTTTTGTACCCGGATGACACCACTGATGATGGCAAGGAACTGCGGCTCAAGCAGGAATATTTTTTCACATCGGCATCCATCAAAGATCTGCTGCGACGGTTTTTGTCCGAAGGCCACGACATCAAAGACCTTGATAAGCTGGTCGCGATTCAGCTTAACGATACTCACCCCGCGATTGCCGGGCCGGAGTTGGTACGCCTGCTGATCGACAAACATGATTTCGAACTCGACACCGCCGTTGATATGGCGCGCAAATGTCTGGGCTACACCAATCACACGCTACTGCCCGAGGCGCTGGAAAGCTGGCCAGAGGCGCTTTTTGCCCGCATCTTGCCGCGCCATCACCGCATTATCGAGATGATCCAAGAGCGGCATTTGCGCGATACAGGGTCTGATATTCGCATTATTGAGCACGGCAACGTCAAGATGGGCGAGCTGGCGTTTATTATGGCGCATAGTGTTAATGGCGTGTCCGCGCTGCATTCTGAGCTGGTCAAGGAAACCGTGTTTGCCGACCTGCATAAGGCCTATCCAAACCGCATTTTGAATCAGACCAACGGGATCACGCCGCGCCGCTGGTTGTATTCGTGCAACCCGGCGCTGCGCGGGCTGATCAATGATACGATCGGCACCGACTGGCAAAGTGACTTGGAGCGGTTGCAAGACCTGAATGCATATTTGGATGATGCCGGGTTTCAAGAAGCATTTCGCGTGGCCAAGGCAACAAACAAGGATCATCTGGCGAAGTGGCTCAAGGGTCGGGATGGCACCACTCTAAACACCGATGCGATGTTCGATATTCAGATCAAGCGCATCCATGAATACAAACGCCAACACATGAACATTCTAGAAGCCATCGCGTTGTGGAACGACATCCGTGACAATCCGTCGGGCAACTGGACACCTCGGGTCAAGATTTTTGGCGGTAAGGCAGCACCGGGATATGCGCTGGCGAAATCGATCATTCACCTGATCAATGATGTTGCTGCGACCATCAATAATGATCCCGTCACGCGCGATCTGTTGCAGGTAGTTTACCCCGAAAACTACAACGTCTCGATGGCAGAGATCCTCATCCCTGCTTCTGATCTGTCTGAACAAATATCAACAGCAGGCAAAGAAGCGTCAGGGACCGGCAACATGAAGCTGTCGCTCAATGGCAGTCCGACCATTGGCACGCTGGATGGGGCAAATGTAGAAATTCGTGATCACGTCGGGTCGGACAACTTCTTTCTCTTTGGTTTGACGGCTGCGGAGGCAAAGGACGCACGCACACATCACGGGTATTCCCGGCGCGCGATAGAGAGCTCGCCTCGGCTTGCTCGGGTTTTGGGCCAGATTGGCGAAGGCGTGTTTTCAGGTGGCGATCGGTCGCGGTATTCCGACATTCTGACCGACCTTTGGGAACACGACTATTTCCTCGTGACCTGTGATTTCGACGATTATTTTGCAAAGCAACGTGAAGTTGATGCAGTATATCAGGATGTTACCCGGTGGACCCGGATGGCGGCGGCCAATACGGCCGGGATGGGCTGGTTCTCTTCTGACCGCACCATTCGTGGATATGCCGAGGATATCTGGGGTGCGACGTCCGTTCGCTAACGACTTTGCCGAAAAAAAAGGATGAGTGACGTGATCAATGCCGAGGACACACAAAAGATTGTGGAGGGCCGCCATTCCGATCCGTTTTCCGTGTTGGGTATGCATGTCACAGACAGCAAGATCACAGTGCGGGTGTTTCATCCTGAGGCCGACGCGGTTGATGTTCTGGATACCAAGACGGGCCGCAAAGTTCTGTCGCTGGAGGCTGGTGCGGTTTTCACCGGGACCGTGCCGCGGCGCAAAAAACCCTTTACCTATCGACTGCGTTTCACCAAAGGCGACCACAGTTGGGAAGCGGAAGACCCTTACAGCTTTGGCCCAGTATTGGGCGAGTTGGACGAGTATCTGATTGCCGAAGGCGCGCATCTAGACCTTTGGAAAGTTCTGGGTGCGCATGTGATAAACCACGGCGGCGTTGAAGGTACGCATTTCGCAGTTTGGGCTCCAAATGCGTCGCGCGTTTCGATTATTGGTGACTTCAACCGTTGGGATGGGCGGCGCAATCCGATGCGGCGGCGCGGGCATACCGGAGTGTGGGAAATCTTCATGCCCGGTCTGACCGAGGGCGAGGCATACAAATACGAACTTCTTGATGCGAATGGCACGTTATTGCCGCAAAAGTCTGATCCTTTTGGCTTTGGGTCCGAACATCCCCCAAAAACCGCTTCCGTTATTCGCAAGTTGGATGGACATGATTGGACGGATGCAAAATGGATGACCAAACGCGAAGCACTGCATCGAATTGATCAGCCGATTTCGATTTACGAGGTGCATTTAGGCTCATGGCGGCGCGTTCCTGAGGATGGCAATCGCCCGCTGTCGTATCATGAACATGCGGAACAACTCGTTGGTTATGCCAAAGACATGGGCTTTACCCATATTGAACTGATGCCGATCTCTGAATTTCCGTTTGATGGATCGTGGGGCTATCAACCCGTTGGGCTTTATGCGCCGACAATTCGCCACGGCACACTGGAAGAATTCCGCGCCTTTGTTGAGACATGTCATGCCGCTGACATCGGTTTGATCCTGGACTGGGTGCCCGGCCATTTCCCCGAAGATGCGCATGGGCTGGGCCAGTTTGATGGCACGCCGCTTTATGAACACGCGGACCGCAAGGAAGGCTTTCATCCTGACTGGAACACATTGGTCTATAACTATGGTCGCCGCGAGGTGTCGAACTACCTTGTCGCCAACGCGCTGTATTGGCTGCGCGAACACCACATTGATGGGCTGCGCGTCGATGCAGTGGCGTCGATGCTTTACCGTGATTATTCGCGCAAAGACGGCGAATGGGTTCCGAACAAACACGGCGGCCGCGAGAACCTTGAGGCGATATCATTCCTGCAACGCACCAATACCGTGGCCTACGGCGAGATGCCGGGCATTATGACGGTGGCAGAGGAATCAACCGCGTTTCCGGGCGTGAGCGGACCAGCCGATCAAGGCGGGCTTGGCTTTGGTTTTAAATGGAACATGGGCTGGATGAACGACACGCTGTCCTACATGGGTGAGGATCCGATCAACCGGAAATATCATCACCACAAGATGACGTTCGGGCTGCATTATGCGTTCTCAGAGAATTTCGTGCTGCCGATCAGCCATGATGAAGTGGTCCACGGTAAGGGATCAATGATCGAAAAAATGCCGGGGCAAGGCGACGATAAATTCGCCAATTTAAGAGCCTATTACGGGTATATGTGGGGGCATCCGGGTAAGAAGTTGTTGTTCATGGGCTGTGAGTTTGCCCAAGGGGCCGAGTGGAATCACGACAGTAGCCTTGATTGGCATTTGCTGGAACATCCTCAGCATGCAGGCATGCAAAACCTTGTGCGTGACTTGAACGCGCTTTTCCGTCAAACTCCCGCGTTGCATCAGCTTGATTGCAAGCCCGAGGGGTTTGAATGGGTCGAAGAAGGCGCCGCCGAGGAATCTCTGTTCGCGTGGATACGCAAAGGCGCGGATGGCACGGCACCGATTTTGGTCGTGAGCAATTTCACCCCGGTTGAACGCAGCGCACGGCGGATCGGTGTGCCGCGGGCGGGGCGCTGGATAGAGAAGCTCAATACCGACGCCAGTATCTATGGCGGGAGGGATCGTGGGAACATGGGATTTGCCGACAGCGAACAGGTCGCCGCGTCGGGTAGACCTCATTCCATTTCCCTGACGGTCCCACCACTATCAACATTATTTTTCGAATTAAAAGGGGGCGCATAGCCCCAAATAGAGACGCATTAGGGAGGAAGACCGATGGACACTGAACCACAACGCCTTGCCCAACAAACCATGGCATTTGTGCTTGCCGGAGGACGCGGCAGCAGGTTGTATGAGCTGACCGACAGACGCGCCAAACCCGCGATGTATTTCGGCGGCAAAAGCCGGATTATCGACTTTGCGCTGTCCAATGCGGTGAATTCCGGCATTCGGCGCATCGGTGTTGCGACGCAGTACAAAGCGCATTCGCTGATCCGGCACTTGCAACGCGGTTGGAGTTTTTTCCGGGCCGAACGTAACGAATCGCTGGATATTCTGCCTGCCTCACAGCAGATGGATAATGAAAACTGGTACAAAGGCACCGCCGATGCCGTTGCACAAAACATTGATATTATTCGCGGCTATGGTCCGAAATATATTATCATTCTGGCGGGCGATCACATCTACAAACAAGACTATTCCCTGATGGTGAAACACCACGTCGACAGTGGCGCGGATGTGACCGTGGGCTGCATCGAAGTCCCCCGGATGGAGGCGACAGGGTTTGGTGTGATGAAAGTCGATGATACCGACCGCATCCTCGATTTCGTGGAAAAACCTGCCGACCCGCCCGCAATGCCCGGTCATCCCGATATGGCGCTGGCCAGCATGGGGATTTATGTTTTCAAGACCGACTATCTTGCGGAACTTTTGGAGAAAGACGCGGCCAACCCAGAATCCAATCATGATTTTGGCGGTGATATCATCCCTGACATTGTCAAGAACGGTACAGCCATCGCACACCCGTTTAGCCGTTCTTGTGTTCGCACCGGGCTGGAAGAAAAGCCATATTGGCGCGATGTCGGCACGGTGGATGCATTCTGGCAGGCCAATGTTGACTTAACCGACTTCAAACCCGAACTTGATCTGTATGATAACTCCTGGCCGATCTGGACCTATTCCGAACTGACCGCACCGGCAAAATTCATCCATAATGAGGAAGGGCGGCGCGGTCATGCGGTGTCTTCCATGGTGTCAGGGGGTTGCATCATCTCGGGATCGTCGCTTGAACGGTGTTTTCTTTTCACTGGTGTCAAAACCCATTCGTTCTCTCAACTCGAAGGTGTCGTCGCGATGCCCTATGCAGAGATCAATCGCAATGCACGCCTCAAGAATGTTGTGATTGACCGGGGTGTGGTCATTCCAGAAGGCTTGGTCGTGGGCGAAGATGAGGAACTGGACGAAAAGCGGTTTCGTCGCAGTAAGAATGGCGTTTGCCTGATCACGCAACCAATGATTGATGCGCTTGGAAAATAACATGAACCTGCTTTTTGTTGCCTCTGAATGCGCACCATTCATCAAAACGGGTGGGTTGGCCGATGTCATCGGTGCCGTCCCCAAGGCGCTGGCCGAAAGTGTCGCCAGCGTCAAAGTGTTGATCCCGGCGTATCCTGCATTGGCGCCGTTGGTGTCGGCTGGCAAATGCGTCATGACGTTTGACTATCTCTTTGGCGGTCCGGCGCGCATTATCGCCGTGCAAGCCGAAGGATTAGATATGCTGCTGCTTGAGGCGGCGCATCTTTATGAACGCTCCGGCAGCATTTATTTGGGGCCGGATGGTCACGATTGGCCCGACAACGACCTGCGCTTTGCCGCGCTATCCTATGCGGGCGCGCAAGTTGGCATGGACGGAGTTGCGGGTTGGACGCCCGATGTCATCAACGCGCATGATTGGCAAGCGGGACTGGTGCCCGCGTATTTGCAGCAATCCGGCGGATCAACACCATCTGTTGTGATGACCATCCATAACATCGCTTTTCAGGGTCTGTTTGATGCCACGCGATTGGCTGCCTTGGGGCTGAATGCAGAACTCTTTACACCAGACGGTGTCGAATACTTCGGCAAGATCGGCTTTCTCAAAGCTGGTCTGGCCTTGGCTGAAAAAATCACCACGGTCAGCCCAACCTATGCTGCTGAACTGCTGACGCCTGAGTTTGGTATGGGGCTGGATGGCCTGTTGCGGAATAGACAGGCCGATCTTTGCGGCATTTTGAACGGCATTGATTTGGACGTCTGGTCCCCAGAAACAGACACGGAGCTTGTGGCGAATTATTCTATGCGTAGCCTCAATGGCAAGGCCAAGAACCGCGCCGAAGTCGAAGCCCGGTTTGGCCTGACCGCTGGCGATGGCCCGCTATTTTGTGTGATCAGCCGACTGACCTCGCAGAAGGGTTTTGATATGTTGCTGGATTGTCTGCCGCAGCTTGTGAACCGTGGTGCCAAGCTCGCGCTTTTGGGGTCGGGTGAACAGGATCTGGAGCAGGCGTTTATCGACGCGGCCAATCGCTATGCCGGATCGGTCGGCGCAATCATCGGGTACGACGAAGCCTTATCGCATCTTCTGCAAGCTGGCAGCGATGCCATTCTGATCCCGTCACGGTTTGAACCATGTGGCCTGACCCAGCTTTATGGCTTGCGTTACGGCACGTTGCCTATTGTTGCGCGCACTGGGGGCTTGGCAGATACAGTGATTGACGCAAATGAGGCGGCGATGTTGGCCGATTGCGCGACGGGCATTCAATTTACCCCAATCAACGCCACGATGCTGAGCCATGCGGTTTCACGCGCCTGCGATCTTTATGCCAAGCCAAAGCTATGGGCCGCGATGATGCGTCGTGCGATGCGCCATCCGGTGGGGTGGGATTTATCCGCCTTGGCCTATCTCGATGTTTATCGGGCCGCGCAGGATAAGCAGTCCGCATGACGCCCCCGCGAATATTAGGCGGCAGCGACCGTAAACTTGGTGCGCACCATGATGGAAAAGGCGTGAATTTTGCTGTGTTTTCGGAACACGCGACCAAGATCGAGCTGTGCCTGTTTTCACCAGACGGTTTGTCAGAAACCGCGCGCATCGCATTGCCAGAGCGTACTGGCCCGATATGGCATGGGTACATCCCTGAACTGCCCATTGGCACGCTTTATGGGTATCGCGTCCATGGTGAATACGCTCCTGATTTGGGCCATCGGTTTAACCACAATAAACTGCTGCTGGATCCCTATACCCGTGAGTTGAGTGGCGAATGGCTCAACGATCCTGCAACCCTTGGCTACGATGATTCATCCGCGAATGAAGACCTGTCATTTGACACCCGCGATTCCGCGCCGTTTGTTCCAAAATCAGTGGTCTCTGATCCGGCACTTTTTTGTGATGTGAAGGCTGGCAAGCACACTCGAACGGATCGTGATCTAATTTACGAAGCGCACCCCAAGGGCACTACGCAAGAAAACACCACCGTGCCAGAAGCCCTGCGCGGGACCTATGAAGGGTTGGCATCAGACGCGATGCTGACACATCTCAAAGGCCTTGGCGTTCAGTCGATTGAGTTGCTGCCGATCCATAGCTTTGTCGATGATAAATTTCTG
>JBPOFE010000154.1:0-8198 GCA_051252035.1 Sulfitobacter sp.
GCGTGACTGCTCATCGCCCACTCATCCTGCGCTTTTCGGGTAATGCCCTGCGATTTGGCCAGCGCATCGGCGGCTTCTGCCATGTCGGGATCACGGTCGGGCCAAGGGGTAAAGGGTGCTTGATCATAGGCCACGGGCGCGCGGCCATCGGCAAAGGTTTGCATCCGCATTGGCCGTCGCGAATAACTTTCAACGCCGCCCGCAACGACGACATTTGCATCCCCGCTGCGGATCATTTGTCGGGCCAGCAACAACGCATCTAGACCCCCAGCACATTGCCGATCAATGCTCAGGCCTGCGATGCGGTCGGGCAGCCCTGCTGCAAGCGACATGATACGCGCTGGATTGCCGCCCGCGCCCAAAGCGTTGCTGACGATCACCTCGTCCACATCGTTGGGGTCTAACTTTGCTTGGGACAGTGCCGCGCGCAAAATTGGTGCGGCGAGGTCATGCATGGAAAGCTGGGACAAGGCGCCGCCACGCGGGGCAACCGGGCTGCGACAGGCGGCGATGATATAGGCGCTCATGGTTGTCCCTCAGCCCATTTGGAAAGTGCGATAAGATCAATTTTGCCTGAGGCAAGCATCGGCAAACCGGGATGAAACATCACCTTGGCAGGGGTCATCAATGCGCCTAATTTTTCGCGGCAGAGCTCCTTCACTGCTTGCGTAATCTCATCATCCAGCTCCCCTTGCAACACGGCGATCAACCGATTGCCACGGGTTTTGTCCGGTATTGGGATGACCGCACACGCGCCGACGTGCAGGGTCGATGTGATCAGTGTCTCAATATCCTCGGGGAACACGTTCTGGTCCGCGATCGTCACCATCCGTGTTTTGCGCCCCCGCAGCCAAAGGTTTCCTGTTGCATCAATCTGACCCATTTCACCCACCGTGACAAACCCGTCCCGCCACTGTGTATCTGCCGATTGGCCCGCCACATAGGTTTCAAAAAGATAGGGGCTTTTGATCCAAACTTCGCCAACGTCGGACGTGGGCGTGCCATTCAGATCAAGGATGCGCAGGGTCACGCCCGGATAGGCGCTGCCAACGGAACCATCCGGTGTATGCGCATGAGAGAGGGTGACAAAACTGGTCTCAGCCGCACCGTAGAAAACGTGTAAATCCGCGTTCGGGCAAAGCGTTTTGACGGCAGTTTTTGCGGCCTGATCCAGATGGCCGCCGCCGCAAAGGATCAAGCGTACCGATGGCAGTGCTGAGGTCGTTTTCTGATCCGCCAAAAGCCGGAGTTGCGTGGGCGTTGCATAGAGGATGCTGATGCTATGGCGGATCACCGCAGCGCATTGCGTCGCAGGGCGCAGGGTGTCTAAGGCATAAGCATCCAGCCCCAGATAAAGCGCCTCTAGCACGCCATAAAGCGCAAGCGAATGGCTGAGCTTGCCGAATACGGCGACGGAATCGTCTGGGGTCAGCGAGAATTGGTTGGCGTTGACAGCGAAACTTTTGATCCATGACGCTTGTGTCCGGCGGATGATCTTGGGCTGGCCTGACGATCCACCTGTGAGTGTCAGGAAATGGGTGCTGTGCGCGTGCGTACCTTGAGGTAGCTTTTGGTTTGAAACGCAGAATCCGCTTTCGTTAAGCAAGGCACTGCCAAGTGAGCACAGGGCGTCGAATGTTGTGTGCGCGGGAATTTGAGCCAAGGGGTGCGGCAGGGCGCCTGTTGGCCGTTTCACGGGCCGTTCACCGGCAAACAGCTGCGCGCGTTTGTCCCATCTGAACGCGGCGGCTTGCGCCATTTTTGATGCCTCATAATTCATAGATGTTTTACAGACCTATCAAATCACGCCGTCAATGGCCAAGTGGTCAATATCGGGGTGCATGGGCTGTGGGACGGGGTTATGTTCAGAGTGAACCAATGATGAGGAAGCGGCGATGACCGATATGATGCGCGCGATTGAAATCACCAAACCGGGCGGGCCTGAGGTTTTGCAGGTCACGGAGCGGCCAATGCCCAACGCGGGCTATGGTCAGGTCGTGATCAAAGTTGCCTATGCCGGGGTGAATCGCCCCGACGCGTTGCAACGCGCGGGCATGTACGCGCCGCCACCTACGGCCAGCGACCTGCCGGGGCTTGAGGCGTCGGGTGAGGTGGTCAGCATTGGTGAAGGTGTATCAGGTGTCGCTCTTGGTGATCAGGTCTGCGCGCTGCTGCCCGGTGGGGGATATGCAGAATACGTCGCTACGCCAGCGGCGCATTGTCTGCCGGTTCCAGAAGGGATGGGGCTGAAAGAGGCCGCTTGTCTGCCCGAGACATTTTTCACCGTTTGGTCCAATGTTTTTATGCGCGGCGGCTTGAAGGCTGGAGAGCGGTTTTTGGTGCATGGCGGGTCCTCCGGCATTGGCACAACGGCTATTCAATTGGCCCATGCCTTTGGTGCGCGGGTGTTCACGACAGCGGGTACAGATGCCAAATGTGCGGCTTGTATGGACTTGGGGGCCGAAGCGGCGATCAACTACCGGGATATGGATTTTGTCGATGTGTTGCAGGCCGAAGGTGGTGCTGATCTGATCCTTGATATGGTCGGCGGTGACTATATCGCGCGCAACCTTAAGGCGCTGGCCGAAGATGGTCGGCTTGTGCAGATCGCGTTCCTACAGGGGCCAAAGGTTGAGGTGAATTTTGCCACGTTGATGACGCGGCGGTTGACGATGACAGGATCAACCTTGCGGCCGCAAAGTGATCTGGCCAAGACGCGGATTGCACAAGAGTTGCGCGAGGCGGTGTGGCCATTGCTGACATCGGGGCGCGTGGCGCCGGTCATGGATAGCGAATTTGATTTTGAGGCGGCAGCGGATTCGCATGCGCGGATGGAGACCAGCGGTCATATCGGCAAGATTGTGTTGAAGGTTGGCGGGTAAACGGCGCGACCGAGGTCGCAGAGGATGCGCGCGGGGATGGCTGTGTTTATCGCAGCGGATCAAATACCGCGTCTTTCATTTGGCAATCACGTACCACATCCTGACCGCAGGGCACGGGCGTCAAATCGCGGCTTAGACAAATGCGGGCTTCTTGGATGTGGCCATCGCGGCAGGTGATGGTGATGCCGTCTGGCTCAAGTGCCGGGTTGGCCTTGAGAAAGGCATCTTCGACGACCGAGGCGGGGAGTTTCACGCGGCGATCCAGTTTGCGAAAGATATCCGGGCGTTTCACCAAGCCATAGGCGCGGCGTGACAAGGCGTAGTAATCTTGCGCTGAGAGGCCCGTGCAGACGCCGTGTTTTTTCCATTGATGCCATGCGAGGCCAGAGGTGCCCATGATGTCCGCCATGGCGCTGGTCATGCCGCGGGAGGGTGCGCGTTCTGATGTGCGGCAAAACGACGGGTAGCCGCGGTGGAATTGCGGCCATAGCCCATGCATGATCCAGCCATTGCCGCTGCCACTTTTGCATTGGGGCGAGTGCCTTGCATCCCCTTCAATCGCGCACCAGTTTGGTGACCAACTGAGCGACAGCACAAAATAATCGTATTCCCCGGCCACCCCATTTTTAGCCGTAGCAGGCTGGACCAAACCAAAAATGAGGGCCAAGCCGCCGATTAATGCGATGCGCATTGGGTCTTTCCTTATGTTTCGGCGCTCATTATAGAGGCGGCAAGTTCCCCGACAATGGAAACCGTTCTGCCCCGCAGGACAGCCTTTCAGGCGACGGGAAAGCTACGTTTAAAGGAGAGATGAAATGGCACTACCGATTATGGCCAAAGCCACCGCTGTTTGGTTGGTCGACAACACCACAATCAGCTTTAAACAGATTGCCGATTTTGTTGGCATGCATGAGTTGGAAGTACAGGGCATTGCCGATGGCGATGTGGCGCAGGGTGTCAAAGGGTTTGATCCGATTGCCAACAATCAGCTGACTCAGGACGAGATTGATGCAGCGCAGGCCTCTGTAACGCATAAAATTCAGCTGAAGTTCAACGCGGCGGCACAAGGTGAAGAAAAACGCCGTGGACCACGCTATACGCCCCTGTCCAAGCGTCAGGACCGTCCGGCATCAATTTACTGGTTGGTGAAATTTCACCCAGAACTTAGCGACGGGCAGATCAGCAAGTTGGTTGGCACCACCAAGCCAACCATTCAGGCGATCCGCGACCGGACCCATTGGAATATCTCGAACATTCAGCCGATTGATCCGGTTGCCTTGGGTCTGTGCAAGCAATCCGAACTGGATGCGGCCGTGCAAAAAGCTGCGGCGAAAAAGCTCGCTGCGGGTGAGGTGATGAATGATGATGAGCGCCGCAAGCTGGTGAGCACCGAACAGAGCCTTGGGATGGATGCTGAGCCAAAAATCCCCACGGCGATTGAAGGGCTGGAAACATTCACATTGTCTGGTGCTGCGGCTGATGAAGAAGGCGAAGACAAAGGCGATTATTCCGACGCCGATAGCTTCTTTAAGATTCCGGAAGGCGCGGATGAAGACAGCGCAGATGACAAAGACGAGGATGACAACAAGTCCTGATCAGCCAGTGCTCCGTTAAATCTTGGGGGCCTTGTCAAATTTACCATGTGGGGTGCAGGATAATAACCTGCACCCTTTTTCGTGAGATGGGTTGATTTTTCTGGATGTGAGGCATGTTTAGGTGATGGGTATGGTCTTGAACATATTGCTATGGGGTCTCAGCATTTTTGTACCCGTGGCAACCTTATTGCCGTTTAGCAAGTTACCGCACGGCGTCGTCCGCGGCATGGCGTTTCTGCGAGAACAGTTCTTTGTGCTGGCTGTTATTCTGGCAATCCTCATGCCGATTCTGCATCCAAATATGTGGGGCTGGATCGCGGCGGCCGCCCTTGTTGTCAGCGCTGTGATCAACATGGTTTACATTGCCAAATTCACCCCCGTTTTTACAACACAATCGGTTGATGCCTCCGCTGCTTTGCAAGGCCAAACGGACCGCCATGTCAGTGTGCTGGCCGTGAACGTAAAACAGTCCAACCGCGCATATGGACGATTGGTGTCCCTTGTCCTTGCGCGCAATGCGGACGTTGTTTTGGCGGTCGAAACGGATGATGCGTGGGTTGAGGCATTGAAAGATGGATTGGGCAAAGTTTATCCGCATTGGGTCGAGGTACCGAAAAGCAATAGCTATGGCATGTGCCTGATGTCGCATCTTGAACTGTCTGAAACTGACGTTCGAGAATTGATTACCGAGGGCGTGCCATCGATCAAAACCGCGGTCACATTGCGCAACGGCGAGGATATTCGCCTGTATGTGGTGCATCCTGAGCCGCCAGTGATTAACCACGATACAGTTGGACGGGACAGCGAAATTGCGATGATTGGTCTTGAGGCGTCGGAGGATAATCTGCCTGCGATGGTGGCTGGCGATTTGAATGATGTGGCTTGGTCCACGACAACCCGGCGTTTTCAACGGTTGTCAGGGTTGCTGGATCCACGGGTCGGGCGCGGCTTTTATAACACCTTTAGCGCAACCATGCCTTGGATGCGCTGGCCGCTTGACCACCTGTTTCATTGCCCGCACTTCAGGTTGATTGAGATGGCACGGCTGGAAAAGATCGGGTCAGATCATTTTCCAATGTGGTTCGTTTTAGCATTGGCCGAAACCAAACGGGCTGCATCTGATCCGGGGTCAGCGGATGAGGATGAAAGGCGCGAAGTCAAAAAGACCGCTGAAAAAGAACGTGCGCGCCCGCGTGAAGCAATTGGTACGGATTGGGAAGATTGATGCCGCGACGGACGGGGCGCAGACTTTTGAATGCCAGATCGGGCATTGATGCAAGCAGAGCACATATGGCCCTGATGCAAAGAAAAACCGCTGTAGCACATTTTTTTCTTGTACGAATCCCAAGTTGGCGTAAATGGCGCTTCACAGACGCCAACGCACGCGCCTCTGGCCGGTCAGACGGATATCTGACTGACCCGCGTTTATGCAGCGACGGTAACGTCTCTTGAAACGACCTGCTGGGGACCTCCCACCTCACTTGGCTCTTTGGAGATGACCATGACTGCACAAGCTAACGCCGCACCGCGCGCCGACACCCGCACAAATTTTGACGAAGCCGCGGATTACATCGCAAACAACACGTTTGATAAGCCAACCTTGGTGGTCAGCCGTGACCGTATTGCCGCGCAATATGATGCGTTGAGTGATGGCTTGGGTCGGGCGCATATCCATTATGCGGTCAAGGCGAACCCTGCGCCGGAAATCATCCGCATGTTGGTCGAAAGGGGCTGTGGCTTTGATGCGGCGTCGCGTGGCGAAGTTGAACTGGTGCTGTCGCAAGGTGCGCATCCATCAACCATTTCGTTTGGCAACACCATCAAACGGCCCGTGGATATCGCGTTTGCGCATTCCACCGGGGTGACATTGTTTGCCGCGGATTGTGTGGCGGAACTGGACAAGATCGCCGAACACGCGCCGGGCGCACGGGTGTATATCCGGGTGATCGTTGAAAACTCACTGGCTGATTGGCCGCTGACCCGCAAGTTCGGCTGTGCGGATTCGATGCTGCCGTCACTGTTGGATCACGCCAAGGAGCTGGGTCTTGTGCCGCATGGATTGTCATTCCATGTCGGGTCGCAAACCCGCAAGGCGGAATTCTGGAACCCTGTTCTGGATCAGTTGGCACCCTTATGGCATGCGGCCCGTGAGGCTGGCCACGACTTGCAGCTGCTCAACATCGGTGGCGGTTTTCCCGCATTCTATGGCGAAACAATCGAAGCGCCCCGTGTCTATTCCAAGGCCGTGATGGCCGCCGTCGAGGCGCGTTTTGGCGATGTGCCGCACATCATGGCAGAGCCGGGTCGCGGCATGGTGGCTGAGGCCGGACATATCGCAGCTGAGGTTTTGCTGGTGTCGCAGAAATCCGAAGAGGCGCAACGGCGTTGGGTGTATCTCGACATTGGTCGTTTTTCCGGGCTGGCGGAAACTGAGGGCGAGGCGATCCGTTATCAGTTTGTGACCGAGCACGATGGCGGGCCAGTAGGGCCTTGCGTCTTGGCAGGCCCGTCTTGCGACAGTGCTGATATCATGTATGAAAAGAACCCGATTGATCTGCCGCTTGCGCTGCGCTCGGGGGATCGGATCATGATCAAGAATTGTGGTGCGTATACCAGCACATATAGTTCGGTTGGGTTTAATGGGTTTCCGCCGCTTGATGTGGTTGTTCTGTAGAACAAGCGATATCGCGCGGAAAGGCCGTCTGCTTTGGGAGGAGCGGGCGGCCTATTTTTTAGAGAGGGCGAAATCAGATGTTGTCGACTGTGGTGACGACCTCACGGAAGAAATCCAGTTTGCCGCCCGCTTCATGGCTGGTGATATAGGTCACACTTTCGACCATGCGGTCGCGGACGGCGTAGTGAAAACGCTGATTGAACCGTGTCATGTGCCAGCCGTTGCCAAGTGCGGTGGTTTCTATGTCCAATGCTTTGGTGCCTTGCGGAAAGACCTCAGCGCCGAGCCGCCCCACGAGTGTGATCATATCCTGTAGCGTCTTGGCCCGCTGCCACGTTACATCCGCGCCGTCCGCATCGCGATAGTGTTCGATGGCAAAGTCAATGTCAGCGGCGATATCATCAAACATACTGGGATCACCTGCGATGAATTTTTGAAGCAAGCGGTCTATGGCTGTGTTTGGGGCTTGTGTTCTGTCTAACATGATCTGTCCTTTGAAATGCGTGATGCCAGACCATATTGCATGATGGTATTTCATAGTTTACCCCACTGGTATCTATTTATAACATAGGCCTTGGCTATGCTTGATTTAACCCAGATGCGGTATTTTCTGTCGGCGTATGAGGTCGGATCATTCACCCGTGCGGCAGATGTTCTGCGGGTCAGTCAGCCTTCTATATCTGCTGCAATTGCTAAGTTGGAGCGTCAGATCGGTGGCCCGCTGTTTGAGCGGAGCCGCGCCGGGCTGACGCCGACAGCGCGTGGCGATACCCTGTTTGCCGACGCAGCACCGATCGTCGCACAGCTTGACCAATTGGAGCATCGCATTGGTCAGAATAAGTCAATCATCCTGCGGGTTTTTTGCCAGTTGGATATCTTGCTTGGTCCTATTGCAGGGCAATTGACGGGATATCTGCGGCAGCAGCCGGATGTGTTACTGGTCTTTACCGACGATCTATCGCTGGCGGATTTGGGCTTTGTCGCGCAAGAATGTGTTCCTGATGGATTTGGATTTCAATCGCTGCGGCGTGAAAGCTATGGCGTGGC
>JBPOFE010000155.1:0-8128 GCA_051252035.1 Sulfitobacter sp.
GAGCGGTTCAGCACCTTTATCCGCGGGCCAAACTGACGCTCGATAATAAATTGATTCCTCATTGCTGCAGTGATCAAGACCGCAAGAAACACTGCCACAATCACCCAGATTAGCTGGCAAAACAGCGCGGTTTAACTGTCGAGAGGTAATCTCCGCCATCAGCAGAGTATGCGCCACAAGCTCTGTCTCATATTTTGGGTGATCCGATGAATTGCGACGCGGGTAAGATCATGATCACAGCTGATGCGGTGGTTGAAACGGCCGTAAGCCCTGCGTCGTGGACGCCATGATTTTCTGACCAAAGACAGCATGAGTGTCGAGCTTTTGTGCGCCGCAATGAACGAGAGTGATGTTCAAAAAATACTGTATTGGCCGTGAAACAACAACTCGCACCGACATCCTCAGAAATGGCAAGCGATATTGTTGCCTTGCTTTCTGGCCTTACCGACGAGGATGAATTTGTCTTTCAGCGATCTGTCTGAAATCTAACGGGAAGGGTAATGTCCCTTGGCGGATGATTATTCAGCCGTTAAGCCTTTGACATGCGCCTTGCTTTGCTAACCTTTTTAACAATGCTTGCCTTTGCGTCAAATTCCATCCTGACACGGTTGGCGATTGATGGCGGGCATATTGATCCTTCGGGTTTGGCGATAATTAGGGTCCTTGCAGGTGCGGTCGTCTTGGGGATGATCATTACCATTCGGGGCGGTAATCTGCCGTTACTGCGGCGCAATCGGCTGCCCGGCGCAATTAGCCTGACAGTGTATATGATAGGATTTTCTCTGGCCTATCTCACACTTGATGCCGGGCTGGGTGCGTTGATTTTGTTTGGCGTTGTCCAAATAACCATGTTCACCCACGGTGCTTTCACAGGCTCAACGCCAACTCAACGACAAATTTCCGGTGCAGTAGTCGCTTTTGTTGGCCTGTTGATCGCGTTATGGCCCGGCCCGGGCGGTGCCACGGATTTGGCCGGGGCGATGTTGATGATCTTAGCGGGATTGGGCTGGGCCGCCTACACCATCATCGGGCGCGCATCGGCAGATCCGCTGGCTGCAACATCGGCGAATTTCTTGCTCTGCCTGCCGCTTGTTCTGATCTTACTTGCTGGAACGGGCGTCAGTTATAGCGCCACGGGTATTGCTTTGGGTGTGCTCTGTGGCGGGTTAACCTCGGGATTGGGTTATGCGCTTTGGTACAAGGTTTTACCGAAAATGCAGGGCGCAACCGCCGCCATTGTGCAACTCAGCGTGCCAATAATTGCCATTCTGGCCGGGGCTTTGTTCTTGGGTGAAGGGATTGGCATTCTTGTGATCGTCGCCGCCGTCCTGGTTGTTGGTGGGATCGGTTTGGCCGTCAGCGCAGGATCTCTTCCAAAGGGTCATACATAACCTCCGTATCATCGCCAAACGCTACGGTATAAAGGCTGTCGGGTTTGTGGCGAACATCACTCAATTCATCGGCAGTTACCCATCGCCATTGCGACACGATCGCTTCTTTGTCTTGCCAGTTGGGGTCGATCTCAGCGGTGCCATTAACGGTGCAGTGAAAATAGACATCGACCTGATGGAATCCGCTGGCCGGATCATGAAATTCATTCACCAGACAGGGCGCGCCGACAATGATGCGCAACCCAGTTTCCTCATAAACCTCACGACACAAGTTATCAGGCAGTGACGTGCCGGTTTCCACGCCACCACCGGGCGCGCACATCAAATCGCTTTGCCCGTGAGGATAGGCATTTACCAGCAACAGTCGCCCCCTATGCTTGAGAATGGCGCGCACAGCAATGCGTGGGGATTTGGGGCGCATGAGATCAGACTTTCGCGAGGTAATCTTCAAGCAGCATTTCATAGGCTGCGATTTCAGTCTATCTGGTATCATATGATTATTCGTATTGTCATGATTGCCGCATCGTTCCTGTGTTTGGGTTTTGCCGCACAAGCACAGGACCGCTGTGTCGTGCTGCTGCACGGTTTGGCGCGGACTGAGACATCCTTTGCGTTGATGGAAGCCGCACTTGAGACCGAAGGGTTTCGCGTGGTGCGGCCCGGTTATCCCTCCACCGAAGCGCCCATCGAGGCATTGGTGAAACAAACATTGCCTGACGCCGTTGCCGCTTGCGAAACTGCAAAGGTTGATTTCGTTACCCATTCGATGGGCGGAATATTGGTTCGCCAATGGGTCGCTGATGCGGGTGCATCACGTGTGGGTCGCGTTGTAATGTTAGCACCACCCAACCAAGGCAGCGAAATCGTAGATGAATTGGGTGATATCACCGCGTTTGACTGGATCAATGGGCCAGCGGGCGCGCAAATGGGAACGGGTGCGAATTCACTGCCACGTCGATTGCCCCCCGCAGACTTTGCGTTGGGTATCATTGCGGGTTCACAATCGCTAAACCCGTATTTTTCATCCCTGTTACCAGGGCCGGACGATGGCAAAGTTTCGGTTGCGTCGACAAAGCTCAAAGGAATGACCGATCATATTGTCCTGCCCGTGACGCATACTTTCATGATGAACAACCCACGGGTGATTGCCGAAACCATGACCTTTTTGAACGTCGGCCACTTTGATCACAACATGACGTTCATTGATGGCGTGCTCGATTCCGTCGGCTGTCCAGAGGGGACTTGCTTGCCGGGGGTCGAGGCATCTGATGGCAAACCTTGATTTTATTGGCGCGGACGTATTGCGCCCGGATGGATTGCGCCGCGAAACACTCTCTATCGCGGATGGGGTAGTTGTCGCCGATACGGTGGGCCGGCCCGTAGACCTGCAAGGTTTCATGATCTTACCGGGTATCGTCGACCTGCACGGTGACGCGTTTGAACGGCATTTGGCCCCGCGCCGGGGGGCGATGAAACAGATGAACGAAGGTCTGATCGCCACCGAAGCAGAATTGGCAGCAAACGGGATTACCACCGCTGTGCTTGCCCAATTTGTAAGTTGGGAAGGCGGTTTGCGCGGGTTGGATTTTGCTGATCAAGTGTTCTGCTCATTGCGTGATACGGCCCCGAGCCTTGTCACTGACATACGCGCGCAGCTTCGGTTTGAAACGCATCTCCTCGATCTTTATGCAGGCCTGCCGGATCGGCTTAAGGCGTGGGGGGTATCCTATGTGGTTTTTAACAATCACTTGCCACATGATCGTCTGTCGGCGGGGCAGGTCCCCAAACGCATGGTCGGTCAGGCGTTAAAAGCGGGCCGTAGCCCTGAAACCCACCTTGCAATGATGCAGGACTTGCACGCGCACGCGGACGAGGTGCCTGCCGCATTGGATGCTCTTTGTGCAACGTTTGCGGCGCGTAAGATGCATATGGGCAGCCATGACGACCAATCTCCGGAAACCCGCGCGACGTGGCGCGCGCGTGGGGTCAGGATTGCGGAATTCCCCGAAACCTTTGCTGCGGCAGAGGCAGCGCATGCTGCGGGTGATGCGGTTATCATGGGTGCGCCCAACGTGGTCCGCGGCGGCTCGCACAACGGCAACCTGTCCGCACTTGATCTGATCTCGATGGGGATGTGTGATGCGCTGGCTTCGGATTACCATTATCCTTCACCACGTCGCGCGGCGTTGATGTTGGCCGAAGCCGGGGTTGTGGACCTTGCGGATGCATGGCGCTTGATCTCGGCGGGGCCAGCGGATGTTTTGGGGCTTACTGACAGGGGCGCATTGCGGCCCGGCTTGCGGGCTGACTTTGTGGTACTTGACGCAAAGTCCCGGCGCGTTGCAGCGAGTTTCGTGCAGGGACGCGCGTCTTATCTGTCTGGGGACATCGCGGATCGAATTATCTGCTGAAACCGAGTTTTTGATTTTTGGCCAAATGAATACGGGGTCAGCGCTTGATCCGGTTCACATGCCCCATTTTGCGGCCTGGTTTGGTTTCTGACTTGCCATATAGGTGGATCGCGGTGTCTTTTTCACGTGCAAGCATCGGTATCTTGTCCATATCGTCGCCGATCAGGTTTTCCATGATCACATCGGCATGTCGCGTTCCGTCCCCTAAGGGCCACCCAGTGATTGCGCGAATGTGTTGTTCAAACTGATCGACGGTGCAGCCATTTTGCGTCCAGTGCCCCGAGTTGTGGACACGGGGGGCAATCTCATTAACAATCAGACCGCGGGCAGTGACGAAGAGTTCCACACCCAGAACGCCGACATAATCCAACGCATTCAATATTTTGGCCGCCAGAAGAACGGCATCAGTGCGCTGTGCGGCATTAAGACGGGCAGGGATAGTTGTCGTGTGCAAGATACCGTCCCGATGCACATTTTCGCCGGGATCAAAGCAGGCGACTTCGCCGGATGGACTGCGCGCGGCAATCACTGACACCTCATGGGTAAATTCCACAAAGCCCTCAAGGATCGCGGGGGCAGCGTTCATGTCAGCCAATGCGCTGGCGGCATCATCGGTGCTGCGCAAACGTGCCTGTCCTTTGCCATCATAACCAAACCGTCGGGTTTTCAGGATCGATGGTGCGCCGATTGATTTCATGGCGTCATCCATCGCGGCCGCATCTGGAATGTCCGCAAACGGGGCAACGTGCAGGCCCAAGCCTTGCAGGAACATCTTTTCGGTCAATCGATCCTGGGAAATGCGCAAGACCTCTCGACCGGGGCGAATGGTGGCATGGGCCTCAATCACATCGAGAGCCGCTGTTGGGACGTTTTCAAATTCAAACGTCACGATATCGCAAGCCTGTGCAAAAGCAGTCAGTGCTGTGTGATCGTCGTAAGCTGCCGTGGTTAGTGCATGGGCGACATCCGCGGCGGGCGGATTTGCACCGGGTTCATAAATGTGAGTTTTAAAGCCCAATCGCGATGCGGCCACCGACAACATGCGGCCCAATTGCCCCCCTCCGAGAATCCCAATGGTGCTACCAAGCGGCAGGGG
Source organism: Sulfitobacter sp. (assembly GCA_051252035.1). GTDB lineage: Bacteria > Pseudomonadota > Alphaproteobacteria > Rhodobacterales > Rhodobacteraceae > Sulfitobacter. The sequence continues at coordinate 4,899 of JBPOFE010000155.1, forward strand.
ATCAGTCATCACTTGGCACCTCGGGAATGGATGCGCTCAAGGCCGTACGCCAAGCGTCAAGTCGTGCGGCCAAATCAGCATCGTGCAAGGCAAGGATACCAGCGGCCATCAACCCGGCATTCGCCGCCCCTGCTGCCCCTATGGCCATTGTGGCAACGGGATAGCCTTTGGGCATTTGCACAATGGAGTAAAGCGAATCCACGCCCGAAAGCGCCTTTGTCTGAATGGGTACGCCAATCACAGGAACACGGGTTTTCGACGCCATCATACCCGGCAAATGCGCGGCACCACCGGCACCTGCAATGATCACCTGCAGACCGCGATCAGCGGCAGTTTTCCCATAGTCCCACAGCCGATCCGGCGTGCGATGTGCCGACACGATGCGGGTTTCATACGCAACACCCAACTCGTCCAGCAGGCTCGCGGCCTCGCTCATGGTCGGCCAGTCAGATTGAGAACCCATGATGATGCCAACGGGAGGAGGGGTCATGCTTGTGGCCTTTTGAAAGGTGGAAATGAGCGCGCACTTAACCCGAAGCGCGCGGCGGTGGCAATGTTCGGTTTTAGGCGATGATATCGGGGGTCAGACGGTCTTCAATCTGGGCGATCAGATCTTTCAACCGCAATTTGCGTTTTTTCAACCGTTGCAGCGTCAACGGGTCGCTTGTGCCACGTTCGGCCATGGCGCGAATGGCCTCGTCCAGATCGCGGTGTTCACGGCGAAACACCTCAAGTTCAACGCGCAGTACGTCGTCGTTTTTCATCGAAAGGTCAGTTGGGGCGTTCATACGTTAGGTGATTCCGTTAGCATGTGGTCCTGTAACATACGCGTTAGGCATCAATGCGCATAGCCCTTGCGCAGAAACCTTTGCCTCCCCATATTCATATCATGGTTGCCGAAAACGGGACCAGAATTTTGACTGTCGCTTGAGATCATAAGGACGTGTCGTATGACGAAACTAACGCTTGCCTCCTATCCACATATGCTGGGGTTCGAGCAACTTGAACGGGTGCTGGAACGCACGGCTAAGGGTGGCAACGAAGGCTATCCACCGTTCAACATCGAACAAACCTCTGATTTTAGCTATCGCATTACATTGGCTGTGGCAGGATTTGCTGACAATGACTTGTCGATTACCGTTGAGGACCGCCAGTTGGTGATCCGGGGTCGTCAGACCGACGACAGCGAAGATCGCGTATTTTTGCATCGGGGCATCGCCGCCCGGCAGTTCCAACGGTCGTTTGTGTTGGCCGATGGGGTTGAGATTGGCGAAGCGCAGATGGAGAACGGGTTGCTTCATGTGGACTTGACCCGCGCCAAACCAGAATCAGTTGTACAGACCATAAAGATCAAGAAAGGGTAGAAGAATGGAAGCGATGAACACCCAAGAGACAGGCGATAGAACAGTTTATGTCAAAACAATCGCTGTGACGGACCTACCCCGCGAAGTGCGCGACCAGGCCGAAGGGCTGGAATTGCTTTATGCCGTTCACAACGCGCAGGGACAGCAATTGGCCTTGGTGGGCGACCGCAAACTGGCATTCACCCTCGCGCGGGAGCATGATTATGCGCCGGTAATGGTGCATTAAACGGTTAAAGCTACTCAGTTTTTGAAAGGGCCGCAGGTATTTCCGCGGCCTTTATTTTTTGGGTTGTTTTATCACCTACGCCCATAGGTTACCAAGATGCATGTGTTTCGGAGATTGTGATGTTTGAACCCGCCATTGCTGTTTTGCCCTATATGGGCGCACGCTTGGGTGCGCAATTGGCCAAGCAGTCCTTGGATGATCTACACTGGCCCATTGGCCGGCCCGCGCGGTTGCACGGCGGGGTAGTTGGTGACCTAACGCCAAACGATCACTTGATCGTCTATCCCCGCAACGCCACGCATTTTCAACTCAATTGGGGCACCCGCGCCAAAGTGTCGGTTATGGTTGCAGAACCCGCGATGATTCATGGTCGACACCTGAAAATGCTGCGCTGGACATACCGCCGATTTTACCGCGTGCTCAGTTATGATGAAGCACTCTTGGCGGCAATTCCCAATGGGATCAGGCATCCGTTTGGTACATCTTGGGTGCCGCAGGACGCAGGTGAAAATGCCACCAAGACCCAAAATATGTCCCTGATAGCCTCAGCAAAACGCGACAGTGTGGGGCATCTGCTGCGTCACGAAATGGTGGATTTTGTGCAAGAACAGGGTTTGGACGTTGCGGTCTTGGGCCGCGGCTATGCGCCGTTTGAGAAAAAGGAAGACGGACTTGCACCCTACCGGTTTTCCGTAGTGATTGAGAACATACGTGAACCAAATTACTTCACCGAAAAAATCGTAGATGCGGTGCTGTGCGAAACTGTGCCGATCTATTGGGGCTGTCCAAATATAGGTGATTATTTTGATCCCGATTGCATGGTGATCTGCGAAAATGCCGACCAGATGAAGGCGGCAATTCTCGCGGCAAATGACGCGCAATACGATGCGATGGCCCCGGCCCTTCGGGCGGCGAAATCACAAGCCAAGCATTGGGGAGACCTAGAGGGGCGCGCAGCCAGAGCGATACAAGCAACCCTCTGAAATACAAAACGCAGCCCTGAAAGGCTGCGTTTGTTAAGGTTGGGATGGGTGCAATCAGGCTTTGATCAAGCCCATGCTTTCCAGCTTGAGCAAGACCTGATGCGCGCAGTTATCCACTTCGACTGATTCAGTTTCCAACGCAAGTTCGGGGTTTTCAGGCACGTCATAAGGGTCTGAAATACCTGTAAATTCTTTAATCTTTCCTTCGCGCGCCAGCTTATAAAGCCCCTTGCGATCGCGGCGTTCACATTCTTCAATGCTGGTCGCCACATGTACCTCAACAAAGGCACCAAAGTTCTCGATGTCTTCGCGCACGGCACGGCGGGTTGTCGCGTAGGGTGCGATGGGTGCGCAGATCGCGATGCCGCCATTCTTGGTGATCTCAGAGGCGACGTAACCGATACGACGGATGTTCAGATCACGGTGTTCTTTGCTAAAGCCAAGCTCGGAGCTGAGATTCTTACGCACGATATCACCATCAAGTAGGGTCACAGGACGGCCCCCCATTTCCATCAGTTTGACCATCAGGGCGTTTGCAATCGTGGATTTGCCCGATCCGGAAAAACCAGTGAAAAATACTGTAAACCCTTGGTTTGCACGTGGAGGGCGGGTGCGTCGCAGTTCTTTGACCACCTCAGGGAACGAGAACCATTCAGG
>JBPOFE010000156.1:0-8118 GCA_051252035.1 Sulfitobacter sp.
CAGATCAAGCTGGCCTATAGCCCCGAACGGGTGAACCCCGGCGATGCCGAACATTCGATGGAAAACGTGGTCAAAATCATTGCCGCGCAAGATGATGAAACGCTTGATAGGGTCGATGCGATCTATGCACCGGTTGTCAAAGCCGGATTGCACCGCGCGTCCTCCATCGCGACCGCCGAGGCCGCGAAGGTGATCGAGAACACGCAGCGCGACCTGAACATCGCGCTGGTCAATGAATTCGCCCTGATTTTTGCGCGGCTCAACCTAGATACCCTCGAAGTGCTTGAGGCTGCGGGCACCAAGTGGAATTTCCTGCCGTTCCGGCCGGGTCTGGTCGGTGGCCATTGCATCGGGGTCGATCCCTATTACCTGACCTACCGCGCCGAACAATTGGGCTATCACCCCGAGGTGATCCTCGCCGGGCGGCGCATCAACGACCACATGGGCGGGCATGTCGCCCAGACCCTGATCAAGGCCATGCTGGCGCGCAAGATTGATGTGCAGGGGGCAAAGGTGCTGATCCTCGGCTATACCTTCAAGGAAAATTGCGCCGATACCCGCAACACGCGGGTGGCCGATATCGTATCTGAGTTGACCGATTATTCGGTCACAGTGGATGTGCACGACCCGTGGGTTGGGGCCGAGCGACTGGCCAACGAACATGGTGTAAATGCCGTTGCGGCCCCGCAAAACGGTGATTATGACGCGATCATCGTGGCTGTCGGGCATCGTCAGTATGTCGAGATGGGCAATGACGCAATCCGCGCATTGGGAAAACCCGGCGCGGTGCTATATGACATCAAAGGAATTTTTGGTAAATCAGGCAGCGACCTGAGGCTATAGGGCCAAACCGGGGACGGGAAATTTTATGCGGCAAACCGGGACACGGAAATATAGGGCAGGATCAGCGTCGCGCAGGATCATGTTCTATAGCCATGATACATTTGGTCTGGGTCATCTGCGGCGCTCACGGGCGCTGGCCACGGCGCTGACCGAAGATGAAGACACATCCGCAATCATTCTCACAGGGTCGCCTGTTGCCGGCCGCTTCACCTTTCCTGAACGGGTCGACCACATTCGCCTGCCCGGTGTGACCAAGCTGCCTGATGGCAGCTACGTGAGCCAGACATTGGGCCTTGATATTGACGATACAACGTCGCTGCGTGCCGGATTGATCCAGACCGCGATTGAGCAATATGAGCCTGACCTGTTGATCGTGGACAAAGAACCCACGGGATTTCGCGGGGAGCTGTTGCCAACGCTGGAATGGCTGCGCCTGCGCGGGCGGACCCGCACGGTATTGGGCCTGCGCGATGTGTTGGACGAACCCGAAGTACTGGCCGCCGAATGGCACCGCAAAGGCGCGGTGCAGGCCGCTGAACATCTGTATGATGAGTTGTGGGTTTACGGCGTCCGCGATGTTTATGATCCGACCGAAGGGTTGCCCTTGTCGGATGAGACCCGTGGGCGGATGCATTGGACGGGCTACTTGCGCCGTGAAGTTGTTGATGAAGGCGATGCGCCCGATGACCCCTATGTGTTGATCACCCCCGGCGGCGGCGGTGATGGCGCGGCGATGGTGTCCTTGGTGCTTTCCGCCTATGAAAAAGACGCCGATCTTTCCCCAAACGCCTTGCTGGTATATGGCCCCTTCCTGTCCGGCGATGTACGCGATGCCTTTGATGCGCGGGTGGCCAAGCTGAACGGAAGGGTCACTGCGGTGGGCTTTGACGCCCGCATTGAATCACTGTTTGCCGGGGCCGACGGCGTGGTTTCCATGGGCGGCTACAACACATTCTGCGAAGTGCTTTCATTCGATAAACGCGCCGTGATTGTCCCGCGCATTGTGCCAAGACTGGAACAATGGATCAGAGCCAGCCGCGCCGAGCAATTGGGCCTTGTGCGGATGCTGGACGAAACCCGCGATGGCATGACCACCGACGCAATGATTGCCGCCATTCGCAATCTTCCGAGCCAAGGCAAACCGTCAGAGGCCGGGGCGAACGGGTTGTTAGATGGGCTGGATGTGGTGATTGAACGCGCCGCACATCTGATGAACGGGGCTGCGGGTAAATGACCGCGCGCAAACTGGCCGTGGTGGTCAAAGGCTGGCCGCGTCTGTCCGAGACATTTATCGCACAGGAACTTGTGGCGCTCGAAGAGGCAGGGCTGGCATTTGACATCTGGTCGCTGCGGCATCCGACCGATAAGAAAACCCACCCGTTGCATGACCGACTGAAAGCCAAGGTGCGGTATTTGCCCGAATATTTGCGCGACGAACCGCGCCGGGTGGCATCGGCCATGGGTGCGGCGGTAGAGCTGCCCGGATTTGATGCGGCGGCGGCAGCATTTGCGGCGGATCTTGCGCGTGACGACACCGCCAACCGCAGGCGGCGCTGGGGGCAGGCCTGTGTGATGGCCGCCGAGCTGCCGGCGGATGTTGCTGGGATTTACGCCCATTTCCTGCACACGCCATCATCGGTTGCGCGGTATGCCGCAATCCTGCGGGGGATACCGTGGTCTTTTTCGGCCCATGCCAAGGACATCTGGACCTCACCGGAATGGGAGTTGCGCGAGAAACTGTCAGCGGCCAGCCACGGCGCGGCGTTTGGGGCAACCTGCACCGAGTTTGGCGCGGTACATCTGCAAGGGTTGGCCGATGATCCGGGCCGCGTTGATCTGGTCTATCATGGGTTAGATCTAGCGCGGTTTCCCGCGCCCCCGACACGGGGGCCGCGTGCGGAAAACAGCCCTTTCAAGATGATGTCTGTGGGGCGTCTGGTCGAGAAAAAGGGTTTTGACAATCTGATCGACGCACTGGCTTTGCTGCCCAAAACGCTCGATTGGCAGTGGACCCACATTGGCGGCGGCACATTGGACGCGGACATGCGCGCGCGTGCCGATGTCTTGGGCTTAGGCCCGCGCATCACTTGGCGCGGCGCGTGCGACCAGCCGGAAGTCATTGCCGAAATGCGTGACAGTGATCTGTTTGTCCTGCCCTCGCGCGTGGCCGAGGATGGCGACCGCGACGGGTTGCCAAATGTACTTATGGAAGCCGCCAGTCAAAAGCTGCCGATCCTCAGTACGCCAGTTTCCGCAATCCCCGAATTCATCGACACGGGCGTGCATGGAATACTCAGCGATGATGCCCCCAGCGCCCTTGCTGCCGCGATGATGCAATTTGCCGATGATCCCGCCTTTGGCCCCGCGATGGCGGACAAGGCATATGCGCGACTGACTGCTGATTTCACCATGGCGCCCGGCATCGCGCATTTGCACCGGCGGTTGTTGACGATGCTCACCGGGGCACGCTGATGCGGCTGGCCTTTTACGCGCCATTGAAATCCCCCGATCACGCCGTGCCCTCCGGCGACCGCGCCATGGGCCGTGCCTTAGTGCATGCTCTTAAACACATTGGGGCTGAGGTGACGCTGGCCAGCACCTTGCGAACCCGTGACGGGGCGGGTGATATACAAGTACAGCATCGGATAGAACACGACGCCAAAGAAGAAGCCGCGCATTTAATTGTTACGGGGCGCAGCGCTGGCTGGGACGCGTGGCTGACCTATCACAACTACTACAAAGCCCCTGATTTGATCGGCCCATCAGTGGCACACGCCTTGAACATCCCCTATCTGCAAATTGAAACCAGCCGCGCGCGCAAACGTCTGACCGGGCCATGGGCCAATTATGCCCAAGCCGCCGAAGCTGCGGCGGATGCGGCAGATGTGATATTCTACCTGACGGAACGGGACGCCGAAACTTTGTATCGAGATGCGCCAGAGGGGCAAAGGTTGATCCATCTACGCCCGTTTCTGGACCGTGATACCTTGCCAGATGCCTCATCGTTAGATGGCCCAATATTGACCGCCGCAATGATGCGGCAGGGTGACAAGCTGGCCTCGTACAAGATTATAGCCGAGACCTTAGCGCTAATGCCAACAGACACATGGCAATTGCACATCGCGGGTGACGGCGCGGCGCGGGCGGAGGTCGAGGCGCTGATGGCCCCTTTCGGCGACGCGGTGACCTTCCTTGGCGCGCTCGACGCGGACGCCATGCAACGCGCCTATCAATCCGCCTCCCTGCTGTTCTGGCCCGGCGTGAATGAAGCCTTTGGATTTACCTACCTCGAAGCTCAAGCCGCGGGCATTCCCGTTGTCGCCCAAGATCGCCCCGGCGTGCGCGAGGTTTTGGCACCGGGTAATTACCCCGAACCGGATGCTGGCCCGCTCGCCCTTGCCGAACAATTGAGCGCATATTTAAACACCCCCAAACTGTGCCAAAATGCGGGCCAGTGCGCCCGTAATCATATCGCCGCGCACCATCTTTTGCCCGCCGCCGCCGACACATTGCGGCGGGGTTTGGCCCTATCAGGAGTTTCAGCATGATACACCTCGCCCTTTTGCGCCACGGCCACACGCCATGGAACCGCGCGGGCCGCATTCAAGGCCGCACCGACGTAGATCTGGACGCCGACGCCCGTGCGCAATTAGCTGAATTGCGGTTGCCCGCGCCATGGGACGGCGCCGATCTGTGGTCCAGCCCACTGCTGCGAGCGGCGGAAACCGCCAAACTGGTCAGTGGGCGCACCCCGAAAACCGATGCCGCCTTGATGGAGATGAACTGGGGCGATTGGGAAGGTCAACATGGGGCGATCTTGCGCGAAGACCCCGCATCTGGATTTCGCGATATTGAAGAATGGGGCTGGGATTATACCCCGCCTGGTGGTGAAAGCCCTGCTGCACTGCGGGAACGGTTGATCCCTTGGGCCAAGGGCTTGCAACAAGACGCGGTGGCAGTCTGTCATATCGGTGTGATGCGGGTGTTGATGGCACATGCGATGGGCTGGGATTTTGCCGGACCCGCGCCGTTCCAGATCAAGCGCAACCGTTTGTTTGTGCTGCATATCAGCGGGAAGCAGTGGTCAGCAGAGCCGGAACCGATACGGTTGATAAAGGCGGCCTCGTGAACATATTGATCGTTGTCACCCATCTGCTTGGCACCGGGCATCTGGCGCGTGCGCTGACCCTTGCGCGTGCGTATGATGCCGCCGGGCATGACGTCACACTGGCCTCTGGCGGCATGCCCGCCCCGCAGCTTGATCGTGGCGATGTCGATATTCTGCAACTGCCCCCGGTGCGTTCAGACGGGGTGAATTTCACCCTGTTGCTGGACGATCAGGGCACGCCGGTATCGGCTGAAATGATGCGGCAGCGGATCAGCGGCCTTTTGGATCATCTGACCGCGCAATCGCCCGACATCGTGATCACCGAACTGTTCCCTTTTGGCAGACGTATCTTGCAGGCCGAGTTCGAGGCGCTTTTGCAAGCCACGCAAACCCTGCCCCGCCGCCCGCTGATCTGTGCGTCAATCCGCGATATTCTGGCCCCGCCATCCAAACCCAAGAAAGCGGTTCTGGCGGATCACTTTGTTTCCGATTTCTATGACGCGGTTCTGGTGCATTCTGACCACGAAGTAACACCGCTTGAGTTAAGCTGGCCTGTGTCCGAAACCCTATTACCCAAGCTGAAATACACCGGATTTGTGGCCCCCGCCGCACCCGACCATCACCCCAAGAACGCAGGCCGCGATGAGGTGATCGTCAGCGCCGGCGGTGGTGATGTCGGCACGCATATTTTTGCCGCAGCGATAGATGCTGCGCGGCAGGATCAGACACGCCATTGGCGTATTTTGGTCGGCGGTGCCGATGCTGCGTCGCGTTGTGCTGAACTGGCACAAGCCGCCCCCGCCAACGTGACCCTTGAACCCGCGCGCCCGGATTTCCGGCAAATGTTGCACCATGCAGCGGCGTCCGTGTCGATGTGTGGCTACAACACCGCGCTTGATATTCTGCAAACCGGATGCCCGGCGGTGTTCATTCCCTTTGATGCAGGCAGTGAAGTTGAACAGGGGTTGCGCGCCGAAGCATTGGCCAAGTTGCCCGGAGTGGAGGTGCTGCGCAGTGCCGATTTATCCCCTGCGCGATTGAGCCAAGCGATATCGAAAGTGGTGCAAGACATCCGGCGTGCGCCGCGCAAGGATGGTTTTGACGGTGCGCAGGAAACTGTCAGGATCACCACCAAACTTCGCGAGGCGATGGCATGATCGACTGGTCACCCCTGAAATCCGAACTGGCGATCTGGCGTGGCGAAAGCCGCACTTTGCCGCTCTGGTGGCGTGATGATGACGCGGTTAAAGACACGCCCGCGTTTCAGAGATTGCTGACGCTGGCGCAGGATTTGACCCTGCCCGTGCATGTCGCAGTGATCCCGAAATTCGCACAAAAATCGCTGGCCGATGCTCTTGCCGCAACGGATTGGGCCATTCCGATCGTTCACGGCTGGGCGCATGAAAACCATGCCCCCGAAGGGCAAAAGAAAGCGGAGTTTGGTCATCCGCGGGTTGGGGCCGAGGCAGAAACACGTGCAGCGCTGTCCGATTTGCGTTCGCTATTTGGCGCGGCTCTGTTGCCAATATTTGTGCCACCATGGAACCGTATTGATCCCGGTATGGTCGCGCAATTGTCGGGCCAAGGCTATGCCGCGCTGTCCACCTACACCCCGCGCGCCGCGCGGATGGCCGCGCAGGGGTTGGTGCAGATCAATACGCATATCGACCCGATCCATTGGCGCGGCGGAGGGGGCTTGGCAGACCCCGAAACACAGATTTTGGCATTGGTGGCAACGCTAAAAGACCGCCGCGCGGGACATACAGATGCCACCGAACCGCTTGGATTTCTAACCCATCATCTGGTGCATGACGATGCAATATGGGATTTCACCCGCGCCTGTCTTGGCACTTTGTTGGAGGGCGGCGCGGTGGCCTGTGATCTAAGGCGCGGCTTGCCCTAAGCGGGTCGCAACCCAAGAATTTCGCGTGCCTGCGCAGGTGTCGCCACAGGGCGTTCGTATTTTTCACAAAGGTCCGCCGCACGTTTGATCAGCGCGGCATTCGACGGCGCAAGCCTGTCTTTGTCGAGCCGCACGTTGTCCTCCAACCCTGCCCGTGCATGGCCGCCTGCGGCAATCGCCCAGTCGTTCAGCACGATCTGATTGGGCCCAACACCTGCGGCACACCACTGCGCATCCGGAGCCAGTCGTTTCACGGTTTTGATATAGAAATCAAAGGCTTCGCGGTCTGCGGGCATGGCGTTTTTCACACCCATCACGAATTGGATATAGAGTTGCCCCGGAATGCGCCCATCGCGATTCATCTCTGCGGCCTTGTGAATATGGCTCAGATCAAATGCCTCGATCTCGGGCTTTACCTGATATTCCCGCATCTCAGACGCCAACCAATCGACCAGTTGCGGCGGGTTCTCATAAACGCGTGTGGGAAAGTTGTTGGACCCCACCGACAGCGACGCCATGTCGGGGCGCAGGCTCAACATCCCGCCGCGTTCCTGCCCGGCACCCGACCGCCCCCCGGTGGAAAACTGGATGATCATGCCGGGGCAATGCTTGCGCACGCCTTCCTGCAAGGCTGCAAATTTTTCGGGGTCCGACGATGGTGTTTCATCCGCGTTGCGCACATGGGCGTGGCAGATGGAGGCGCCCGCCTCAAACGCTTCATGGGTGGATTCGACCTGTTCCGCGATGCTGATCGGCACCGCAGGATTGGCGGCTTTGGTCGGCACGGAACCGGTGATCGCGACGCAGAGGATGCAGGGGTTTGGCATGTCGGTACTCCGTCGGTATTTTGTCGGTAATACGTCGGTGCGCAGAACCGATGGGGATTTGCGACAACTGTCCCACAGCCCACGCGCTCTGTCGAGGTTTAGCGCTTTTTCACAAACTCGGTCAGGATCACAATCCGCTGCCCCTCAACCCGGCCTTCGATATGGGCGGGGTTGTCGGGCACCAGCGTGATCCGATGCACCGCCGTGCCGCGCTTGGCGGTGAAGCCACCACCTTTGACGGGCAGGTCCTTGATCAGCACCACCGTGTCGCCATTGCCCAAGGGTTGACCGTTGCTGTCCTTGTGATCGGTCTGCTCCGGCACATTATCTGCCCAGGCGCGGGTGTCGTCGTCGAGATACAGCTGATCGGCAAGGTCATGCGCCCAAGGCTCCGCGATCTTGGTTAACGTCCGCGCGGCAAGCACTTGGATCGCCGG
>JBPOFE010000157.1:0-7926 GCA_051252035.1 Sulfitobacter sp.
GGTGAAAACTGCAGCGCGATCAGCCGTTTGATCGTGCATAAATCCATCAAGAAAACCTTGCTCGACAAGATCGAAGCCCATATGCGCGAATGGCCTATGGGTGATCCGTTGGACCCAGAGACGCGCCTTGGTGCGATGGTCAGCAAAGCGCATTTTGATAAAGTTTCCGGGTATTTAAAGGATGCACCTAAACCCCGTGTGGGTGGCGGCACCAAAGATGGTGCCTTTGTCGAAGCCACGGTGGTGGAACTGCCCGGTAATGATCACCGTCTCGCGCGTGAAGAAATCTTTGGTCCTGTCCTGAGCGTCATTGAAGTCAGCAGTTTTGACGAAGCGATCAGCGTTGCCAATGACACCGATTATGGCCTCTGCGCCTCGATCTTTACCGCCAACGGCAAACGCGCTTTGCGCGCTGCGCGGATGCTGCGCGCTGGGACGGTGACAGTGAACAGCTATGGTGAGGGTGATATTTCCACACCCTTTGGCGGCTTCAAACAATCCGGCTTTGGCGGGCGTGACAATTCCCTGCATGCGCATGACCAATATACTCAGTTGAAAACCATCTGGATTGATCTCAGCGACGACGAAGATGAGGCCGTAAGCTGATGCGGGTCGGATTTATCGGCACCGGAGAGATTGCCGCCGCCATGGTGCAAGGATTGGCCGGGCGTGGGCATGACATTCTGGTTTCTGAACGAAATGCTGAGATGGCCGCCACCTTGGCCAAGGCGCTGCCAGAAGTCACCATTGCCTCAAACGCCGGTGTCGTTGCCGGATCAGATGTGGTTTTCCTATGTTTGATGGCCGATGTCGCCCGTGAAGTGCTGCCCGACCTCGCCTTTCGCGCCAATCATTCGGTGATATCCGTGATGGTCGATGTGCCAGTGGCCGAATTGCAGCGCCTGTGCGCGCCTGCCACAGATATTGCGCTGACCATTCCGCTGTCTGCGGTGGCGACTGGTGGGTCGATGTTGCCGGTCTTTCCGTCCTCAGCTGCCCTAACAGCGCTCTTTGGCAAAAGCGACACAGTGTTTTCCGTGCAAAGCGAACATGCGTTAAACGCGCATTTTGCAGGCACCGCATTGTCCGCGCCTTTCTTGGATTTGATGCGTACGGGCGCACATTGGCTGGGTCGCGAGACCGGAGATGCTGCTGCCGCAGAGGCGTATGTGCGCGGCATTTTTGCGGGTTTCATGAACCAGATGGCGCAAGACAGCGTGGGTTTCGATCCGTTGCTCAAATCACTGGCGACCGAAGGCGGACTGAATGACAGCCTCAAGTCACATATGAGAAAGGCTGGCACACATGAAGTGTTGGAGACCGGCCTTGACGCGCTGAAACTGCGTTTGGGGCTTTAGGCCATGTACGTTGCACGGCGCACACCAAAGTTTGACAGCCCCGCGGCCTGGGCCGAAATCTTAGGCGGTTATGCGGCTCCACAGCGGTTTGAGGGTACGGCTACGGCTGATGTGGTGATCATCGGCGCGGGTTTCGCAGGGCTTTCTGCGGCCCGGCGATTACACCAGATTGACCCAAAGCTGGATATCATGGTGCTGGACGCCTTGCGCATCGGCGAAGGCACAGCAGGGCGCAACTCGGGCTTTATGATTGATCTGCCACATGATCTGGCCTCGGATGATTATGCTGGGGGTGGTGATGATCGGGCGTTGATCGCTTTGAACCGACAGGCCATCACCTTTGCCCGTGATGCGGTCGCGGAATATGATATCAATCCCGCCTTTGCCGATCCAGTAGGCAAAGTGAACGGGGCCGCGTCGCAGGCTGGCGATCAGCACAACCAAAGCTATGCGCGGCATCTGACGACGTTGGATGAACCGTCAGAAATGCTTGATGCACAGGCGATGTTTGAGCTGACGGGCAGCCATCATTATCGCTCGGGCCTCTACACCCCCGGCACGCTGATGCTGCAACCTGCTGGATATATCCAAGGTCTGGCTGCTGGGCTGAGCGCTGCTGGTGTAATGATATATGAACAAACCCCTGTGAGCGGCTTTGAGCGGCGGGGGGCGGATTGGCAGGTCAAAACCGTCGATGGCCTGATCTCCACGCCTCATATTATCCTTGCCAACAACGGCCATCTGGAAAGTTTTGGCATCGCCAAAGGTCAATTGATGCAGTTATTTCTCTATGCCTCAATGACCCCTGAACTGGACGTGGATCATCTGAAAGCGCTGGGCGGTGCGGCGCGTTGGGGTGTCACCCCATCCGATCCGATGGGCACCACAATGCGCCGGATCGACACTGCACAAGGGGGCAATCGGATCATCACCCGCACCTGTGCCAGCTTGCGCCCCGGCATGCGGGTCAATGCGGCGGATGTGGCCCGCGCCGCCCGCGTACAGCGCGGCAAATTCGATGAGCGGTTCCCGCAATTGGCGGGCATGAAAATGCAGTACGAATGGGCCGGGCACCTGTGTTTGACGCTGAATGGCGTGTCAGTGACAGGTCCGGTGGAGCAGGGTGTAACAAGCGCCTGCGTGCAAAACGGCCTCGGCACTGCGCGTGGCACTTTGACTGGGATCGCAGCGGCAGAACGGGCACTGGGGCAGACGTCTGCGATCACCGATCATTTTGGCAACGAACCCGCGCCCAAACCCTTGCCGCCTCAACCTTTTGCCGCGTGGGGGGCCAACGCCTATCTGCGTTACAAAGAATGGCGGGCGGGCGCCGAATAGCGCGCGGTTGCAGTAGACCGCCACCGCGTGCTGTCGTATCACCCATCTGATGAAAAGCCCGCTCCATATTATCCGCCGTCTGTGGCACCGCATGAGCGAGGCGCGCCGCCGCGCGCGGTTTGCGACTTCTGTGCATCATCTGCATGGGCCAAAGGTGTTGGATGTGGCCCCGGGCGACGTGGTTCTGATCGCATTGGTGCGCAACGGCAGCTATTATCTGGACGCGTTTTTCCGGCATTACCGCGCCATGGGGGTGCAGCATTTCGTGTTCATCGACAATGGTTCGACCGATGACACGATAGCGCGGATCAAACGCGAAAAAGGCACGGTGATTGACCAATCCAAGCTGCCATTGGCCCATTACGAGGATCTGATCCGCCAATATCCCGCCAACACCTACGGTCAAAACCGTTGGTGTCTCTACGTGGATATGGACGAGGTGTTCGATTTTGAAGGGCGCACCAGCATCGGGATCAAGGGTCTGATCGGCTATCTTGAGGCACATGGGTATACCGCAATGGTGGCCCAGATGCTTGAGATGTTCCCGAAAGTGCCATTGAACGCCATCGCCAATGTGCCGTTCAAACAGGCGCTGCTTGAGTTTTTGTATTTCGACCTGAGTGCTGTGAAAAAGCTCGATTATCATTCCAGCGACATTCCGTTTTCCGCACTTCTGACCGACAACACGCTCAGCACTGACGAGGTCAAATTCTGCTTCGGCGGGGTGCGCGGCAAAGTGTTTGGCGAAAATTGTTGTCTGACAAAACATCCGCTGATCTTCAACGGCCCGTCTGCGGCGCCCGCACCGCACCCGCATTTGTCGATGGGGGTGACCTGCGCCGACATCACGGGCGTGATCAAACATTACAAATTTGCCAACAATCCCCTTGGCCGGGATACGGCATCGCTTGCCACAGGCGATGTGGCGCATGGCGAGGACGCCGCACGCGCCCGCGTGATGACGCAAGAGCCTGATGTCACGCTGTTTTCCTTGGACGCGCGGCGCTGGAACCGGGTCGAACTGCTTTATCGTGCGGGGTTCTTGGTCCGCTCCGATGCCTATTCCGCCTATGTCGCTGAGGCTGCAAAGTAATCAGCGTTGACGCAAGGCCTGAACGACCAAGCCGGGCAGGATCGCAAAACACTTGGCATAGCGCGGCACCATCCGGCGTGGGCTTTGTCCCGCTCGCCAGAGCCATTCCAACGCCAGTTTGCGCATGATTTTGGGCGCGCGTACTTGATGACCGGACAGGAAATCCAAGCCCGCGCCAATGGAGACAAACCCAACGTCAGGTGCTTGGGCACGGCCACGGGCGGCAAAAACCTCCTGTTTCGGGGCGCCAAGCGCGATGAAACATAGTGCCGCACCGCTTTGGGTCAAAGCCTCTAAAATATCATCCGCTGCAGGCCCCTTTGGATCAAACCCATAGGCAGGCGCGTGGATGTAGGTCACGCGTAACCCCGGTGTACGCTGTTTCAACGCCGCTGCTGCGCCCTGCAACGCATCATCACTACTACCCACCAAGGCAATCGCTGCGTCCATTTCCGCCGCCAAATCACAGATCGGCAGGATCAGATCAGAGCCGGGCATCAGCTCAACCGGGCGACGCGCAAGTTGTGACAACCAGACAACCGGGCGGCCGTCCGCGACCACGATATCTTGGGCGCGGTAGGCTTGGGCAAATCCCTTATCAACGGGCAATTTGGTCAGGTGATCAAGGTTCAGTGTGGCAAGTGCGAATCCGCGGCGCTGTTGCAATCGTGCCTTGAGTTCGCGAAACAATGCGGTGCGTGTCGCAAAATTGACCTCAACCTGAGAGGACCCCGTGCCAAATTTCACACGTCACCACCAATACTGAAAGCGCTCGTATGCCCAAGAGGAAGCGTTGCGTTTTCAGCTATATAGTTAAATATCAAAAAGATACGGTGCATAATTAATCCAAAGCATGAAGTGTGTTCTAAATCTACCGGGATGACAGCCCGCAGGCCAGATGATAATTCTCGCGCCAGACCGCATTTGTCCAAAACTGACATAGGAACCACATGCCCAACGGTATTGCATATCTGATGCTGCTGCTCTGGCCGTTCGTGTCACTGATCCTGTTCCGCACGCTTAAACTGGAGCGGGCGCTGATCTGGACCATTTTGGGCGGTTATCTGTTCTTGCCCCCCTTGGCTGAGTTCAACCTGCCGCTGGTCCCTGCCATGGACAAAGTATCAATCCCCAACCTCAGCGTGCTGTTGATCTTGGTGTTTGGTATGAAGGAAAAGCTGCAGCTGATCCCGGCCTCACGGGCGGCGCGGTGGCTGGTGATCGGTCTGGTGCTTTCCACGATTCCGACCGTTTTGACCAACAGCGATCCGATCATTTTTCATGTGATGGGCAATGCCGAACCTATTATTTTCATGACCAATCAATTGCCCGGGCAATCCATTCGGGATGTTGGTTCGGTCTTGATTGCACAGATTTTGACGCTGGTGCCGTTTCTATTGGCCAGACAGTTTTTGGCGTCCGAACAGGGATTGCGCGAAATCCTGTTGGCGCTGATGGTCGGAGGGTTAATCTATTCGATCCCATCGCTGGTGGAAATCCGGCTCAGCCCGCAGATGAACGTCTGGATTTACGGGTTCTTCCAGCATTCGTTTGAACAAACCATTCGCGCGGGCGGCTACAGGCCCATCGTGTTCTTGGAACATGGGCTTTGGCTGGCGTTGTTCATGTGTACCGCAGTGCTGTCTGCGGCGGCCTTGGCCCGTCAGACACAGCCGATTGACCGCTGGAAAATACTGGTTTTGGTGGGCTATCTGTCGGTGATGCTGGTGTTGTGCAAAAGTTTGGCGGCACTCGCTTATGGGGTCGTTTTGCTGCCTTTCGTACTGTTGACGCCGGCGCGCTGGCAAATCAGACTGGCGATGCTCTTTGCGGTGGTCGCGGTTGTCTATCCGATGCTGCGCAATGCCGGGGTGGTGCCCCTTGATGCGCTGTTGGCGCAGGCTGAAGCAATCAGCCCAGCCCGCGCCCAATCGCTGGAGTTTCGGTTCAACAATGAGGAACAACTGCTGGCCCGTGCGGCGGAAAAGCCGTTGTTTGGCTGGGGTGGATGGGGTCGCAATCTGGTCCGTGACCTTGAGACAGGTGAAATCCTCTCGATCCCGGATGGCCGCTGGATCATCGTGTTTGGCACCTTTGGCTGGCTCGGATACATCTGTGAATTCGGGCTGTTGGCGTTGCCGTTGATGTTGATGGGCCTGTATGTCTGGCGCCACGGTGAGGCGTCGATGTCGCCCTATGTGGGGCCGATGGCATTGATCTTGGCCATCACCATGATGGACATGTTGCTCAATGCGACGCTGACGCCTTTCACTTGGCTCACGGCGGGGGCCATTCTGGGACATGCGGAAAAGCTGATGCGACAGGCGGGCGCTATGCCCATGCGCAAGGGGGCCGAGGTGGTGATGGGTAAGCCGATCTCGCGTCAAGGCAAACGCACTGTCCTTTGAAATAGAGTGCATTGACGCACCCATGGTCGTCGTAGCGCATTGATTACAAAGGCTGCGTCACCGAATCCCGAAAATATGGCAGGATTGTTTCGCAAGGCGCAAAAATGCGCACCTGTGTCGGGTTTTGTTATGATAGACTGCATTTCGCAGATACAGGCCATTTTACGAAAACCCGTTGAAAATCAGGGGATGCGGGGGAAAACTGAGGCGGACTTCCCAGTTTTTACTGTTTAAAATGCCGCTAAAAGACTATGTTGCCCCTTGGGGGCTCATACCTGTCTTTGGACGGGCAATGGGATGATTTTGGTAGGATGAACACCGCAAAGAGCCGCTCTTTTTCTGGCGAAGATATTGCTATTGTCGGGATGTCCGTGGACGTTCCGGGTGCGCAGGGCACCGATGCCTATTGGGCAAACCTGCGTGACGGGGTGGAATCCATCCGCCGTCTGTCTGAGGCTGAGCTGCTTGCCGCTGGCGAAACACCCGAGGCGATCGCGCGTAAGAATTATGTGCCTGCCGCCGCTGTCTTGGACGGATTTGACGCGTTTGACGCTGATTTCTTTGGATTTTCTCCCAAGGACGCCGCGATCCTCGACCCGCAACATCGCAAGTTTCTTGAGGTGTCTTGGGCCGCGATGGAACAGGCGGGCCATCCACCGGAGACCATTTCCGGCCCTATCGGTGTTTATGCAGGCTGCGGCATGGGCAGCTACTTCTATTTCAACATCTGCTCGAACCCGGATCTGGTGGATGATGTGGGCATGTTTCTGCTGCGCCATACCGGGAACGACAAGGATTTCCTGTCGACCCGTGTGAGCCATGTGTTTGATCTCAAAGGCCCGTCAATCAACCTGCAAACCGCCTGTTCCACGTCTTTGGTGGCGATCCACTACGCCTGTCAGGCGCTGCGCGCGGGCGAGGTCGATATGGCCTTGGCGGGCGGTGTGACGATTGAACTGCCGCAGGGCCGTGGTTACGAATTCAAAGAAAACGAAATTCTGTCGCCCGACGGTCATTGCCATGCCTTTGATCACCGTGCCCAAGGCACTGTATTTGGATCAGGGGCAGGGGCTGTTGCCCTGCGCCGCTTGTCGGATGCGATTGCCGATGGGGATCACATCTGGGCGGTGATCAAAGGCTCCGCCGTGAACAACGATGGCGCGGCCAAGGCCGGGTATCTGGCGCCGTCGGTCGATGGCCAAACCGCCGCGATTGCGCAGGCCTTGGACGCGGCGGGCGTTGCCGCGCAGAGCATCGGCTATGTCGAATGTCACGGCACCGGGACCTATCTGGGTGACCCGATCGAAGTTGCCGCATTGACCGAAGCCTACCGCCAGACCACGGACGCCACGGATTTCTGCCGCATCGGGTCGGTGAAAACCAACATCGGCCATCTGGACACGGCGGCGGGCGTTGCCGGGCTGGTGAAAACCACGCTGGCGCTGCACCACAAACAATTGCCGCCCTCGCTGGGCTATGAGGCCCCGAACCCCGCGATTGGGTTTGAGGGATCACCCTTTGCGGTAAACGACAAACTGCGCGATTGGCCCGACGGGATCACCCCACGTCGCGCTGGCGTGAATGCGCTGGGTGTCGGCGGCACAAATGCGCACACGGTGTTGGAAGAAGCCCCCGCGCGTATCGCATCGGACGAAAGCGATTGGCCGTTCCACGCGATTTGCGTGTCTGGGCGGTCCAAATCAGCACTCGACGCGAATACCGCCGCCCT
>JBPOFE010000158.1:0-7701 GCA_051252035.1 Sulfitobacter sp.
TATACATAGCCGATATCCGATATCAGCTGTGTCACAAGCACCACGATGACAGAGACAACAGAGACAGCGAGCAACAACTCAATGTCGTTGTTTGATGCCGCCTGTACCAGCAACCATCCAAAACCCTTGTAGTTAAACAAGGTCTCGACGATTACCACACCGTTCAACAACCACGGAATTTGCAACATGATCACCGTAAACGGTGCAATCAATGCATTGCGCAGGGCGTGTTTCAGGACGATGTCGCTGAACTTCACACCCTTCAGACGCGCGGTGCGGATGTATTGAGCGGTCATCACTTCTGTCATCGACGCCCGTGTCATTCGTGCGATATAGCCCATGCCGTAGAGTGAGATGGTCAGTACCGGCAAAAAGAAGTTCCAGAAATTAGCGTCCGCCATTGCACTTGTCGCAGAGCCAAGGAACAGCGTTTTGCTCTCGATGATGCCCATATCGTTGAGCCATGGCGACAGGCCGAATTTAGACGACGCCAGCACGGCGATAAAGATAACGCCAGATACATATTCAGGTGTCGCTGTTGTCGCGATTGAGAACGTGGACAGCGTGCGGTCCAATTTCGACCCTTCGCGCATCCCCGCCAACACCCCGACAATCAGCGCCGAGGGCACCATCAGGATCAACACCCAAAGCATCAGCTTGCCCGTCAGCGCCAAACGGGTCAGCACCGTAGCCCCAACGTCATCTTTGAAGACGGTGGAAAAACCCCAGTCGCCCTGTAAAACGCCGCATCGTGTCGGGCGATCCGCTTCGGGGGTGCCTTCGGCAAAACAGCGGCCAAAGACTTTGCCATCTTCGGTTTCCGTGACCCAGCCTGGCATGATGCCCAGCCATTCCCCAAACTTGTCATAAGTCGGTTGCAGATAACCACGGTTTGTCAGGTAGCTGGTCACAGCCTCGTCTGACATCCGAAAGTTGCCCTGTGTCTTGGCCAACTTTTCTAAGTTTGGATAGAGATTGGTGAGCCAGAACACGATGAACGTCAGGCAAAGTGCCGTCAGCAACATCACGCCCAAGCGGCGAAGAATAAATAGTCCCATGAGGTGCCCCTGTTGAGTGGCTAAGCAGGTTTATCCCGCTGGTTTTGGTTCGGCGTTCGTCATTTTCTTGCGGTGGCCGCAGACGTATTGAGGGACTTCGCCATCGCACTGTCGATAAAATTGAAATCCCCTAGACGCTATCAGGCATGACTCCCGTGCATAGGTCAACGGCAACTTCCGCCCTTTGAAGGTTATTTTGCGACACTACCCTTGTATGAAAACGACACCGCTTCGGGGCAGAAACGTTTTTGCGCGCACCACTAGGGGGCTACTTTGCCCTTAATTTACTGGGGGGATGTCCCGTGTGCTGTTGTATAAATCGGGTGAAATAGGCTGCTGAGCCAAATCCGAGGTGACGGGCGATGTCTTGTGCAGGTCGCCGGGTCTCGCTGAGCAAGCTGCGCGCGGCATAGAGCACACGTTCGGTCAAAATATCCGCCGCTGTCTTGCCGGTGGATGCCTTAACCGCGCGGGTCAGGTGGGTTGGCGTCACGCTCAGCTCGGCCGCATACTCCGCCATTGGTGCACCGCTTAGATACCGCGCCGATACCATGGCACAAAAGCGCGCAGACAGTCGCGCTGCGGCGTTGCGGCGGCTTGGCACATGTTCTTCGAGCATAATCTGCCGCCTGAGCCAGACCGACATCAACGCCGTATGTGCCTCCAGCGCGTCTTGGCGCAAGGGGCGCGGCGGATGTTGTTCGCGCTGTGCGGCTTCGATCAACGCGCTGAGTTCTGATTGCACATGCACGTCCCTGATGCGCAAGTGCCGGGGAATTTCAGGCAGGCGCAGGGGTGTTCCTTGCGGGATCACCACCACTTGCCCCATGCCTTGGCGCCCCAGATCAAGCGCAAACAAGGCACCCGCCGGGATCAGCAGCGCGTTGTGCATGCCCAAACCGCGCCGTTGCCCATCAAGCAGAACGCGACCTTGCCCGCGCGTGATCCAGATTAGCAGATGATGTGGGCGGTCATGGGCAAGCTGCACTTTCCAATCCTGCCCACCGCTGAGTTGCGGCAGAGTAAGGACTTGAATATCGTCATAGTGCTGGTTCATTAAAATATCGCATATGGGAAAGTGGGGCCGCGGGATAACCCGATATCAACCCAACAAATATCCATAAAAGTCAATTTTGAACGCGCCTAGGGCACCTGAAAACTATGCCACGTTGCCATTTTGCTGCGCATCCATGTGCGTTGTCGTTTGGCAAATTGCCGTGTGGCGATGACGGCAGCCTCTGTCGCTTGATCAATTGTCATTTCGCCCTTTAGATGCGCCATCAATTCCGGCACGCCGATGGCGCGGTGCGCGGGCAGGGATGGGTCATACTCGGGCCGGACCGCCGCAACCTCATCCAACGCCCCCCCCTCAATCATCAGATCAAAGCGCCGGGCGATCCGGTCGTTCAGCCAATTTTTGTCCGCATCAACCACAATCGGAAAACAGTGATCAAGCGGCAGCGCTGGTGGTGCTGTATTATCTTGCCATGCGGCCAATCCTCGTCCTGTGGCTTGCTGCACTTCCCAAGCGCGCTGCACCCGAGCGCGGTTCAATGTGTCAATCCGCGTGGTAGTTTCAACATCGACTGCCGCCAAAAGCGCGTCCAATGGCATCGTATTCCCGCGCGCGCGCACCTCCGGTGGTGTTGCCGGGATGTCTGCCAAGCCTTGTGTCAACGCAGAGAAATAAAGCCCGGTTCCACCGACGATGATCGGCCTGATCCCATCTAACAGCGCTGTCACTTCACGCAACCAATGCCCTGCCGAATAAGGCGCTGTGGCGTCGATATGCCCATATAACAGATGCGGCGCACGGGATTCTTCCTCAACCGAGGGGCGCGCAGAGATCACACGCCAGCAATTATAGACCTGTGACGCGTCCGCGTTTATGATGACACCGCCTTGGGTCTCGGCAATCTCAAGTGCCAGCGCGGATTTACCCGATGCCGTTGGCCCGGCAATCAACACGGGCTGCTCAGGTGACAGTTGTTTTAGCAGATTGTCGGTCGCATTTTGCATGTGGTCAGACATTTCTTTCTAAAAGACCTGCGGCGATGGATTGAACCTTGGTCCCATTTGCGACATTTTGCGCCAAATTGAAATGCCCATACGCACCTCGAAAGGTCCCCCATGTCTGATGCTGCCTCCCAAGACGCTCCATCCTCCTCGTTCAAACGGGTCATGTTGAAAATCTCGGGTGAGGCGCTGATGGGCGATCAGGGATTTGGGCTGCATCCCCCCACGGTCGAACGCATCGCCCGCGAAGTCCAAAGCGTGCATGAGATGGGCGCCGAGATTTGCATGGTGATTGGCGGTGGCAACGTCTTTCGTGGATTGCAAGGGTCGGCGCAGGGCATGGAACGCACGACGGCGGACTATATGGGCATGCTTGCCACGGTGATGAACGCGCTGGCGATGCAATCCGCGCTTGAGGGGCTGGGCATCCATACCCGTGTGATTTCTGCCATCACAATGAACGAAGTGGCTGAGCCCTACATTCGTCGGCGTGCGGTGCGTCACCTTGAGAAAAAACGGGTCTGTATTTTTGCGGCTGGCACGGGCAACCCTTATTTCACCACGGATACGGCGGCGGCGTTGCGGGCCAATGAGATGCTCTGTGATGCAATTTTCATGGGCAAAAACGGCGTCGATGGCGTCTATGACAAAGACCCGGCCAAGTTTGATGATGCCAAGCGGTACGACACAGTCAGCTATGATGATGTGCTGCAAAAGCGTCTGGGCGTGATGGACGCAAGCGCGATTGCGCTGGCACGTGACAATAACCTGCCGATCATTGTGTTCAGCTTGGATGAACCCGGTGGTTTCCGCGGGATTTTGGCGGGCGAAGGCACCTATACGCGGGTGCAGGGGTAAACTGCACGCCGCCTGAACGATAACTGCACGAAACCCCACTTTCCATATAACCCGATCATGTGTCATACCTGTGCCAAAGCCAGCGAAATGGCCGACACCACAGGATGAGACCCCATGTCAGACGATTTTTTACTTGATACCGACGATCTTGAACGGCGTATGGAAGGCGCGTTTGCATCTCTGCGCACAGAATTTGCATCTTTGCGCACGGGCCGCGCATCGGCGTCGATGCTGGAACCGGTGATGGTGGATGCATACGGCTCCCTGACGCCGATCAATCAGGTGGGTACGGTGAACGTTCCTGAATCGCGTATGGTCACAATCAACGTCTGGGACAAAGCGCTGGTTGGCAAAGTCGAAAAAGCCATTCGAGAATCCGGGCTGGGGATCAATCCACAGCTTAATGGCACGATCATCATGCTGCCAATTCCCGAACTGAATGAAGAACGCCGCACTCAACTGACCAAAGTTGCCGGGCAATACGCCGAAAACGCGCGGATTTCCGTGCGCAATGTGCGCCGTGACGGGATGGACCAGATCAAAAAGGCCAAGAACGATGGCTCTATGTCCGAAGATGATCAGAAAATCTGGGAAAGCGAAGTCGAGGACATCACCAAAAAGGCCATCGCTCGGATTGATGAACAGCTTGAGACCAAGCAAGCCGAGATCATGCAGGTTTAAGGTGTTCCGCGATGCTTGGCTGATGCCCGTTAGTGAAAGAGTGTAGATGAGTAGCGCCACCGCATCAGATAGCCAAGTTATCCCTGGAGGGCCGCGTCATGTGGCAATCATCATGGATGGAAATGGGCGGTGGGCGACGCAACGCGGGCGGCCCCGGCTTTTTGGCCACCACGCAGGGGCCAAACGGGTGCGCGAAGTTGTCGAGGCCTGCCCAGACTTTGGTGTAGAATACCTAACGATCTTTGCGTTTTCGACGGAAAACTGGAAACGCACACAGGTAGAGGTCGCAGGCCTGATGAGCTTGTTTCGCCGCTATATCTCGAAAGAAACCCGAAGCCTGTCGGAATTTGGCGTGCGGGTGCGGTTCATCGGGGACCGTGTGCGGCTTGATGACAAGTTAATCAAGTTGATGAACGAACTTGAAGACGCCACGGCGCATAACACACGTGTACATCTAACCATTGCATTAAACTATGGTGGACGTGACGAAGTGGCCCGCGCCACACAGCGGCTGGCCCGCGATGTCGCCGAAGGGATACTTGATCCTGAAAATGTAGATGAAGAAACGCTGCCAAGATACTTGGATACTTATGTTTTACCTGATCCTGATCTGGTGATCCGGACCAGCGGTGAGGCCCGCATTTCCAAC
The DNA here is from genome assembly GCA_051252035.1 of Sulfitobacter sp. GTDB lineage: Bacteria > Pseudomonadota > Alphaproteobacteria > Rhodobacterales > Rhodobacteraceae > Sulfitobacter. The sequence goes on from JBPOFE010000158.1 coordinate 5,263, forward strand.
TTTCTGCTCTGGCAATCCGCATATGCGGAATATGAATTTATAGACACGTTGTGGCCGGATTTTTCGAAAGAGGAATTTGGCCGACTGTGTGCCGCCTATGGAGGCCGCGACCGTCGCTTTGGGGCGGTAAAAACCTAAAGAACCTGACCGGAGAGACAGATGAACAAATCGCCAGAACAATGGTCTGACCTGACCGCGCGCATGGGATCGGCGGCTGCCATGGTGTTGATCGGCTTGATCGGTATCTGGATCGGCGGCCATGTGTTTCACGCGCTGGTGGCATTGATCTGTGGCTTGATGGTTTGGGAACTGGTCGGGATGCTGCGCCCTTGTGTGCGGCATCTACAACTGCAATTGGGTGCGATAACCGGTGCAGCGGTATTTCTGGCAATCTATTTACCTGTTGGTTTCGCGCTGCCGCTGCTACTGGCGCCGGCGCTGATTGGTTTTGGCTACCTATCTGAGAACAAGGCGGTTTATATGTCCTACACCGTGCTGATCCTGCTGGCAGGATATGGCATGATGCAAGTGCGTGATGACATGGGCTTTGGCTGGTTACTGTGGTTGGTGATGGTTGTGGTGGTCACTGACGTGGTGGGCTATTTTGCGGGCCGCACATTTGGCGGGCCAAAATTCTGGCCGCGTGTCAGCCCTAAGAAAACATGGTCCGGCACCGCTTCAGGCTGGGTCGGCGCGGCCTTGGTCGGGCTGCTGTTTTCCTTCAATACGGGTGTCGGCATACAATTGGTCGGGATTTCCGTTGCCGTTTCGATGGCATCGCAGATGGGTGATATCGCTGAATCCGCACTCAAACGTCAGATGGGGGTCAAGGACAGCTCAAACCTGATCCCCGGTCATGGCGGCTTGCTGGACCGTTTTGACGGGATGCTTGGCGCTTCGTTGTTCTTGCTGATTATCGGTCAGTTTATCGGCTTTCCACCCGGTTTGGGCTAGGTCGGCATGCCGCGCAGGATTAGCATTTTAGGGGCCACAGGCTCTATTGGGCAAAACACCATTGATCTGATCCGACGTGATGCTGCGGCCTATGATGTGGTCGCACTCACCGGGGCCGGGAACATTGCGCAATTGGCCGCAGACGCGATCCAATTGCACGCCGATGTTGCCGTGACAGCGCGCCCAGATCTACTGGAAGATTTACGCGATGCCTTGAGCGGCTCAGGTGTCGAAGCCGCCGCAGGTTCCGCGGCGCTTGTTGAGGCGGCAAGCCGTCCGGCAGATTGGATCATGTCCGCAATTGTGGGTGCAGCAGGGCTGGCACCGGGGTTTGCGGCATTGGAGCAGGGAACGACGCTTGCACTCGCCAACAAGGAATCGCTGGTCTGCGCGGGTCACTTGCTGCTCGAAACAGCGCGGGCCAAAGGTACGACGGTCCTGCCTGTCGATAGCGAGCATTCGGCGGTTTTTCAGGCACTGGTGGGGGAAGATATCAAGGCGGTTGAACGGATCATCATCACCGCCAGTGGTGGGGCATTTCGCGATTGGCCATTGGAAAAATTGCCCCAGGCGACCTTGGATCAGGCGTCGAACCATCCCAATTGGGACATGGGACAGCGCATCACGATCGATTCCGCATCAATGTTCAATAAGGCCATGGAAGTCATTGAAACAAGGGAATTCTTTGATGTCGATCCGGCACAGATCGAAGTGTTGGTGCATCCGCAATCCATGATTCACGCGATGGTAGGGTTCAACGACGGGGGGTTGATGGCACATGTGGGGCCGCCCGATATGCGCCATGCGATCGGCTATGCGCTGCACCATCCGCACCGGGCGCATCTGCCTGTTGAACGGCTGGATTTTGCAACAATCGGGAAATTTGAATTTTCCGCCCCCGATGATGCCCGTTGGCCCGCGTTGCGGTTGGCACGTGAGGTGATGGCCGCGGGCGGTATGATGGGGGCAGTGTTCAATGCCGCAAAGGAAACCGCACTTGATGGTTTCATCGCCGGGAGAATCAATTTCACCCAGATGGCCGAGGTGGTCGAAGACGCAATGACGCAAGCAGATCATCAATCTGGCCTTATTGCTGCCACCATGACCCTTGATAACGTCCACAAAGTGGACCATTTGGCACGTGAGGCGGCAAAAGCCGCGATAGATAAAAGAGCAGGGTAGCGTTTTGGATATTATGGGCTTGTTGTCGCAATTTGGTGGATTGATCTGGGCGCTCGTTGCGTTTGTGATTGCCCTGTCGATAATAGTAGCGATCCACGAATACGGTCACTACATCGTGGGGCGCTGGACGGGCATCAAGGCAGATGTGTTCAGTCTTGGTTTTGGCCCGGTACTTTGGTCACGGCCTGACAAACACGGCACCAAGTGGCAAATCGCGGCACTGCCTTTTGGCGGATACGTGAAATTTGCGGGGGATGCCAATGCAGCGTCCGGCAAGGACGAAGACGCGATGGCCGCCGTTGC
>JBPOFE010000159.1:0-7694 GCA_051252035.1 Sulfitobacter sp.
GGCAGTCCGGCAAACCAATCCCGGATCGGGGTAAATGCGCCGGTGTAGGTTGCGGGATTTGATCTTGGCGTGCGCCCAATTGGACGCTGATCAATGTCGATCACTTTATCAAGGTGCTCAAGACCCTTGATGGTTTCGCACGGCGCTGGCGTCTGACGTGCACCATTCAAGTTCATCGAGGCAGTTTTGAACAATGTCTCAATCGTCAGTGTGGATTTGCCCCCACCCGACACGCCGGTGACACAGACAAATTTGGCCAGTGGAAAATCCGCTGTAACGTTCTGCAAATTGTTGCCCGTGGCCTTCACCACTTGCAGCTTTTTCTTATTGCCTGCGCGCCGGATCGCAGGCACGGCAATTTCACGCTTGCCCATCAGATATTGCCCAGTGATCGAGGTGGGATCATTGGCGACGTGATCAGGTGTGCCATGGCTCACCACTTGCCCGCCATGAATGCCAGCACCCGGGCCGATGTCGAATACATAATCGGCCTCGCGAATGGCTTCTTCGTCGTGCTCCACCACGATCACCGTGTTGCCTTGGTCCCGCAGATTTTTCAGGGTCAGCAAAAGGCGGTCATTATCGCGTTGGTGGAGGCCGATTGAAGGTTCATCAAGAACATAGAGAACCCCGGTGAGGCCAGAGCCAATCTGGCTCGCCAGCCGGATGCGCTGGCTCTCGCCGCCACTTAATGTGCCACTTGAACGTGCAAGCGTAAGATATTCTAATCCAACGTTATTTAGAAATCCAAGACGTTCCCGAATTTCCTTTAAAATCGCCTTTGCAATCTCGTTATTCTGCACCGTTAAATGGTCAGGCACCGTGTTGCACCACTCAAATGCTTCACGGATCGACATTTGTACGACTTGGCCCGCATGCAGCAGGTCTTTGCCGGACCCGATCTTGACCGCCAGGGCCTCAGCACGAAGACGATATCCGTTACAGGTACCGCAAGAACGGTTGTTTTGATAGCGCTCGAACTCTTCTCTAATCCAATTGCTGTCGGTCTCGCGATAACGGCGTTCCATGTTGGGAATCACACCTTCAAACACCCGCGTCACCTCATAGACGCGACCGCCTTCGTCATAGCGAAACTTGATTTCTTCCTTGCCAGAGCCCCGCAAGAACACCTGCTGCACGTTTTCAGGCAGATCTTTCCACTTTGCTGAAGGCTTGAACCCATAGTGTTTGGCAATCGCTTCAATGGTTTGCAGGAAATATGGCGACTTTCCCTTGCGCCATGGGGCCAGCGCACCGTCATAAATTTTCAGGTTCTGATCCGGCACCACAAGGCGTTCGTCAAAGAACAATTCGACGCCCAACCCGTCACAATCGGGGCATGCGCCGAAGGGTGCGTTGAAGGAGAACAGGCGCGGTTCAATTTCGGGAATTGTAAAGCCGCTGACCGGGCAGGCAAATTTCTCGGAAAAAGTCTGGCGTTCGGGGTCGCCCTCGGCTGGAGCGGTCTCAAGAATGGCGATGCCATCCGCCAGATCAAGTGCCGTACGCAAGCTGTCAGCAAGGCGGGTTTCCAGCCCTTCACGCACCACAATCCGATCCACCACGACGTCAATATCATGGCGGAATTTCTTATCGAGCGTTGGCGGCTCATCCAATTCATAGAACGCGCCATCGACTTTGATGCGCTGAAATCCTGTTTTGCGTAACTCAATGAATTCTTTCTTATATTCACCTTTGCGGTCGCGCACGATCGGGGCCAGAAGATAGGCGCGTGTGCCCTCTTCCATCTGCATGATCCGGTCGACCATGTCTTGGACCTGCTGCGCCTCAATGGGTTTGCCGGTGGCGGGCGAATAGGGCGTGCCGACACGGGCAAAGAGCAGACGCATATAGTCGTAGATTTCGGTCACGGTGCCGACGGTTGAGCGTGGGTTTTTCGATGTGGTCTTTTGCTCAATCGATATCGCGGGCGACAGGCCGCTGATGTGATCCACATCCGGCTTTTGCATCATATCGAGGAATTGCCGCGCATAGGCGCTGAGCGATTCCACATAGCGCCGCTGCCCTTCTGCATAGATCGTATCAAACGCCAGCGAAGATTTTCCTGAACCGGAAAGCCCAGTAATAACAACAAGTTGGTCGCGCGGAATGTCCACATCGATATTCTTGAGATTATGTTCGCGCGCGCCGCGCACTTCGATATTTTTCAGCTCAGCCATCACACGCCCCCGTTAACGATATGTACATAGGTGGTGTGGCAGGATTCTCCAATCGAAAAATGAGAACTAAAGGGGAACGCGATCAGTCATTGCGTAGAATACCAAGTAATAGATGGATCGACAGCCCACCAACAAAAGCGATACCAGCCAGAAGCGGTAATGCCGCATAGCCCATTCCAGCCAATGCGGCGGCCATGATGGGCGTGCCAATGGTATTGCCGATGTTTCCCATCTGGGCCATCGCGCCATTGGCCTGCGCCTGAGTAGCGGGTGTGTCGTTGAGGTCAGGCACGGCGGCAAAGCTGGCCCCTTGGATCAGGCCCATCGCCCCCGCCAAGGCGAGGCAGGCAACCGGCGCACCGGGTGCAATCCAGAGCCAGACCATACAAAGCGCAGAAAGGCCAAACCCCAATTCAACGACACGGACCGGGGACATCAGGCGCAAAAGTGCGACGCCAAAAGTCATTGAGACCGCAATACTGTTCAGCGGCATTGCACCCATGATCAGGGTGCGATGGCTTGCATCAAGATAGGGCGGCAAGACGGTGAGGATCGACACGAAGCTAAAAGTATAAAACAGCCATCCGGCAGCAGCGGCGGGAATACGCGGGGAGCCATAGATTGTCACGTGATCACGCAGGGTCTGGACCAATGAGAAGGGTGGCTGTGCGTTCTCAATGGGCAAGGCGCGCAGTTTGGCCGAAAGATATAGCGCGAACGCAGCCATATAAACGGCATGCGCTGCGAACAGCGCAGGAAGGCCAAAGGACAGCGCCAAAGGGCGACCCAGCCATGCCAAGACAGCGAAGGCCACACCAAAGAATGTTCCCCAGAGCGTCAGGGTTAACCCGCGGTCCTTGGCTGTGCTGAGTTGCGCGATCAACGTGGGTGCGGCGACGACAATAGCAAGATGCGATGCGCCCTCAATAACCCGGCTGAGCAACATCCAAGGCAACGGCGGCAAAAGCGCCTGTACCAGTGAAACTGCTGCCCCGGCCCACAACGCGGCCAGCAAAGCCCGGCGATAGCGGATACGCGCGACCACCAACCCAGCGACAACGCCGAAGATAATGCCGACAAAACCAACGAGCGAAACAATGAAACCGATTGCCGCCCCGGCATCTGGATAGGCCCCCGGCAGCAGGTCAAAGATCACGCTGACCTTGCCATATTGCGCCGCCGCGCCCAAACCCGCACCCCAGAGCGCAAAGATCAGTGGAAAAGGTGTTTTATCAACCACTTAAATCACTTTCATATCTTTTGCGCCAAGGCCCAGGAACAGATCGGCATCATCGGATCATTCTTGATATCATCCGTTTCGGGATCATACTTAGGTGGCCATTTTTCTTCCATATTACGCAGGGCAACATGGCGGTTGCCCCATTGGTCCGCCTGGATCGCGTCCGCGTTAAAGCCCCCCTCGATTAACAGATTTTTCAGCCCCCGTGCCGACCAGCGCGAGTTATCCTGTGGGGCGGCATGGAACGGCACAAAAAATGGCACGGCGACCCAGAAAAACCCACCTTTGCGCAACATGCGATATACATTTCGAGTGGCGGCATAAGGGCGATCCAGATGCTCCCAGACCTGATTGGCAAGAATCAGATCAAAGCGACGTTCCTTGCCTGTCTCGGCGTCGGTGAACGGCCCCGCGCAGACATCATATTCGGGATATCGGAATTGTTCATAGCTTTTAAAATTGAACATCGCGCCCCATTTGCCAGAGACCTCAGCCACCTCCAGCTTTTGCGGTCCAAGCGCTTGGATCATCCGGCGGCTTGCAGGGCCCATAACAACGCGATTGATGCTGACCATTTTGGTGCGGTTTCCTGCGGACTTGGTGCTGCGCCTGACCGAACGCGCAACGTGTGATTGTCATCCGCTGTTATCAAACCCGGCGTGCAATCGCGATGGCAAAAGGCACAAAACCGTAAAGTGATCCGTTTTCGATTCTGCGATCATATTCGGCGATCAGGGCATCGGCCAATTGTTGACCGATTAGGCCGCGTTCAACCATCATTTTGCCGCCCATGCCAACGAAAGTCATGCCACCCTGCCCTTCGGTGATGATCCGGGTCGCGACCCGAAATGACGCGAGGTTGAGGCCGCTTTGTACGATCAGATCACGTAGTTTTCCAACAAGGAATTTGTCTGTCACGAAATGTTCCGCGAAATACTGCGCGCAGACATTGAGCGGATCCGCAAAGGCGTTGCCGATGCTGGCCTTTTCAAAGTCGGCGTCACAGACAACCAGCGCACCACCCGGTTTCAGGACCCTCGCTGCCTCGGCCAACAACACTGACGGGTCTGGCACATGCGACAGCACCGTGTGCATGATGATGTTATCGACGCTGGCATCCTGCTGCGGCAATCTGCCCCCATCGCTCACCTCAAAACTCAGGTTCTCGGGATTGTCATCGCGTGCCTTGGCGTAGGCGATCAGGCCGGGCGACATATCGCTGGCCAGAACCTTGCCATTGTGCGCATGGGCGGCCAGTTTACGGGCTATCGCACCACTACCCGCGCCAATCTCAATATGCAGTCCGCCATCGGGATAGGTGAGTTCCGCCAGATAGCTTTCAACGATCTGCTGCATCGCAGGTTCAGCGGCGCGGGTTTCGAGCGCGTCACCGACTGTTTGGATAAATTCAGCGCCGCGCGCGTCAACGTCCTGAAATGGATCAGACATGGGTTTCTCCTAGCATCGGGGCAGCCTGCCCCGACTTAGATTATCAATCCCTGCACCAAACACCTACATGTGAATGACACGCCCATAAGCATCCAGCACCGCCTCGTGCATCATTTCCGACAAGGTCGGATGCGGGAACACTGTGTTCATCAGGTCTTCTTCGGTGGTCTCCAACTGGCGTCCCACAACATAGCCTTGGATCAGTTCGGTAACTTCGGCACCTACCATATGCGCACCGAGCAATTCGCCGGTTTTGGCGTCAAAGATGGTTTTGATCATGCCGCTTTCTTCGCCCAACGCGATGGCTTTGCCGTTGCCGATAAACGGGAAACGGCCGACTTTGATGTCATAGCCGAGTTCTTTGGCTTTCGCCTCGGAATAGCCGACAGAAGCGACTTGCGGATGACAATAGGTACAGCCAGCGATGCTTTCGGGTTTGACGGGATGCGGGTGTTTTCCGGCGATCAACTCGGCAACCATGACACCCTCATGGGATGCCTTATGGGCCAGCCAAGGTGCGCCAGCGATGTCGCCAATCGCAAAAAGGCCATCGACGCCGGTGCGGCAATATTCGTCTGTGACAACATGGGTGCGGTCAATTTTCACACCCAGTTCTTCAAGGCCAAGGCCCTCAACATTACCGACAATGCCCACGGCGGAAATCACGGTGTCGAATTCCTGTTTCTCGACCTTGCCACCGACTTCGATATGCGCGGTAACTTTGTCCTTACCCCGGTCCAGCTTCTTGACCGTCGCTTTTTGCATGATCTTCATGCCCTGTTTCTCAAAGGCTTTCTTGGCAAAAGCCGAGATTTCAGCATCTTCCACGGGCAGCACACGGTCCATGACCTCAACCACAGTCGTGTCCGCGCCCAGTGTGTTGTAAAAGCTGGCAAATTCGATGCCGATGGCGCCCGATCCGATGACCAGCAGTTTTTTCGGCATGTGCGGCGGTTGCAACGCGTGTTTATAGGTCCAAACGCGTTTGCCGTCTGCTTCCAGACCCGGCAATTCGCGGGCACGCGCACCTGTGGCGACGATGATGTTCTTGGCTGTCATTTCTTCTGTGTCTTTGTCACCTTTAACGCTGACCTTGCCCTTTCCGGTCAGTGTCGCGGCCCCCATGAACACGGTAATCTTGTTCTTTTTCATCAAATGGCCAATGCCACCCGACAATTGCCCCGCCACCTTGCGCGAACGCTTGACCACGGCATCCAGATCATAACCGATGCCATCGGCCTTAAGGCCAAATTCCTTTGCACGGTGCATCAGGTGAAACACTTCGGAAGACCGCAACAGCGCTTTGGTCGGAATACAGCCCCAATTGAGGCAAATACCGCCCAAATGCTCGCGCTCGACAATCGCGACCTTCATACCCAGTTGCGCGCCACGGATCGCCGCAACATAGCCGCCCGGCCCAGCCCCAATCACAATCAAATCAAAGGATTTCGCAGCCATATTAGGGACCTCGCAGAGCATGAGTTGCAAATATAGTTTACCGTTAAACTATATTTGCAAGTGCTACAACAGCGAGAGATGGTTGAAATCAGGCTGCCTTGGTGGCCTGCTGAAGCGCACGCACGGTCGTGCCATAGCCGCCGTTGGCGACATAATCACGTTCCGATGCCGTGCCTGCCCGCTTCAGCGCATCATTGCGATACGGGAAGCGGCCAAATTTGCGGATCACTTCGCGGTGCGCACGGGCGTGCAACAAATTACCCTCGCGTGTGATCGGCATGCGTTCGCACATCAGCCGCACGCAGCGGTCCTGATCACACAAATTTTCGGAGTGCATCAAAGGCATATAAAAGAACTGACGCGCCGGTTCATCAATGCGCATGTCCCAACCCTTGTCGATGGCGGATTTCGCCGCTGCCAATGCGATGCGGTCGCTGGCAAATGCCTTGCCAGAACCGCGAAACATATTGCGCGAAAACTGGTCGGTCAAAATGATATAGGCCAGAGCCCCGGACGCATGGGTCAGCCAGAGTGAAAACTTGCCTTCACAGGCGGCTTTCCAAGTCTCCTCAAACCGTGACCTAATTTTATCATCAAGGGCTTCATCAACTTCGTACCAACCCTTTTGCCCAACTTCATCGAGCCAGAATTGCAATACGTCTTCAGGGCCTACCATGGTGCACTCCTTTGTCGCGGCAGTTCCAAGTTATTCAACGTTAAGAGCCTTTTAATCACTCTGCATACTCACGATTTGCAACAACAACGACATAGTTGCACTAATGCCCCGCATCATTGTCTGTATTATCAGTCTCTTGATCGGCTTCTATTGCGTATTCTTGCGCATATTCAAGCGCAACTGATGTGGCTGAGGCAGAGATCGGCACATAGTTGCCAGTCTCTTCCACGGGGATCGCGGCGCGCTGAGTTGAGCGATAGGTCGCATAGGCGGCAAGCATGAAAAACAGCACCGCTGTGAAAAGATAAAACCCGCCCGGCCCCAATGCCGTGCCCATCATCCAACCGGTGATGATCGGCCCCAGAATGGCCCCTAAGCCATTGATAAACACCATTCCTCCGGATGCGGCGGCCATGTCTTCGTGCTCTAGAAAGTCATTCGTATGTGCGATTAACAGCGAATAAAGCGGGTTCGACATGCCCCCCACAGCAAAGGCCGAGGCCAGCAAGATCGGGAACACATGCCCCAACATCATACCCAGAATTGAACCAATGCCACCAATCAATGAGACGATCACAATTAAGGAACGGCGGTCCATGCGATCGGACACCCAGCCAATGGGATATTGCAAGATCACGGCACCAACAAAAAACATTGCAACAAACATCGAAATTTGCGCCACAGACAGCCC
>JBPOFE010000016.1:0-32204 GCA_051252035.1 Sulfitobacter sp.
GCGCGAATGACCGCTGCCAACCGTTTGATACCCTCGTTAATCTTGGCATCATCAGCCAGCGAGAACGAAAGGCGCAGGGTGTTTGCCCCCGACTTATCGGCAAAGAACGCTTGGCCTGGCACAAATGCGACACGTTGCGTTTCAAGTGATTGTCGCAGCAGTTCACCTCCGTTCAGATGCTTGGGTAACGTCACCCAGACAAACATCCCGCCTTCGGGTTTTGTCCATGTGACGCCTTCTGGCATATGGGTTTCAAGCGCTTGCAACATCGCATCCCTGCGCGCACCATAGGTCTTGCGCAGCTTGGCAGTATGGTCGTCAAAAATCTCATTTGCCACCGTGGCAATCGCCATCTGGTTGAGGGTCGAAGAATGCAGATCAGCCGCCTGTTTCATCAAAACCAGTTGCGAGATTACGGGGGCCGCGCCGCAGATCCAGCCAACCCTCAGTCCCGGTGCCAGTGACTTGGAAAAGCTGCCGCAATAGAAGGTGCGACAGTCATTGATATCACCCTTGCGTTCGATTTCGAGCGCCAGCACAGGTGGGATCGGATCGCCGTCGATACGGAGCGATTGATAGGCCGCGTCCTCGATCACCGCGATGTCCAAATCGTCGGCCAGATCAAGGGTGTTGTTACGGGCTTTGAGGTCAAGGGTTTCGCCCGTCGGGTTGGCAAAATCGACAGACATATATGCAAATTTAACCCGACCACCGTTTTCCGCCGCCGTTTCGGCATAGTCCGCTGCCGACCGATTGCCGCCGGGGATCAGGCGGTCAAAGTTTGGCTCATAGGCATTGAACGCGCCCAAGGCACCCAGATAGGTCGGCCAGCCGAGCAGGGCGGTGTCGCCGGGCGACAGCATCAGCTTGCCCAGATAATCCAGCGCTTGTTGCGACCCAGAGGTGATCAACACGTTGTCGCGGGTGCAGGGGATCCCAAGTGTCGCCATCTGGCCCACAATCCAATCGCGCAACGGACCGTATCCTTCGGACACCGAATATTGCAGCGCTGTGGCTTGCTTGGCGGGGGAAAGTGCTTCAGCCACGGCGTTTTGAAACGCTTCCGTGGGGAACATCGCCGGGTCGGGGATGCCGCCCGCAAAGGAAATGATATCGGGTTGATCCAGCAGCTTAAGCAGCTCGCGGATTTCACTGGCTTTCATGCGCTGCATGCGCGTTGCGAAAATCTGTTCCCAATTCATGATGTCGTCCCTCCGATTTGTCAGGGACAACAGCACGATTCTCAATCTATGGCAATAGTTCTTACCTATTCGACTGCCAAAAGTGAGAGGCTGGCCGCAGTTCCTTCACAACGGCCAGTTTTCGATGCGCTGCTTTTTCTTGGCAAAGATCGCAATAACCGGGCCAAGCAACGTCACCATGCGGCCCGAAAACGCAGGTTTCCCCGTCTCTGCCATCGCCATGAGGTTCTTCGCGATATAGCCTTGGGCACCCAGCATTTCTTTATGCAGCTTGCTGCCCACAATCGCGTCTGTGATGATCAGATCAAATTCCGTCCCGCCGTCTTTTTCGCGCAGTTCATATGTGACGACACAAGGCGCATCGTCGAGGTTGGTCATCTGAAATGTATGGGCATAACGATGTGGCGGATCAAATGTAATCACCTCACCGACAACCATCGCCATTTTTCCGTTGGTATGGGCCATGCGCATTTTTGCACCGGGTTTCAATCCATCTTTGGTTTGACAAACAGCACCAAAGAAAAACGGCAGCGGTGTATCGGTTGCGACCAATGTGGACCATACGGTCTCAATGGGCGCGTTGATAAAGGTGCGGCTGATGGATTTGGGGGCGGTGGTCATAGCTATTCCTGTCCAGAAGTTTTGCGTGCTACGGCTTCGGCGGTTTGTTTGATAAGGCTCATCCGGTCGAGCCAATGTGCGGAATATCCGTCGATCCAACGTTCATAAATCTGCTGAATCGGCACCGCATTTAGATAAAGGCGGCGTGTGCGTCCGTCTTTTTGGCTGGTGATCAGATTAGCATCGGTCAACACTTTGAGATGGTTCATCACCGCTATTCGCGTCACGTCAAACGATTGCGCCAATTCACCGACGCTCTTTCCCGGTGTGGTGCGCAGGATGTCCAAAATCTCGCGCCGAGTGACATGCGAAAGCGCATGAAAAGTGGCGTCCATATCGTCGATAGTAAACATGTAATTACATTATTACATAAATCATATGAGTCAATAGCTTTAACACGGCCCTTATTGTCTTAAGACTTGTATGTGGGGTGAAACATGTTTGCGGGGGACAGCGTGAAAATCTCATACCCGGTTTCCGTCACGCCGATAGAATGTTCAAACTGCGCCGACAATGATTTGTCTCGCGTTACCGCTGTCCAATCGTCCGAGAGTGTTTTGGTTTCTGCACGGCCAAGGTTTACCATCGGTTCAACGGTAAAAAACATCCCGGCTTCCAGCACGGCACCCGTGCCAGGACGTCCATAATGCAAGACATTGGGCGGTGAATGGAACACGCGCCCCAAACCATGGCCGCAAAAATCCGTGACGACCGACATGCGGTGGCCTTCGACATAGGTTTGGATTGCATGACCGATATCGCCAAAGGTATTGCCGGGTTTGACCGCTTCAATTCCGCGCATCAGGCTGTCGTGTGTAACTTCGATCAGGCGCTCCGCCTTGCGAGACAATTTGCCCGCAACATACATGCGTGACGTGTCGCCAAACCACCCATCCACGATCACCGTGACGTCTATATTTAGGATGTCACCATCTTTCAGCTTCTTGTCGCCGGGGATGCCATGACAGACCACATGGTTCACTGAAATACAGCTGGCGTGTTTGTAGCCCTTGTAGCCAATGGTCGCAGATTTCGCGCCAGCGGCATTCACTTTCTCCTCGATAAGCCGATCAAGCTCACCTGTGGTTTGGCCAACAGTCACATGTTCAGCAATCTCATCCAGAATGGTCGCGGCCAAACGGCCCGCGGCGTGCATACCAGCAAAGTCAGATGGGTCATAAATGCGAATACCGTCTTTGGTTTGACGGCCACGGTGTTCATTGTTCACCGGGTTCTCCAATTCCTAATGTTATGCCTTCTTTAACGCGCAGGATGGCCAAGGGCCAGAGGCGCGGCGAGCGTGACTTCGAAAGGTGTGATATGGGTGCCTATGGCGATGGTTTCCACCCCTGCTTTGGTCGCGGCAGCATGAGCCGCAGCATAAGCAGGATCAATGTCAGCAGCGACTGCGACATGTGTGCAATCGGTCCGTTGCACGAGATAGAGCAAAACAGCACGATGCCCGGCTTGCGCCATCTTGGCCAGTTCGCCCAGATGTTTGGCTCCACGCGCAGTTACGGAATCAGGAAATTCCGCCAGACCGGGTGTGCGCTTAAGCGTGACTGATTTCACTTCGACATAGGCGTCGGGCAGTCCCGGTTCACTGAGTAGAAAATCGATGCGGGAGTTTTCGCCGTATTTAACTTCTGGCTTCACGGTTCCATAGGCCGCCATCGCCGTAATCTCGCGGTTTTCCAACGCCACACGAACAGCTCGATTGGGCAATGCCGTATCCACTCCGGTAAAATGTCCATTCTCATGGTCCACCAGTCGCCAACCGAATTTAAGCTTTTTCTTTGGATCATCATTGGGCTCCAGCCAAATCCGCATACCCGGTTCGGCCAATCCCATCATGGAGCCGGGATTTGCACAATGTGCCGTGACCTTGCGGCCATCCTCCAGCTCGCAATCGGCCAGAAACCGTTTGTAACGGTGGATCAGCCGGGCGGGAACAAGTTCAGTTTGAAAGCGCATGTGACGCGGCCTATACCGATGTGAACCCAAGCTCAAGGAATGCCGCTCATGCCCAACCCAACCGCCGCCATGCTGGTCATCGGAGATGAGATTTTGTCGGGCCGTACGCGCGATGCAAACATGCATTATCTGGCAGGGCAGTTGAGCGAGATTGGAGTCGATTTGAAAGAGGTGCGTCTTGTCGGTGACGAGAATGGTACGATCATTGCGGCGGTGCAGGCATTGTCAGCGATGTATCAATATGTTTTCACCAGTGGCGGAATTGGCCCGACCCATGATGACATTACCGCCGATTGCATTGCTGCCGCGTTTAACCGACCCATCGACGTGCGCGACGATGCGCGCGCCATTCTTGCCGAACATTATGCCAAGTCAGGGACTGAGTTGAACACGGCCCGGTTGCGCATGGCGCGGATACCAGAGGGGGCTAGTTTGATCGACAATCCGGTCTCTGCCGCCCCCGGTTTTAAGCTGGAAAATGTGCATGTGATGGCGGGTGTACCATCGGTGTTTCAGGCGATGGTGGCTTCGGTTATCCCTTCGCTCACGGGCGGCGCGCCAGTGATCAGCAAAACCTATAGGATTGACCGGGGCGAAGGCGATATTGCCGGGCCGCTGGGCGAATTGGCGACCGCTTTTCCAATGCTGTCGATGGGGTCATATCCGTTTCAAAGAGATGGAAAATACGGCGCGCATATCGTGATCCGTGGCGAGAACGAAGCGCAGATTGATATGGCGCTGGCTCAGCTGAAAGAAACATTCAAGTGACCCCAACCGTCGCTCAATTATACGAGGTCTGTGATCAAACCTGGCCTGCCGAGCGTCGGTTTGACGCGGGCAATTGGATCTTGCGTGGCGGGCAAGGTGGCGGCAAACGCGTCTCTGCGGCAACGGCGCGTGGAGCTGTTAATATCGACGATGTGCGGGCTGCTGAGGTCGCCATGCGCGATATGGATCAACAGCCGTTGTTCATGATCCGACAAGGTGATGATACGCTTGATAAGCTGTTGGATGGTGAGGGGTACAAACTGATCGACCCAGTCACACTTTACACGCTGCCGATCACACAATTGACCGATGTGCCGATCCCGCGCGTGACTGCGTTTACAGTCTGGGAACCGCTGGCGATCATGGTCGAAATCTGGGCCAAAGGCGGCATTGGCCCTGCGCGGCTCAATGTCATGGGGAGGGCGAAGGTCAAAACGGGTATTCTTGCCCGGTGGAACGAACAACCCGCTGGCGTGGCTTTTGCCGGGGTGCACGACAATATCTGTATGGCGCACGCCGTTGAAGTATTACCGCATCAGCGTCGGCAGGGCGTCGCGGAATGGATGATGCGGGCGGCGGCGTTTTGGGGGCAAGCACAGGGGGCCACCCATCTGTCAGTGCTTTGTGTGGCGCAAAATCATGGCGCAAATGCGCTCTACCGCTCTCTGGGCTTTGCCCCGGTGGGGGAGTATCATTACCGTCAGTTCCCGATTTGAAGGAGACCTTTGATGGCTGACGATATGCCCACCGCCCTTGACCTGCCGATGGTTGATCCGCTGCCTGCGGCAACGAAAAAGTACTTTGATGTCTGTCAGGATAAATTGGGGATGATCCCAAATGTGCTGCGCGCGCATGCCTTTGACATTGATAAATTGAACGCCTTCACAGCGCTTTATAACGATCTGATGCTAGCGGATTCCGCACTGACCAAGCTTGAGCGCGAGATGATTGCGGTGGTCGTGTCGTCGCACAACAAATGTTATTATTGTTTGGTGGCCCACGGTGCAGCAGTGCGTGCGATGTCGGAAGATCCGATGCTGGGCGAACAACTGGTGATGAATTACCGTGTTGCCAAGCTGGACGCGAAACAACGTGCGATGCTGGATTTTGCGCACAAGCTGACAACGGCTAGTGCAACCGTTGAAGAATCCGACAGACAGGCGCTGCGCGATGCTGGGTTCAGTGATCGTGATATCTGGGACATCGCCAATGTAACTGGGTTTTTCAATATGACCAACCGCGTGGCCAGTGGTACGGATATGCGGCCCAACGACGAATACCACGCGCAGGCGCGATGAAATTCAGGTGGTACATTTCGCTGATTGTCGTGTCATTGGGCTGGGCAAATGCGGCCGCGGGGTTAGAGCTTTCCCTGCCCGCAAATGCCGCGCAGACGGCTGAACGCAATACCTCCCCCGATCTATATGCCGCCCCGGTCAGTACCTTTTCTGATGGAAAAGTCGCTCAGATCGAGATCGAAGGTGATGTGCGTCGCGCGTCATGGCGGCTTGACTCACCGGGGCTGACCCCATTGCAGGTGATGCGACCGTTGCGTGCGCAACTGAATGAAGCCGGGTTTGAAGTGGTGCTTGATTGTGCAAGCCAGACCTGTGGCGGCTTTGATTTTCGGTTTGCAACGGAAACGCTGCCCGGGCCGAGCATGTATGTGAACATCCGGGCATTTCATTTTGTGACTGCCGTGCGGCCCAACGCGACCAACCCGGACGAGGTGGTCACAGTATTGGCAAGCACCTCTGCAACCTCAGCTTATGTACAGATCATTCAGGCGGGTACATCCAACGAGGGGTCCGTTACGGTCGCGGCAACAGCAGCTTTACCTGCTACGACGCAGGGTGGTTCCCCTCAAGATATGGCGAGCCAATTGCTCAACGAGGGTCATGTGGTGTTAAGCGATCTCGATTTTGACACCGGCACCTCTGATCTCGGCAAAGGACCGTTTGCATCACTGGATAGACTGGCTGCATTCCTCAAGGCACAACCAGCAATCAAGGTGGCACTGGTGGGGCATACTGATTCCGTTGGGCGGCTGGATGGCAATATCGCCCTATCGCGCCGCCGCGCGCAGTCGGTACGGTCCCGATTGATTGAGGTTTATGGCGTCGACGCTGGGCGCATGGATGCGCAGGGTATGGGATATCTGGCGCCTGTCGCGTCAAACTTAAATGAGGGAGGCCGTGAGGCGAACAGGCGGGTCGAGGTGGTTGTGTTGTCAGCGGAATAAAAAAACCCCGATGCCAAAGACACCGGGGGCTCAAGTTCACCGAGGGGAGGTGGTGTTCGTGTTTACCAGTCGCTTGGACCTTTATCGGCAAATTCGTGGACCAGAAAATCAATGAATGCGCGGACCTTGGGCTGTGTGAAGCGGCCCGGAGGGTAAACGGCATAGATGCCTTGGGTTTCCAGCGGCAGTTCAGGAATAGCGTCTTCAACCAGTCCCTTTTCCATTGCCTCGGAGTAAAGAAAGCTGGGCAAGTACGCGATGCCGAGGCCTGATATCGCCGCGTTCAACAGGGATTGTCCGTCGTTTACCGACAACCAGCCTGCGGTACGCACTTGACGCTTTTCGCCCGATGGAGCGGTCAGTTTCCAGACGTTACCGGACGATTGGTTGGAATAATGCAACAACTTGTGATCGTTTAGATCGTCGATCTTTTCGGGCCGACCGTATTGTTCAAAGTACTTAGGGCTTGCGATCATGCGCTTGGTGGTTTCGGTAAGTTTGCGAGCGCGCAGCGTGCTGTCTTCCAGCTCTCCAATGCGCACAGCCATGTCGAACCCTTCGCTGATCAGTTCGACATAGCGGTTATTCAGGACCATATTGACCGTAATATCGGGAAAATCGCTGAGGAATTCGGACAGCGCGGGCGACAGGTGGTTCACACCAAAGTCGGTGGCCACGCTGATACGCAACAGTCCTGATGGTGCAGATTGCATCGACGTTACCAATGCATCCGCTTCGCCTGCGTCGTTCAAAACACGGCGGGCGCGGTCGTAATAGGCAAGGCCAATTTCGGTAGGTGACACACGGCGTGTTGTTCTGTTCAGGAGCCGCGCACCAAGGCGGGCTTCAAGCGAAGAGACATGTTTGGATACTGCCGATTTGGAGATACCCATTTTTTTGGCGGCGTCGGTAAAGCCCCCTTGATCCACCACGGTGGCGAATGCTTCCATTTCTGTAAGGCGGTCCATGCCCGATCCCTTCAAGATACTTGTTTCGAGGATCAGGTATGGCGGTGAAATGGGGCAGGTTCTGGGCAGGGGTAAGACAGTACCAAGGTAATTGCGCGGATCGTTCAAGGCATGGAAACAGCAGAGTGGAGTGTTTCCGGATCGGATCAGAGCCAGCGCACCGCTTTTAGAATAACATACATAAGTGCGGCCAAACCCACCATCGACAAGCAAAGCATCGCAAAGGCCCAAGGGTTGTCTATACCCGGCACGCCGCCGATGTTTACCCCAAAGAGGCCGGTCAAAAACCCGAGCGGCAGGAAAACGGCAGCGGCAATCGACAGGACATGACCATGCCGCGCCTGACGTCTTGCCACATCAAGGTCGTGATCATCTTGCACTGCGATCAAACGTTCCTGAAGCGCGTCAAGTTCCTCAACCGCGATGGTTGTCCGATTGGCCAACTCGCGTAACTTCAGTGCATCGGCGTTAGGTACGATGGGCAAATCAAGGGTCGAGAGTGTTACCAATGCCTGTTTCTGGGGTTCCAGATAACGGCGCAGTTTGATGACGCTGCGCCGTGTATCAGGCAGGTCTTTTGGCAAAGGCGTCGCATCATCCACCAGATCGGCTTCATAGAATTCAGTGAGATTCGAGATGCGCATCACTTCGTCCTGCGCCCTCGTGGTCAGGCGCGATACCAAGGCCTCAATGAATGCGGCGGGTGTCGGAGGTGCGGTTTGAGCGCTGGCCAATTGGCGGATTTCGTCGATGGCAAAAACTTTGCGCAGACGCACGGTGATGATCACGTCCTCCGCAACCCACATGCGCACTGACACCATTTGATCGGCATGTTGGCCCGCATTCATGTTGATGCCGCGCAGGTTTAGGATCAGCCCGTTTTCATAACGGTCACAGCGGGGTCGCGTTTCGGGTTGCAGCAACGCCCCTGCGGGAATTTCAGGCAGTGATGATGCGGCCCAGTCTGCAAGATCAGGGTCGCTCAGGTCATAATGCCACCAACGATAGGTGCCGGACCCGGTCAGGGCGGTATCATCCGGCACCTTTGTCGTGCCGTCAGGAAATATGTCAAAGACGCAGATGGGCATGTTTATATCCTGACGGGCAGGGGGCATTTGGGCAATTGCGCGATCAACGCGATACATCCACTCTATAGCATTGTGGATAGGGTGGATGCATATTTTAAGAACAATGAAATGCTAGGACGTGGCACGCTACAATGATGCAGCGAGGCGCGTGCCTTGGTTGATGGCGCGTTTTGCGTCGAGCTCCGCTGCGACATCGGCACCGCCAATGACATGACAATTGCGCCCCTTCGCGTCGAGAGCATCGGCAAGCGATCGGTCTGAGAGTTGCCCTGCACATAGAACGATGGTGTCCACTTCGATTAACGTTGGGTTTTCGCGGGCTTCACCAAAACTGATGTGCAGTCCGGTTTCATCGATTTTCTCGTAGTTGACGCCCGCGATCATTTTGACCTCTTTCATGGTCAGCGATGCGCGGTGTATCCACCCGGTTGTCTTTCCCAACCCCTTGCCAACTTTCGACGGCTTACGTTGTAGCATTGTGACGTGACGTGCGGGGGCGTGCGGTTCTGGGCCTCCAGGGGCCAGACCGCTGCGGTGGTCGGCAGGATCCGCAACACCCCATTCGCGCATCCATTCAGGTAAGTTCAATGTTGTGCTGTCGCCATCATGAACAAGGTGTTCGCTGACGTCAAAACCGATTCCGCCTGCACCGATGACTGCGACCCTTTCGCCGACCTTGGCACTGCCGTTTAGTACGTCAATATAGCTGACCACATTACCCGCATTCTGGCCGGGGATTTGTGGGTCGCGCGGTACGACACCTGTGGCGATGACCACCTCATCAAAGCCATCCAGATCATTGGCGGACACTTCGGAGTTCAATTTCACTGTCACTCCCAATTCCGCGACCATGGCGCGATACCAATCGACAAAGCCCCAGAATTCCTCTTTGCCCGCTACCTGTTTGGCGAGGTTCAATTGACCGCCAATCTCGGACGCGCGGTCGAAAACAGTAACTTTGTGACCGCGCTCGGCGGCGGTGATGGCGGTCGATAGCCCTGCGGGACCAGCACCAACAATGGCGATGGATTTTGGATTGTCGGTCTTTTCAATCTTCAACTCTGTTTCATAGCAAGCACGTGGATTGACCAAACAAGTTGAGATTTTGCCGCTGAATGTATGATCAAGGCAGGCTTGGTTGCAGGCAATACAGGGCGCGATCTGATCTGATTTTCCGGCCATCGCTTTGGCGACAAAATCCGGATCTGCCAGCATCGGGCGTGCCATTGATACCATATCGGCGCAGCCGTCAGCCAGAATATCTTCGGCAACCTGCGGTGTATTGATGCGGTTTGAGGTAATGATCGGAATGCCGACCTTGCCCATCAGTTTTTTCGTGACCCAAGCAAAGGCCGCGCGCGGCACCGAGGTGGCAATTGTCGGAATACGCGCCTCGTGCCAGCCGATGCCAGTATTAATGATCGTCGCCCCAGCTTTTTCAATTTCTTGGGCCAGTTGCACCACCTCATCATGAGTGGACCCATTCGGGACCAGATCAATCATCGACAGCCGATAAATGATGATGAAATCCGTGCCTACAGCCTCGCGGGTGCGGCGCACGACGTCGATGGGCAGGCGCATGCGGTTTTCGTACGAGCCGCCCCAGCGATCAGTGCGTTTGTTGGTATGGGTCACAAGGAACTGATTCAGGAAATACCCTTCGGACCCCATGATCTCGACACCATCATAGCCCGCCTGTTTGGCACGCTCGGCACAGGCGACAATATCGCTGATCTGCTTTTCAATGCCATCTTCGTCCAATTCTGCAGGGGGGAATGGCGAAATTGGTGATTTGATTGCCGAAGGCGCCACACACATTGGACCATAAGCATATCGTCCGGCGTGCAGGATTTGCATGGCGATTTTGCCGCCCGCGTCATGCACGGCCTTGGTCACGACGGCATGATTGTCCACATCTTCCTGCTTGGTCATCATTGCCGCACCCGGCAAGACCGATCCTTCGAGGTTGGGACCAATACCGCCCGTGACCATCAATCCGACATCACCTCGTGCGCGTGTGGCATAGAATTCGGCAACCCGGTTCCAGTCCTTGGTTTCTTCCAACCCGGTGTGCATCGACCCCATCAACACGCGGTTCTTCAACGTGGTGAAACCCAGATCAAGCGGGGCAAGCATATGGGGATAATTCGACATGGGAACCTCTGGATTTCGAAATGGAGTTGTCTTTGCATGACCTTAGTTCGCAGGCCTGTCACGCACAACGCCACGTCATTGGGTGGGCAATGGTTCTTCGATCAACGATTTAGGCGCAGCATATGCGAGAGAGAAGCAATATGCTTAACCCATGAATGCCCTGATCAATCGAACATCACCACGCTGATTAAGATGGATCAAAGATTCGGTCATCGTCAGTTGTGGGCAGTCCAGGTGTAGTTTGGTTAGACGCGCGTCATTCCCCAACTCCGCCTCCGACACAAATCCGATTCCCGCGCCCGCTGCGACGATCTCCTGTACCGCTTCACGCCCTTCAACTTCAAAGGTAGGTTTGAGGGACACGCCTTGACGCATGCTTTCCTCTTCCAGCTTCTGCCGGGTTTTTGACCCTTCTTCGCGAAAGATAAGAGGGTGCTGGGCCAAATCTTTGATCGAAATTTTTGATTGTGGGCTTTTCAGAAAGCTCTTGGCGGCGAATGCGATGATGGGCGATGTTCCCAAGCTCACGACCTTCATGTCTTGCCCCGGGTTCAGGCTGCCAACCACACCAATTTCAACGTCGTAGTTGCGCAATGCTGTCAAAATGTCCGCGGTGTTTCCTGCTTGAACCGAGACAACAACATTTGGATGTTTGATACGAAAGTTCTTAAGCCGCTGGGTGAGGTGAAACGCGCTGTCAGCCATAATGCGCAGCGTCCCTTCCAATGCGGATCGATTTTCTGACAAGATGTCAGCAATCTGTTGTTCAACTTCAAAAAACTGTTTGGTCGTCAACAAAAGTCGCGCACCTGCTGGCGTTAGACTGACTTGTTTGCGGTTGCGATTGAAAAGCAGGACATCATGATCGCCTTCCAGTTTTCGGACCTGTTCGGACACCGCAGGCTGCGTGAGCGACAGGGCTTCCGCTGCGCGTGAAAATCCGCCAGTGATCGCAACATAGTGAAATGCTCTTATTTGGCTGTAGCGCATGGATATGCCTTGTAACACGTTGCGGGATGTTCAGAATGACATATAAGCACAGCCTTTGATATCATCGCAATTAGCAATTTTTCAAATAGGGAGGAACCCTCTAGGCTCGACACGTAGAATGGATACACAAGGAGCTTGTGATGGTCTGCGAAACGAAAGCAATTGAATCGCCAAGATTGGGGGAACCTTATCTTTTAACACCTGGGCCTTTGACAACTTCTTATGCCGTAAAAGAGGCAATGCTTCGCGATTGGGGCAGTTGGGATGATGAGTTTCGCGGTATGACTCGAAAGATGCGGCAGCAATTGCTGGCGCTCTTGGGGCCAGGCAGCACCGACTACGATTGTGTTCCGATCCAAGGTTCTGGTTCATATTGTGTAGAGGCGATGCTGGGATCTTTCGTGCCGAAAGACGGAAAGGTTCTGGTTTTGGCAAACGGTGCCTACGGTTTGCGCGCCGCACAAACAATGGAATGCTTGGGTCGCGCATTCAAACTATTGAATAAAGGTGACTATTTGCCGCCAAGGGGAGAAGAAGTGGCTGCGATTCTAGCCGAAGACCCTGCCATCACCCATGTCCTGATTATTCATTGTGAGACCAGTTCGGGCATCCTCAACCCTGTTGAGGAAATTGCGGATGCCGCTCACGCCGCCGGACGTAAAGTGCTGATTGACAGCATGTCGGCCTTTGGGGCCGTGCCCTTAGATGTGGAAAAAACGAAATACGTCGCAATGGTGTCGTCAGCCAACAAATGTATCGAAGGCGTGCCGGGTTTCGGTTTTGTCATCGCTCGCAAAGACGAGCTTGAGGCGGCGAAAGGGAACAGCCATTCATTGTCGCTGGATGTTCATGCTCAGTGGGCCACAATGGAGAAAACTGGCCAATGGCGGTTTACCCCTCCCACTCATGTTGTCGCGGCTTTTCTAACCGCACTTGATGCGCATGAGAAAGAAGGCGGCGTTGCCGGGCGAGGCGGACGGTATTCCCGCAACCGCGATGTCATGGTCAAAGGGATGCGGGACCTTGGGTTTGAAACATTGCTGGCGGATCGCTGGTTAAGCCCGATCATTGTCACATTCTTCTGTCCGGCAAGTCCGGCCTTTGAATTCCAGAAGTTCTACAACCTGATGAAAGACCGTGGGTTTATCATATACCCGGGCAAACTGACTGTTGTGGATAGCTTCCGCATTGGGTGCATTGGTCAAATGGATGAACACGTCATGCACAAAGTTGTCGAGGCGGCGGCACAGGCCCTGTCCGATATGGGTGTGAATGACGCGTCACCACCGCAAGCCGCACTCGACGAACGTAAAAAACTAGCTGCATAGCACCAAAAAGGACCATTTCATGCCTATCTCCACACCAGTTGTTGCGAATGATCGCACTTATCCTGCTCCGAAAACCTGCGCGATTGCGATATGCCTTGACGGCTGTGAGCCTGAGTATCTTGAGAAAGCGATTTCAGATGGGTTGATGCCGACGCTGAAGCGGATGCGTGCCACGGGTACGGATCGGTTGGCGCATTCGGTTATTCCCTCGTTCACCAACCCGAACAACTTGAGCATTGCGACAGGGCGGCCACCAGCGGTGCACGGGATTTGTGGGAACTACTTGTATGACCCGGACACTGGCGAAGAGGTGATGATGAACGACGTGCGGTTCTTGCGCGCACCGACAGTGTTTTCCAAATTTTATGAGGCGGGTGCGCGTGTGGCAGTTGTGACCGCCAAAGACAAGCTACGGGCGCTTTTGGGCGCGGGCCTGAAGTTCGACGAAGACCGCGCGATGTGTTACTCGGCGGAAAAATCCGACACGTCGACCAAGGCCGAACATGGTCAGGATGCTGCGTCGAAATGGCTCGGCATGGCGCAGCCCGAAGTCTATTCGGCGGAGCTTTCTGAATTTGTTTTTGCGGCTGGGGTGAAGCTGTTGAAAGAGTGGGCACCGGACGTGATGTACCTGACCACAACAGATTATGTGCAGCATAAATATGCCCCTGATCAGGCGGAAGCCAAGGCGTTTTATGAGATGTTCGACAAATACCTGACTGAGCTGGACGCGCTGGGGGCCGCGATTGTGGTCACGGCAGACCACGGCATGAAGCCCAAGCATGACGCAAACGGTGATCCGCAGGTGATCTATGTGCAGGATCTGTTGGATGACTGGTTGGGCAAGGAAGCGGCAAGAGTTATTTTGCCGATCACCGACCCGTACGTGGTGCATCATGGCGCATTGGGCGGGTTTGCCACAGCCTATCTGCCAAAAGATGCGGATGTGGCCGATGTCATCAAAAAGCTGAAAGAACAACCAGAGCTGCTCGAAGTGATGGACAAAGCAGAAGCGATAAAGCGTTTTGAATTGCCTGGCGACCGGATTGGTGACATCGTGATGATCTCGACCGAGAACCTGACCATTGGCACCTCGGCGCATCGCCATGATCTGGCCGCGTTGAACGAACCCTTGCGCAGCCATGGGGGGCTGACCGAACAGGTTGTGCCGTTCATTTGCAACCGGGTGATCGATCTGCCCAGTAAGCCAGAATTGCGCAACTTTGATGCGTTCTTTTATGCCACCACTGCCGCGGCGCTTTGACTCGAAAGGAACGCAGAATGAAAGACGGAACTAAAGTCCGCAACGAGGGCATGCGCATCGGAGGCGAGGTTGTCTTTACCGACAAGGTCATCGAAGTGACTTATCCCTACACGGGTGAAGTGATTGGCACCGTGCCAGCGGGCTCCGCAGAACATGCGGCGCGTGCGTTCGAGATTGCGGCCAATTACACTTCCAAGCTGACCCGCTATGAACGCAGTGAAATCCTGCGCCGTGCAGGTCAGATTATTGGGGAAAAGCGCGACTATCTGGCGAAATGGCTAACGCTGGAGCTGGGCATTTGCCACCAGCACGCGATTTATGAGACAAAGCGCGCGCAGGATGTATACCTGTTCGCGGCCAGTCAGGCGTTGAATGACGATGGTGAGATTTTTTCCTGTGACCTCACGCACAACGGCAAGGATCGTAAGATCTTTACCAAGCGCGAACCGGTGGGCGCGATCAGCGCGATCACTCCGTTCAATCACCCGCTCAACATGGTCAGCCACAAGATCGCGCCGTCGATCGCTACCAACAACTGCATGGTTTGCAAGCCCACGGAACTGACGCCACTGACAGCGATTACGCTGGCAGATATCTTGTACGAAGCGGGCCTGCCGCCCGAAATGTTCCAGATCGTCACCGGCTTGCCGGGTGACATTGGCGAAGAGATGATGGTCAATAAGCACATCGACATCATCACCTTTACCGGTGGTGTGCCGGTTGGCAAACTGATCGCCTCCAAGGCGGGCTATACCCGGCAGGCGTTGGAATTGGGCGGCAACGACCCGTTGATTGTCTGCAACGATCTGAACGACGCCGATCTGGACAAAGCAGCAACCATTGCTGTTGCAGGTGCGACGGGAAATTCCGGCCAGCGCTGTACCGCGATCAAGCGCATTTTGGTGCAGGAAAGCGTGGCAGACAAATTCGTGCCGCTGGTGCTTGAAAAGGCCAAGAAGATTAAATTCGGCGATCCGCAGGACCCGGAAACAGAGCTCGGCTGTGTGATCCATGCGCAGGCGGCGGAGCTGTTTGAAAACCGGGTGCTCGAGGCTGAAAAGCTGGGAGCCAAGATACTCTATCATCCAGGGCGTGATGGCGCGTTGCTGCCGCCAATTGTGGTGGACCATGTCCCCCACGACAGCGAATTGGTGATGGAAGAGACTTTTGGCCCGATCATCCCAATCGTGCGGGTGCCGGATGACGATGATGCCGTGATGAAAATCTCGAACGGGACACAGTTCGGCTTGAGCTCTGGCGTGTGTACCAACGACCTGAACCGCGCCATCTCGTACATCAACGGCCTCGATGTGGGCACCTGCAACATCTGGGAACAACCTGGCTACCGCATCGAAACCTCGCCCTTCGGCGGCATCAAAGACAGCGGCAATGCTGTCAAGGAAGGCGTCACTGAAGCGATGAAATTCTTTACCAACGTCAAAACATACTCTCTCCCCTGGCCAAGATAGAACAATCACTCTCCCAAACTCCGGAACCTCCGAAAAAGGGGTTCCGGCTTTTTGAAGGCACCAAAGCAATCAATGGTGCCATTAGTAGGACTGGTACTTTGTGACTCTTGGCATTTTTCTTATCGTTCTGTTTGCGGCGTTCCTACATGCGCTGTGGAACGCCATTGTGAAGGGATCCGGAGACCGTGCCATTGTGCTGGGATTGGTGGCGACGGGGCACGTGGTGCCCGGTATCGCGCTGGTATTAACCAACACGCCGCCTGCGATGGCGGCTGTTCCCTACATCATCGCATCAACCGTCATTCATTGGGGATACTATCTGCTCCTTAACATCGCCTATCGCACTGGCGATCTGAGCATCGTTTATCCAATCTCGCGCGGACTTGCGCCAATCCTTATTGCGCTTGGCGCATTGGTCTGGGTCGGCGAGCACTTGCCAGCCATGGTTTGGTTTGGGATTTTTGCGGTATCGGCAGGTATTTTGTTGTTGGCAACAGGTGGTATCCGTTCCGGGGCCTCAAAAACCAGTATTATCGCCGCGATTGGCATAGCGGTGGTGATTGCCAGCTATTCGATTGTCGATGGTGTCGGCGTGCGTGTGTCAGGCAGCGCTCTTGGATACATTGGGTGGCTGTTTGTTGCAGAGATCGCCGTTGTAATCTTTGTCTTTACGACCCGCTGGCAGCGGTTTAGGGCACTGCCGTCCCGCACCATCCTGACAGGGTTGATTGGAGGTGTGGTATCGGCTGCTGCATATGGTTTGGTATTGGTTGCCAAACTCTACGCGCCGCTTGGCATCGTATCTGCCTTGCGTGAGACATCCGTCATTTTTGCCGCTCTAATCGGTATTTACTGGTTTTCCGAAGGTCGCGCAAAGTCGAGGCTGATGGCCGCATTGATCGTTGGTTTGGGAATTGTGATGATAGCGGGGGCGAAGGGTTAGCTTTGCAACACTGTTACATCCAATCAGGTCTACTCGTAATCGTGCTGTTTGCACTGCGCCGATCTGTGCCAAAATGGTGTAAACAGAATGCGGTGCGCCCATGATCATTATCTACTTCATCATAGAACTACTGGGCGCGACCATGCTGCTGCTCTTTGCTGTGCGCATGGTCAGAACCGGCATTGAGCGCGCCTTTGGCTCCTCGTTTCGTCGGGTAGTCACGCAAAGCCGGAACCGCGTCAAAGCATCGTTCACGGGTTTGGTACTGGCGATCATCTTGCAAAGCTCGGCTGCGGTTGCCTTGCTTGTCGCTGGATTTTCTGCAGCAGGGGCCATTCAGTTTGGTGTCGGCCTATCTGTCGTTTTGGGGGCGGATCTGGGGTCGGCACTGCTGATTCAAGTCTTTTCGTTCAATCTGGAATGGCTTGTCCCTGTGTTGCTGGCGGTGGGCGGCGGGCTTTTTGTGAAAGCAGAGCAGCGACAGTTTCGACAAGCCGGACGCATTATACTGGGCATTGCGTTCATCCTGATTTCGCTGCGCTTTCTGCGCGAGACAATGGACCCGATCCGCGATAGTTCGTTCTTGCCCTTTATCGCCGATTATCTGTCGAATGATTTCATAACGGCCTTTATCGTCGGCAGCCTGCTGGCCTTTTTGATGCATTCCAGCGTTGCGGTGATCTTGATGTGCGTCACGCTGGTGTCAATTGATGCCGTCCCTGTCTCGGCTGGTGTGTCGCTCGTATTGGGTGCCAATCTGGGCAGCGCGCTCATTCCGGTTTGGCTTAGCAGAAGCATGCCAAACAATGCCCGGCGGGTGCCGTTTGCCAACCTCGTTGTACGTGGCTTAGGTGCAATCTTGGTCTTATTTGCTGTTAACAAGCTGGATCTGTTGCCCTACCTGGGTTCGACGTCTTCGGCACAGACGTTAATCACAATGCATATTCTGTTTAATGTGCTGTTGTTGGTTATGTTGATCTTTGCGCATAGGTTGGAAGCCCCATTCACGCGGTTTCTACCAACCGCGGCCGCTACGTTTGAACAACAATCCCCGATCTACAGATCGGCGCTGGACGACAGCGTTCTGGACAAGCCCCATCTGGCCATGGCCAATCTGAGGCGAGAGGTGCTGCGCATGGTGCAGTTGGTTGAGACCATGCTGCAGCCGGTGATGGAACTATATGACAAATACTCCGCCGACCATGCTCGGACGGTGCTTGCACAAGATGCCTTTGTTAACACCGCACTTGATGATGTGCGTCGTTACGGTGCCGCCTTGCAAAGTGCGGGGTTGAGTAAGTTGGATAGTAAACGGGTACGCGAATTGACCGAATACGCTATCGCCGTGGAAACAGCCGGGGATATCGTTGTCAAACGGCTGATCCCCTTGGCCAAGGAGAAGGCTGAAAAGGGGATCAGATTTTCCCAGAACGGTGCGGATGAATTGGGCAATATGCACGAACGTTCAGAAGCCAACATTTTGCTGGCATCCAATCTGCTTGTTTCAGACGATATGGAAAGCGCGCGTTTGCTTCTGGAAGAAAAACAAGAGATGGCGAGGCTTGAACGCAAAAGCCGTAAGCGGCACCTGAAGCGCTTAAGCGAGGGTGTGGAAATCAGTTTTGATTCCAGTGACATTCATTTGGAAACTGCGGCATCTTTGCGTGATTTCAACAGCCATATTGCCTCTGCGGCTTATCCAATCCTTCACAGGGGTGGGCAGCTGCTTGAAACCCGTTTGATTGGTCAGGACTACGAAGACGTAGATGTACGTCAGCGCTAGGCTGCGAGTGGCAGCACCAACTACATAAGACCGAATGAATAGTTAGCTCAAGCGAGGCCGAACCTCGCTGTGCACAGTACCTTTTTACACCCATGTATAGGCCACACCTATCGTTAAGTAAGAATTATCAATTTTGCCTTTCAGGGACTCATGCGCCATATTTTCAAAGAATAAAAAGAGCGCACGTACAGCATCTATAACAACAGAGGAGAAAAGTATGACCATATTAAATAAGGCCCTTACGGGTGTCGCGGCTCTGGCATTGAGTGCCACAGGCGTACTCGCGCAGACAGAGCTGACGGTCTATACCGCAATTGAAGCCGAAGATTTGGCGCGCTACGCGGAAAAGTTTAACGAAAGCCACCCCGATATTACAGTTAACTGGGTGCGAGATTCGACGGGCGTCATCACCGCAAAACTGCTGGCAGAACGCGATAATCCACAAGCTGATGTGGTCTGGGGTCTCGCTGCAACGTCGCTTTTGCTGTTAAAATCAGAAGGTATGCTTGAGGCCTACGCGCCAAAGGGCGTCGAAGAACTGGACCCGAAATTCGTTGATAAAGATACACCACCTGCATGGGTAGGGATGGACGCGTGGGTGGCTTCGGTTTGCTACAACACGGTCGAGGCAGAGAAACTTGGCTTGGCTATGCCGACGTCATGGAAAGACTTAACCGACCCGCAATATGAAGGTCACATTATCATGCCGAACCCGGCATCGTCGGGCACAGGTTTCCTTGATGTTTCCAGCTGGCTGCAAATCTTTGGCGAAGAAGATGGGTGGGCGTTTATGGACGACCTGCACAACAACATCGCCCGCTACACGCATTCCGGTTCAGCGCCTTGCAAACTTGCAGCATCAGGTGAGATCCCGATTGGTGTCTCCTTTGCTTTCCGTGGTGCCAAGTCAAAGGCAGACGGCGCACCGCTTGAGATTATTGTACCATCCGAAGGTGTTGGCTGGGACATGGAAGCAACGGCCATCGTTGCAGGAACTGACGATTTGGAAGCCGCACAAAAGCTGGTTGATTTCACGGTCACCAAAGAAGCGAATGTGATGTACAATGTTGGGTATGCAGTTGTTGCTTATCCCGGTATTGCGCAACCCGTTGAGCATTTCCCAGAAAACCTGCTCGATGCGATGATCGACAATGACTTTGAGTTTGCTGCGAACAATCGCGCCGCAATCCTAAGCGAATGGCAGAGCCGTTATGACGGCAAATCCGACCCTAAGTAAGCGGTCGTGAAAGAGGGCGCGCAGGTCTTTTGTGCGCCCTTATTTGTACCCCAACACTATCTCGTTTCGGCACATTAACTGCCGTCATGCTGAGAAGGATGATCTACCGTGCCGCACGTCAACTCCCGTTCAGAACCCTATCTGAAAATTGAAAACCTTTGGAAAGCGTTTGGTTCTTTTATTGCGCTCAGGGATGTGTCGCTTGATATCTACGATGAGGAATTGATTTGTTTCCTAGGGCCATCGGGCTGCGGTAAAACAACGTTGCTGCGGGCAATTGCGGGTCTTGACCTTCAGTCACAAGGCAAGGTCGAACAAGGCGGCAAAGACATATCAAACCTGCCCCCTTCAGAGCGTGATTTCGGGATTGTGTTTCAGTCTTATGCGCTGTTCCCAAACCTGACCATTGAGAAGAATATTGCGTTTGGCCTGGAAAACACCGGTCGATCAAAGAAAGAAATTAATGCACGCGTGTCCGAGCTTTTGAAGCTAGTTGGGTTGCCGGATCAAGGCAAGAAATACCCTGCACAACTGTCAGGGGGACAACAGCAGCGTATCGCGTTGGCCCGTGCCATTGCCACAAATCCCGGTCTGTTGTTGCTAGATGAGCCCCTATCGGCGCTTGACGCCAAGGTGCGTGTCCATCTGCGTCACGAGATCAAGGAGTTGCAGCGTGAATTGGGTGTAACCACCGTGATGGTGACCCATGACCAAGAAGAAGCATTGTCGATGGCCGACCGCATTGTGGTGATGAACCATGGTGTGATCGAACAAGTTGGCACACCCACTGAAATTTACCGTGAGCCCGCGACGTTATTCGTTGCTGACTTTATCGGAGAGATGAATCAGATTTTGGCGACCGCAGGCCCAAGCGGATCGGTTCGATTTGGTCAGGCCACGATGGAATCTCTACCGCATGACTTTGCGGATGGTCAGAACATCATTGCCGCCATTCGCCCAGAAGACGTTATTCCACACGGTGACGGCGCGCGGTCACCGGGTGGCGACGACACCATCGTGACCGAGGCAAACGCGCTTGAAGTGCTTGTCAACGAAATGGAGTTTCTGGGTTCATTCTGGCGCTGCCGCCTTAAGCACGATCGCTTTGGCACCAGTGAATTGATCGCAGATTTTTCCATAAATGCGGTACGACGGCTGGAATTGTCAGAGGGATGCACGATGACAATCGAGCTACCAAAAGGGCGGTTGATGGCGTTTGATCGACCGGAGGCAGTCAAATGAGTGCGAGCCCGGATCAAACGCTTCCAGCCGGTCCCGTTGTAAAGGGAACGTTGTCGCGTGACGATATCATCATGCGCGCCAGCATGGTGGTGATCGGTCTATACCTTCTGATCACCATGATCTTTCCGCTCTATGCGATGTTGTCAAAGTCGGTTTCTACGTTCCAGTTTGATCTTTCCGCCTATGAGGTGCAGGTCAGTAGTGAGGATGGCACGACGTTCTCGGATCCCGTTTCCTTTGCCCAAATGAACCAGCGGCTTCAGCTCTTGGATGAAAGCGACATGATCGCGGGCTCTGATGGCCGCCTTGGTGTCACTCAGTTCTTTCCCGATTTCAGCTTTCGCAGCCCGGTAAAATACAGGCTGCGGAATACAACAGAAAAAGGTCGGTTTCTGGTTGGCTCGACGCTGACCGACACGACAGACTGGGTGGAATTGGACAGTAACACCTTTCGCCGTGTTCAACTGCGCCCGGTCGAATCGTTTGGGTTGGGTAACTTTACCACCTATTTTGAGACACCTGCGCTTTCCAACTCGATTAAGAATTCGGTTTGGATCGCAACCATCAGCACAATCATTACCGTCACGCTGGCATTCTGGTTTGCCTATGCCCTGAACAGGTCCTGCATGCGGTTCAAAGGCGTGTTTCGCCTGATCGCGATGGCGCCGATCCTCGTGCCGTCATTGTTACCGGGCATCGCATTGGTCTATCTGTTTGGCAATCAGGGCATGCTCAAGGAACTGCTGTTTGGGGCCACTATTTACGGTCCCATCGGTATTGTTATCGGTTCGGTGTTCTTTACCTTTCCGCATGCGTTTTTGATTATTTCCACCGCGCTGGCGATATCTGATGCACGGCTATACGAGGCGGCAGTTTCCTTGCGCGCCAGCTCGTGGCGTACCTTCTGGACGGTTACGATACCCGGTGCGCGCTATGGTCTCGTGTCCGCGGCGTTTGTAGTTTTCAACCTTGTCATTACGGATTTTGGCTTGCCCAAAGTGATCGGCGGGCAGTTCAACGTGCTTGCTGTCGATATCTATAAACAGGTTATTGGACAGCAAAACTTTGAAATGGGCGCTGTGGTCTCTGTTGTGCTGATCCTGCCTGCAATCCTTGCCTTTGCACTTGACCGTTTTGTGCAAAGCAAACAAGTCGCACTGTTGTCTGCACGGTCCGTTCCGTACGAGCCAACGCCGAACCGCCGTACCGATTGGATCATGTTCGGATACGCCAGCTTTGTAGGTGTCTTTATTGTCGGGATGCTTGCCGTTTGCCAGTTTGCTGCGCTGGTGAAATTTTGGCCATATGACCTCAGCTTTAGCCTGAACAACTACCAATTCAATCGCATGGATGGTGGAGGGTGGGGTGCGTACTTCAATTCGATAAAGTTGGGTCTTTTGACGGCGACTGTGGGCACTGCAGTAATTTTTTTCGGTGCTTACCTTGTCGAGAAATCAAATGGGTTCAAAACGGGCCGCACAATTTTTCAGATGTTTGCGATGCTACCGATGGCAATCCCCGGTATGGTACTTGGCCTCGCGTATATCTTCTTCTTCAACAATCCAGACAACCCGCTTTATGTGATTTACGGAACGATGGCGATCCTTGTGGTCTGTTCGATCACCCACTTTTATACGGTATCTCATCTGACCGCGACGACTGCTTTGCAGCAGATGGATCGCGAATTTGAATCGGTATCGGCGTCCCTGAAACAACCCACACTCAAGCTGTTTCGCCGCGTCACTGTGCCAGTTTGTCTGCCTGCGGTTCTGGATATCTCGATTTATCTGTTCGTGAACGCGATGACGACGGTGTCAGCGGTGGTGTTCCTGTATTCGCCAAAAACTGCACTGGCCTCTATCGCTGTGCTGAACATGGATGATGCAGGTGACATTGCACCCGCTGCAGCGATGGGCATGATGATCTTTTATACCAACGCAGGCGCGCGGATTTTCCATCTGATCGCGTCCAAGGGTATTCTGGCTCGCACGCAGGCATGGCGCAGGAGATAAAGCAGGCTATTTCCCTTTTGTGTGGCTAGGCACTGGACGATCAAGGCATTTCTTGGCAAAACTTTGCCAAGTATGGTGCAGTGGTAGAGTGGAGAGCCGGGATGTTACAGCCAAAAAGGCACGCACTTATTCTGCGAGAGATCGCAGAGCAGCCTGCCGTTTCCACACGACAGCTGACAGAAATTCTAGGCGTATCGCGTGAAACGGTGCGTAAAGATATCGAACATCTTGCCAAAGATAACAAGCTCACGCAGGTCCGTGGCGGCGCAACATCGATCCGAAACAGCGAATATCCCCTTGCAGAAAGGACCATGATTAATTGGGAAGGTAAGGTTCGGATTGCAAAATTTATTGCGGGGAAAATTCCCGACGGGGCGTCGATTATCATCGACAATGGGTCTAGTACGCTGGCGGTGGCACAGCAATTATCCGTTTTGCGTAAGAAGTTGATCATATACACTAACGACTTAAAAATAGCGGAAACTTTGGAGCCCGCTTCGCAAGAAATCATCCTGTTGGGTGGGCGCTACGATGTGAGCGAAAAGGCCACTTTCGGGTTAGACACAATTGCGCAATTAAAAAGCTACCGCGCTGAATTCGCACTGGTTGCGGCGGGCGGTATAAGCGCTGAAGCGCTCTTTACTGACTTTTCACGCGAAGCTGCCGACCTTCGCAACATAATGATCCATCAGGCAAAACATCAAATGATCCTTGTTGACGAAAGCAAATTCGATGTTGTTGGAAAAGTTGTGCTAAAGCCCTTGCCGCAAAGCGCCGAGATTGTCTTTGATTGCGCCCCTCCCGAAGATATTCGTCGCGCGCTGAGTGATCATGCCGTATCCATTGCATTTTAGAATGACAAGATAAGAAAGATATTGCAAAATTTTGCAAAGTTAACTTATGATGTAGCCAACGTCTTTTGATCAAGGAATCGGGCATGGCTGACAATAATTTTCCGACAAATGCACAATACGTAATTATCGGGGGCGGCATCGTTGGCTGTTCGGTCGCATACCATTTGACGAAAATGGGTCACAAAGACGTGGTTCTGCTCGAACAAGGTCAACTGAGTTGTGGCACCACATGGCATGCCGCTGGCCTGGTGGGACAGTTACGCAGCCAACCTGCAATGACGGAACTGATCAAGTACTCGACCGAACTTTATGCCCAGTTGGAAGCCGAAACTGAACTTGCGACAGGATGGATGCAATGCGGGTCCGTAACAGTCGCGCGAACAGATGATCGGATGACGATGTTGCTGCGGACAGCGGCAGCGGCGCGCGCGCAGGGCGTAGACGTTGAGGTGATATCCCCGCAGCAGGCGCAGGACAAATGGCCCGTCATGCAGGTCGAAGACGTCAAGGGCGGTCTGTGGATGCCCGGCGATGGCAAAGCAAACCCAACTGACCTGACGCAATCGCTGGCCAAAGGTGCGCGCATGAACGGTGCCCGCGTGATCGAAGGAGTGACCGTCACTGACATTCTGACCAAGGACAATACAGTGACCGGCGTTGTGACGGATCACGGCACAATTGATGCACAAGTTGTTGTCAACTGCGGCGGTCAATGGGCGCGCAATCTGGGAAAAATGTGCGGCGTCGATGTCCCGCTGCATTCCGCAGAACACATGTATATCGTGACCGAGCGTATTGAAGGTGTGAACCCCGATCTGCCGGTTTTGCGTGACCCTGATGGCTATATCTACTTCAAGGAAGAAACGGGCGGTCTGGTGATGGGCGGCTTTGAGCCATCTGCAAAACCATGGGCGATGGACGGTATTCCTGATAAATTTTTCTTCCAACTGCTGCCCGATGACTGGGACCAATTCGAGATATTGCTCGAGAACGCATTGATCCGCGTGCCGCAGATGGAATCCACTGGTGTGCGTAAATTCTATAACGGGCCTGAGAGTTTCACACCTGACAACAATTACCTTCTTGGCGAAGCTCCAAACCTCAAGAACTTCTTTGTCGGGGCTGGCTTTAACTCCATGGGGATCGCCAGTGCGGGTGGGGCAGGGCGCGCATTGGCCGAGTGGATCGTTCAGGGCGAGGCGACCTCGGATCTTTTTGCGGTCGATATCCGTCGGTTTGCCAATTTCAACAACAATCCGACATGGCTGCATGACCGCGTCAAGGAAACACTGGGTCTGCATTATGCGATGCCTTGGCCGAACCGAGAGCTTGATACGGCGCGCCCTTTCCGCCGATCCGCGCTTTATGATCGGTTGGCGGCCAAGAAGGCGGTGTTTGGATCGAAAATGGGTTGGGAACGCGCAAATTGGTTCGCGAATGCGGATCAAAAGGCGGAAATTGAATATAGTTTTGGCCGTCAAAATTGGCACGACAATGTCGCCGCAGAACACAAAAACACCCGTGAAGGCGTGTCTGTGTTCGACCAAAGTTCCTTTGCCAAGCTGTTGGTTCAAGGTCGCGACGCCTGCAACGAACTCAACCGAATTTGTGCTGCAAACGTGGATGTTGAAGTTGGCAAGACCGTTTACACGGGCCTGTTGAACGAGCGTGGCGGCTACGAAAGCGACCTGACTGTGATCCGTTTGGAAGATCACAAATTCATGCTGATCACAGGGTCCGCGCAAGCAGTGCATGATGCGGACTGGATCAATAAGAAAATTAACCCAGAGGCACATGCGTTTCTGACCGACGTGACTGGCGCATGGTCGGTTCTGTCGGTGATGGGGCCAAACTCACGGGCCGTCCTGAACAAGTTGACAAAAACTGACCTGAGCAATGCAGCGTTCCCATTTGCCAGCGCCCAACAGATCGACCTTGGCTATGCGACCGTGATTGCCAACCGGATGACCTATGTGGGCGAACTGGGTTGGGAATTGATTGTCCCGGTTGAATTTACGGCTGGCGTGTACAACGACCTGATGGAAAATGGTGCCGAATTTGGCATCCGTGATGCAGGCTATTATGCGCTCGAAGGACTTCGCATTGAAAAGGGTTTCCGCGCGTGGAGTAGGGAGTTGACCCCCGACATCACGCCCATGCAGGCCGGATTGTCCTTTGCCGTGGATTTTGACAAACCGGGTGGGTTTATCGGCAAGGACGCGTTGCTTGCCGCAAAGCAAGACCCGGACCATCTGTGCACCCGCATAGTGCAACTCAGTCTGGAAGATGCAGCACCACAGCTTTGGGGCGGGGAATCTGTCTTGCGCAATGGCGTTGAAATTGGCGAAGTCCGTTCAGCCGCCTATGGTCACACCGTTGGCGCAGCCGTTGCGTTGTGCCAGATTGATGCGGATGAAAAGGTGACCAACGATTTCATCAAAGCGTCGACATTCGAAATTGATGTAGCGGGCCAAAAATTTGCGGCGGTCGCACATGTGCGGCCCCCATATGATCCCAAAAGCGAGCGGCCAAAGTCAGACGACTAAGACGGCAGAAAGAAAACCAGTATTACTAAGCACGCAGGCGCGCCCAGCGCGCCCGATGTACTGATGGCAAAGGCGGTGACGTAATTCATCATCCTAAACAGGACGACGCGTGAACCTAACCCAATGGTACTCCTCTCGGTCTCAATTAATCTCTGATAGGTTTAGGGCTGCACTTGTATCGTGATATTTGATAGCAGAACGGATGTGCTTAAGTTAACTTTGTGCACCTGATCTATCAAAGAAAGTGCTGTGATGACGCCTGATGAAATTTCCAAATTGCCGTATCGCCCATGTGTCGGTGTGATGCTGCTGAACCATGCAGGCGACGTATTTGTTGGGCAACGCAAAGACCGTGATGTTGATGCATGGCAAATGCCACAAGGCGGTGTGGAAAAGGGTGAAGCCGCGGATGAGGCGGCCTTTCGTGAGTTAGAAGAGGAAACCGGGATCAGCCGTGATTTGGCGCGCGTTGTGGCGCAAACCGCTGAATGGCTGCCCTATGATTTGCCCCATGATCTGGTGCCGCGGATCTGGAAAGGCCGCTATCGGGGTCAGGAACAAAAATGGTTTCTGATGCGTTTCAGCGGTACGGATGAACAGGTGAACATTGACACCGATCATCCCGAGTTTTCAAGCTGGCGCTGGTCGCCTGTTGATCAATTGGTTGATGGGATCGTCCCGTTCAAACGCGCGGTCTATGAGGCGATCGTCAAAGAGTTTGAGGAGTATTTGTAATGCGCGTTTTGGCTTTGTTACTGGCGCTGGCCATCCCGCTACCGGCCTTTGCGCTGTCTTGTCTCGCTCCCTCGGTTGAGGCCACTTATGAACGCGCCCATAAATCGCCGGATGCATATGTTGTTGTGCATGGCAGGTTGGTCGTGAATGAACACAAGATGCCAAAGACGGGGAGTGCGTCACAAAACCCGCCCGAGATGACTCGTATTCCTGCAACGATCAGGGGGCAGTCGCTGTCAAAATCAGGGTTCCATGCGCCGTTTGAACAGAACCTCACATTGGAGGTTGCCTGTTTTGGTCCGTGGTGCGGATCAGTAGCAAGCGGCGCAGATGTGCTGGCGTTTATCCGGCGCGATACAGGCGGATATGCGTTGGAAATCAATCCCTGTGGTGGTGACGTGTTTGTCAATCCGCAACCCGCAAAGCTTAAGCAAGTCACGCGATGTTTTAAACGCGGCCGGTGTTAGTCACGGATTAGCGGCACATGGGGTGCTGCGGTTTCGGGCAACAGGCCAATCAACCGCGGATCGTCGTCAATTTCGACCTGACGGTGATGGGGGGTAAACCCGCTGCGGATATAGAAAGACAACGCCTGATCGCTATCCAGCGTACAGGTGTGAACGTGAAAGCGCGTGATCGGCTGCGCCCACGCGAGGCGGATCGCCTCATTCATTAAAAACCGACCAGCGCCAGTGCCAATCAGGTTTGAGGTCAGACCAAAATAGGCCAATTCACATTCACCGTCCTGCCGAAGATCCAGTTCCAGCATTGCCTCGTCCTGCCCGTCACGGGTCAGTGTATAGAATGCAATTTTTGGATCATTCAGAATGGCTGACAATTCGGCGTCCGACATCTTGAGCCGCCCATACCACAGCCAATCAAGCGCGCCGACACGGGTGAATATATCGCGATACCACGCCAGATCAGGGTGGACTTGCCTGAGGCTGACGCCGTCAGGTGTTGATGCAGGTCGGATTGGTACAGGGGCGCGCATTTCAAGATGCGTGACTACCATCGCCACTTTACCAAACGGTACATCATGCAGGCCGTCCGCCAACATGTTCAGACGAGACCCTGTGCTTTGAAGAGGTCCATAATCGCGACCTCTGGGCGTGGCCCAACATGGCCGATAACCTCAGCCGCGCAAATGTTGCCCATGCGCCCGCAGGTTTCCAAATCACGACCCGTTGCCACCCCATAAAGAAATCCAGCGGCAAACTGATCGCCAGCACCTGTCGCATCGACGGGAACAACTTTGTTCACCGGTACATCGACACGGGTGTCGCCTTGGATAATCGTCACGCCATCACCGGAACGCGTACAGACAACCAAAGGACACATAGCAGCGGTTTTGGCGAGCGCGCCCTCAAGATCATCCGTTTCAAACAACGACCGAATTTCAGCCTCGTTGCCAATGACATAGTCCAATTCGTCACCAATCATACGCAGAAAATCAGCGCGGTGTCGGTTCACGCAAAACGGATCAGAGATGGCGATGCCTGCCTTGCCACCCGCGGCACGGGTCAGGCGTGATGCCTCGAGAAACGCTTGTTTGCCTTGATCTTTGTCGAACAGATAGCCTTCGAGAAACATGATCTTTGCGCTCGACGCAACTTGATCAGGGACATCGGCCGGCCCCAGATCTGTGGAAATACCCAAATAGGTATTCATCGACCGCTCCCCATCAGGAGAGACAAAGATCATCGACCGAGATGTCGGCAGATTGCCACCTGCAACGGGGTCATTCACAAAGGCGGTGCCGCCATCGGCCATGGATTTGGCATAGAATTTACCCAAGGCATCATCTCGCACGCGCCCGATAAATGCGGTGGGCAGGCCCAGTGAACCAACGCCCGCAACCGTGTTCGCCACCGACCCGCCCGGCGTCTGAAGCCGATCTTCCATCGCACCAAAAAGCACTTCTGCGCGGTCACGTTCGACCAATTGCATAATGCCCTTTTCGATCCCCATATGGTCTAGAAAACTATCATCGGCATGGCTGATCACATCGACAACGGCATTCCCGATGCCGACTACTTCGTATTTGGTCATTCAGTTTTGTCCTCAAATTGGCAAAGATCACGGATAATACAGGTGCGGCACAATGGCTTGCGCGCCTTGCAATGATAGCGGCCATGCAGGATCAGCCAGTGATGTGCATGGTGTTGGAAATCAGCAGGCACGTTGTCTTCGATGGCGCGCTCAACGGCTTCAACCGTCTTGCCGGGGGCAAGGCCAGTGCGGTTGCCAACGCGAAAGATATGGGTGTCCACGGCTTGGGCGGGTTGGTGCCACCACATGTTCAACACCACATTGGCGGTCTTGCGCCCGACACCAGGCAGCGATTGTAACGCAGCGCGAGAATTGGGCACTTCGCCACCGTATTCATCGACCAATATCTGGCTTAATTTGATGACGTTCTTGGCTTTTTGGCGAAACAGACCAATGGTTTTGATATGCTCAGTGACACCATCAATACCTAAATCCAGCATTTTCTGTGGGGTATCGGCAATCGCAAACAACGCGCGCGTCGCTTTGTTGACGCCCGCATCGGTGGCCTGCGCACTGAGCGCCACGGCCACCACCAGCGTATAGACATTCACATGTTCCAATTCACCTTTCGGTTCAGGCTCTGCCTGTTGAAAGCGCGTGAAAATCTCGCGGATGGTATGATAGTCGAGCTGTTTTGCCATGCGCGATGGTATGTGCGGAAATAACGCCTAGGGCAAGGCGCGGCAGATATATTTCCCGCAAGTTTCGGGTCGCTTGGCGGGCGACTAACACCTAGATTGGATGCATGACACAGATTAAACCCATATCCGCACCGAACAGTGATGATGGTTATCACTACGGCGTCATGCGCCGTGCGATTGACCTGATTGATCGCGCTGATGACCCGATGCAGTTGGAACAAATTGCCAGCGAAATGGGCATGTCTGCGGCGCATTTCCAACGGCTGTTCTCGCGCTGGGTCGGGGTCTCGCCGAAACGCTATCAACAATATCTGATGTTGGGGCACGCCAAAACGCTGATGCGGGAACGGTTCACCACGTTGGACACCGCGCATTCGCTGGGGCTGTCCGGCACAGGTCGGTTGCACGACCTTTTCCTGCGCTGGGAATCGATGAGCCCAGGTGAGTTTGCCCGCAAAGGCGCGGACCTCACGATCTATTGGGGCTGGTTTGATAGTCCCTTTGGATTGGCCTTGGTGATGGGAACCGAAAAGGGCATTTGCGGTTTGGCACTGGCGGCTGAGATCGGCGAAGAGGCCGCAATGAAGGATCTGACGGAACGCTGGCCACTGGCCACATTTGTCGAAGACCCAGAAAGGTTACACCCGTGGGTGATGACAGCGTTTGGCGCGCAGGAAGATAAATTGGACAAAGCACCGCTGTACCTGATCGGTGCACCGTTTCAGATCAAGGTTTGGGAGGCGTTGTTGAGCATTCCATCGGGTAACGTCACCACCTATTCTGAAATCGCAGATGCAGTGGGCAGCCCCAAGGCCGTGCGCGCGGTTGGCACCGCCGTGGGCCGCAATCCGGTGTCGTGGCTGATCCCCTGCCACCGCGCCCTGCGCAAATCTGGCGAATTGGGCGGGTATCATTGGGGCTTGCCCGTAAAACGTGCGATGTTGGCATTTGAAACCGCGCGGGCGGAGGCGTGAGCGGATAGCATTGGCTATTGTCGTATATGCGCCAAGATTTTCAGCATTTCCATCATCCGCTGAGTGGTGATGCGATGTGTATCCCATTGGGGGTTTCAAATTTTGTCTGAAACGTCTGTTCTCATCACGGGTTGTTCGGGGGGTGGTAAATCCACCTTGCTGCTTGAGCTTGAGGCCAGAGGATATGCCACCATACCCGAACCCGGTCGGCGTATCGTGGCGGAAGAGCAGGCGGGAACTGGAAAAGCCTTGCCTTGGGTCGATATGAACGCGTTCGCGCGTCAAGCTCTCGCAATGGCAAAGGCGGACCTCGTTGAAGCACAGTCAGAGCCCGATTTAGTGTTCTTTGACAGAGGCTTGGTGGATGCTGCCGTCGCGCTTCAATTCGCTGGAGGAGAGCCCTATCGCAGAACAATTGGCAACTCTCTGCACTACGCCAGAACGGTATTTTTCGCCCCGCCCTGGCCCGAGATTTTCTCACAGGACGAAGAGCGTCAACATGACTTCTCATCCGCGGTGGAGGAGGCATCCCGGATTGAAGCCGCGCTCTTGGATAT
Organism: Sulfitobacter sp.; assembly: GCA_051252035.1. GTDB lineage: Bacteria > Pseudomonadota > Alphaproteobacteria > Rhodobacterales > Rhodobacteraceae > Sulfitobacter. The sequence continues at coordinate 31,645 of JBPOFE010000016.1, forward strand.
GGGCTACGACATCCGTTTTTTGCCACTGGCACCCCCAAAAGAGCGCGCAGATTTTGTTTTGGCGGCGTTGGAACGCGCATAATCGCTAAGGTCCGCCAACACCGCAAAGCCGTCCCGCCCCATCTCCCCTATGCGCGGGATACTGCCGATGCGAAATTCCCCGTGATTTTATCATCCGACATCGCCCTATATACACCACATATCAAAGCGCCCTGCCCGAACGGGGCCACAAACATGAAGGCAGTGACTATGATTTCTACGAAATTTACTTTGGCCAGCATTCTGGCCGGTGCAATGACGCTGGGTGCGTGTACAGAACCCGGTCAGATTGGCGCGGGTCCGAACGACCCGAACCAGAAAACCAAAAACGGTGCGCTGATCGGTGCAGGTGCCGGGGCGTTGATCGGTGCCTTGTCCAAAGGCGACGGCAACCGGGGTGATGCGGCGCTCAAGGGCGCGTTGATCGGTGGCGCGCTGGGCGCTGGCGTCGGCTATTCGCTGGACAAGCAAGAGGCCGACCTGCGCCGCCAGCTGGACAGCGATGTAATCATCACCAACAC